>DLTN01000125.1:0-3204 GCA_002500925.1 Gemmatimonadales bacterium UBA7835 | reverse complement strand
CCAACAATCTTCTAATGTTGACCGGTAATAATAAAGGCCGGGCAGAATGAAAATTCCGCTTAATCCAACCTCTAGAGGAGATATCCTCCATCAACAGGAATCACAGCACCGGTGATGTGTCGAGCAGGCTCGGAGCAAAGGAAGAGCACTACACCCGCTACGTCTTGTGGATCACCCAGGCGACCTAGACTCGCGCGCTCACGCGCCCGATCGAGAATTTCGGGGGGCACCCCATCTGTCAGGCGTGTGGTGCGGATGTAACCGGGTGCCACAGCATTCACATTGATATTCCGTCGGCCCAACTCCACCGCAGTGCTTCGAGTTAGACCAATCAAGCCGGCTTTGGAAGCTGCATAGTTAGAGATTCCGAATTCTGAGCGGATTCCGTGCACGGAGGTGATGTTGACGATCTTTCCGTGTTCCTGCTCACGCATGAATGGCGCAACAGCTCGAGTAAAGTAGAAAGCTCCATCTAGATTCGTTCGAACTACCACTTCCCATTCGTCATCTTCCATCTTCCACACCGGAGCGTCCGCCCCAATCCCAGCGTTGTTGATCAGGATCTGGACGCCACCAAGCTCTTTCTGGGCCTCATCAACAAACGTGTTCACCTCTTTGCTGTCCCGCACATCGCAGGAGCGAACGAACACATTTACATCCAGGTCGCGGAGTCGACTCGCAACTTCCTGAGCATCCGAGCGAGCATCCGAGTCTGAATCCAAAAAGCAGAACGCGATGTCCGCACCACAGCGACCCAGTTCCATAGCGATCGCCCTGCCGATTCCGCTCGACCCACCAGTCACGATTGCTACTTGGCCACGCAAGTTGGAGGAGCCAAAAAGCGCCTTTGGCTCCGTCTCCTGACCGACCTGATCAAGCAAGGCCTCTACCGCTCCACTCATCTCCTCCATGTCGCTCCTTGATCATCCCCATGTCTGACACCCCGCAACGAAATCGCGATGATATCGACCTAGAGGCTGGCGGTGGCATTTCTAATTCTTAAGAGGGGGGAGACACAAATGAACGAAAAGCCCGACCACTCTTTGTCGCGGCAACGAACAGCCCTGCTACTCAACCCCTTCAGGAATCATTAGCCGGTAGCCGAAGCCACGCACGGTCTCGATCCATTCACCAACTCTCCCGAGCTTCGAACGTAAGCGCCGCACGTGCATATCTACAGTGCGCGTCTGTATTCTATCCGAAATACCCGATTCGTATGACCACACGCGTTCGAGTAGCTGTTTGCGGCTCTGAGTCCGACCACGCCGTTCCATCAATGACTCCAGCAGTCGAAACTCGGTTGGCGTTAGGATAAGCTCTCGACCTTCAAGTAAGACTCGATGGGATGCTAGGTCCATCCGAAGCGGTCCCGCGCGCAGGACTCGTCCACCGGAAGCAGTTCCCGCGTCCTGAACACGTCGCAGAACTGCTTGCACACGCAGTACAAGTTCGCGCGGCGAAAAAGGTTTTGTCAGGTAGTCGTCGGCCCCCAACTCAAGGCCTTCGATCCGATCTTCCTGCTCCCGTTTCGCAGTTAGCATTAGCACCGGAATGCTCAATGTTTCAGGATCATCCCTAAGCCGCTGGATCACTTCATCCCCACTCAGACCAGGCAACATTCTATCAAGCACGACCAGATCAGGTGCCTCTTTGTCAATGGCGACCAGTGCCTCGGTTCCACTGCCTACGGTTTCCACCCGGAAGCCTTCGCGAGTTAGCTGATACGCGATAAGTGCAGCTATATCCGGCTCGTCCTCAACCACAAGAACACGCGGCGTGGTTTCGATATTTGACTGTTTCATGATCTTGTGCGCTAACCTCGTCATTGGTTTTTCGCCGTCTCATGCGCGACTAGTAGCCGCGAGCCAAAACTGACGATCAACCCATCTTGCAGAGGACTTCCAGTTCTCCTTTCGTAAGGGTACGGTCCGTCTTTTTCGCGGCCTGGAAGATCCTCGCACAGAGCTCCTCGTCCTCGGGGTTGTACCCGTTCGCTCGGAGCCAAAACTTCACGTTCGAAAGACCCGACATCGGTCCAATCTCGATCACTTGCTTGCGCCCCACCATTGAAGCAGGAACCGCCGAATAGATGCGATCCGCAAGCCATTCGTCGCCTTTCGCGTGAGCCTTTACGATCGCTGCGGCGTGCACCCCGGTAGCCGTGCGAAATGCGTCTGCCCCAATCACCGGGTATGAGTGAACCAAGGGAATCTGACACGCCTCGGCGACTAATTCGCAGTACTCGGGCAGCACACTGAGATCCGCGTCGTGTGCCCCCAACAACTTCAAGTTCACCAAGATCATGTCCATCTCGGTGTTTCCTGAGCGCTCTCCTATTCCTAGAGCTGTGCCATGCACCCGGGTCGCTCCCGCTTCGATCGCCGCGATGGTGTTGGCTAGCCCCAAGCCTCGATCTCGATGCCCGTGCCAGTCTACTCCTACTGATTCGCCGGAGGGTTCGACGATCTCTTCGATCACGAAACGAACCAACGCCCTGACCCCTGCAGGCGTCGCGTGGCCAACGGTGTCGGCTATACACAGGCGCCTGGCGCCCCACTCGATCGCCTTGCTGTATAACTCCTTCAAGACGTCTGGGTGCGCTCTCGTTGTATCCTCGGTGACCATCATCACCGGAAGTCCTTCCCTGACCGCGAAGGTCACGGACTCCTCTGTGACCCTCAGCATTTTCGCTAGTGTCCAATCTTCGGCATACTGTCGAATCGGTGAACTTCCGATGAACGTGCATGCCTCGATTGCGATGCCGACTTTCTGACTGATATCCACAATGGGTCGCACATCGGCCAGCACTGTGCGCGCCGCACAATTGACGTCGATTGAGAGCTTCGAGTCCACGACCTCTTGAGCTAGTGCCGTTACCGCATCGACCGCCCTCGGTCCTGCTCCAGGAAGCCCAATGTCTGCGGTAGTGATCCCAAGCTGATCCATATAATGGAGCAGACGGATCTTCTCTGAGATCGGTGGATCGACCACGGACGGATTTTGAAGCCCATCCCGCAACGTCTCGTCGTCCAGTTCGACCGACTCGATGGAACTCCACTGGAAGTCCTGTGTCACTTCGTTCCAGTCGTAGATGAGCGAAGGCTCTTCCATCGGGGGCGTCCTCTTTATTCCAAACTGCACTGCACCTTATAAAGATAAGAAAGACGCAAGAGTTCGTCGGCCCCCCACCCCCATATCGTCCAA
>DLTN01000079.1:6027-13998 GCA_002500925.1 Gemmatimonadales bacterium UBA7835 | reverse complement strand
CATCGGGTCGTTCTCCGGCGCCTCGGGCGCATTAGTTCAACTCAGAGTCTAGTAGTCCTGCACGGAAGCCGAGACACTCTGCATCCTGAAAGCATCACTCTTCACAACACCCATAAAAAAGGCCGACATCCTATAGTCTTTCTCTTCAGCGTCTCGCACAATCCGCCGCACCGTTGGTTGATCAAAATACTCTACACGTCGGCCGAGTGCATACGCCATGAGGTTTGACGTAAACGTACGTACCAGTGGGATGGGTCGCTTAAGAAGCGCCCGCTGGAGTTCATACGGATTGTTTATAGGCGTGCCGTCGTAAAAGTCCCCCCTTGTATCTAGGGCGTTACCGTTCTCCCTAAACCGCCACTTTCCCGTTACCCCATAGCTGTCGAGTGACAGACCAATCGGGTCCATAAAACGGTGACAAGCATTACACGTGGGGTTCTTTCGATGAATCTCCAATCGCTCACGTGTGGTGAGTACACGCCCTTCCTCCGCCGCCTCGGTCTCTTCTAGTGTCGGGATCCCCGGCGGCGGCGGCGGCGGCGGCGTGCCCATCATGACTTCCATAACCCACTTCCCACGAAGAACCGGAGACGTGCGCCCAGCCTGAGATGTTAATGTGAGCACGCTCGCGTGCCCCAAAACTCCGCGCCTCATCTCATCCGGATAGTCAACTCGCCGGAAGTCGTTACCCGTGATACCTGCAATGCCGTAGTGGCGCGCTAGACGTTCGTTTAGGAAGGTATAGTCGGCCGTATACAGTTCGAGGACCGGTCTATCCTCACGGATCAGACTCGTGAAGAATTGCTCAGTCTCCTGAAGCATGTCATCTGCGAGCTGCTGATGAAAATCGGGCTCAAGACGGACGTCCGGGTGAACCTTATCAAGGTCCTGTAGCCGCAACCACTGAGATGCAAAACGAGACCCGAGTGCCTCTGCACGGGGGTCCGAAAGCATGCGCTGGACTTGTTCCTCCAGCACATCATCGTCGGAGAGTTGGCCACGCTCAGCGAGATCCCGTAGCTCGCTGTCGGGAGGGAGGCCCCATAGGAAGTAAGACAGCCGCACCGCGAGATCTTCATCCTCAATCTCGTAGAGCACACCAGGACCAACGTCTCCGGGAGCCTCCTCAAAACGAAAGACGAAGTGAGGACTCGCCAGCATAGCCTCGAGGGCGGTACGAACCCCGTACTCAAAGCCTCCATCCTGAGCGCCGTACTCATAGAAACTCATCAGCGCCTCGCGGTCATTATCCGTCAACGGTCGGCGGAAAGCCTGAGCACCGAGCCGTTCGATAATAGAAGAAGCACATCCATGCTCGTCCTGTGGGCCCGTCGGACGACAGGTGAAGACCGCACGTCGTATCGGCGTGTCTGAGACTCCAGTCACGTTCTCAGGTCCCACAATCACAAGGTCACGGAGGTGTGGGAGAGACATCACCCCGTATGTGCCCGCGATCGCAGTACTGGCGAGCGACCAATCGTGCGGCGATATCAGATCCTGCACAGGTCCGTCTGCCTTCATCACGAAGGCCGCAGTTACCCGGTGCGGCCCAGCCGTCACAGCGATCGGCGGCGTTCGCATGTCAACGCTTTCAGGATTGGAGACGTGCATCCACCGGTCTATGTCCATCAGGGCCACGCGCTCACCATCGACCGAGATCTCAACCTGCTCCGGGCTCTCAGGAGTCGTGTTCAGGGCTGAGGCACCATTACCGACAGCCGTCCCCGTCGTCTCATGGTGGAACGAAAACCGGAAGACATAATCGCCGTCGGCCGCAAAGTTGTGAACCACCGAAACGCCACCACGTGTGCCGTAGGGAGCCCCTTGAACTCGCTCTGTCTGCGACGCCCACCGTGGGACGCGATATTGCGCTTCGGTCGTGGTCGCATCTGGATCACCCAGTGCAAGCCTACTGACTTCAGCCGCTGCGTTCAAATAAGCGTCAAGAAGCGTCGGTGACAGCATCTGTACGTCAGCGATATTGTCGAAATTAGCGCTCTTCGTGTCAGGTGGCAGATAGTCAGCTCCGTTGATCTCTAGCCCGAGAAGGTCACGGATTGATGCTGAATACTCGGCTTGGTTGAGGCGTTGGAAGGTCCGACCACCTGGATTCGGCTTCGACTGTGCGATCCGGTCCAGCCTCTGTTCGAGAGCTTCAACTAGAAGATTGAGCGTGTCTCCGGCGGGACGCGCTACACCGGGCGGCGGCATCATACCAGCCCTTAGCTTTACCACCATCTTCTCAGCAACGTCGCCCTGAAGGTGGGGTTGATCGGCATCGAATGATTCGAGTGAAAGATTGCCTCGAAGTCGACGATCTGAATGACAACGGACACAGTACTCCTGAATGACATCATTCTCATTCAAGGTCTGCGACGCCTCTGAGGCTAAGAACGACAATGGTGCGGTGTCACCCGCCGAAACCGTCTCGAGCAATGGTCCGGAATCGGCTGTGATAACCACCAACATTCCAATTGCTCCGAATGTTACCGCCGATCTAAATCCAATCATCATTCTCCCAATGCCCTCTTCAGTCCGCAGGCGCTGTTGAGTGCGGCAACGTCAGAGAGAAATCACCCGTGCTGTCTCCGAAGCTGTTAATGTCGTCCATACCAAGCTTGTGCATAAGTGTGAGCATGACATTAGCCATCGGTGTTCCGTCTGGAGCCTTGAGGTGCAGGTTTCCTTCCAGTTGACCGTTTGCTCCCCCCAACAGGACAAGTGGGCAGCGGCGATGGTTGTGGAGATTCCCGTCCGCCATAGGAGATCCGAATACGATCATAGTCTTCTCGAGCAAGTCGGTACCACCTTCGTCCAAAGCCTCCAGCCTATCAAGAAAATAGGGCAGCATGCTCACGTGATATTCATTGATCTTCTGAAAATCTAATATCGCCTCTTCTCGGCCACCGTGATGAGACGCCGGGTGGAAGGGCCGGTCTGTGCCACTTTCAGGGTACACGCGTCCGGACGCGTCACGACCGGTCTTGAACGAAAAGACCCGAGTCATGTCGGACGCGAACGCCAACGCCTGCAGATCGAACATTAGGCGCATGTGATCTTCGAATGAGTCCGGAACACCCGCTGGTGCCCCAGGAAGTTGGCGCTCTTCACCCGTGGCGTTCTGAGCCTCAACCGCCTGAATCCTGCGTTCGATCTCCCGGACATTCTCTAGATACCTCTCTAGACGCTGCATATCGTTCGGCCCGAGTTCGCGTTTCAGGTAGGCGATCTCACCTGTGATCCAGTCTAGAATACTGCTGTTTGTCTTACGGCGTGACGCCCTATCCTCAGACGAACCACCGGCTCCAAAAAGCATGTTGAATACGACCCTCGGATCCCGGATCATTGGAAGCGGCGCGCTTGGCGAGGCCCAGCTTATCGTATCTGTGTAAACGCAAGAGTACCCATATGCGCAGCCACCGGATTGGTCTACAGGCTCTATGCACAACTGCATGCTTGGTATCGGTGTATCCTGTCCGAAGCGACTGGCGTAGATCTGGTCAAGAGATGTTCCTGCGAAAACATCCGAGCCACGAGTCTGTTTAGGGTGTGACTGCGTCAGGAATACTGCGCTGGAACGGAAGTGATCCCCCCCAATCTCATTGGCCTCGAAAGCTTCTGCCATTCGGACGTCGGTGTTGCTGACGATCGTAAGACGTTCCCGCCATTCCTCGAGCGGCCTGAGTGCGCTTGAGGTCAGATCGAAATTCCGACCGACTTCCGCTGGGTCCCAAAGGTGCTGACTTGCACCCCATTCGCTACACCCTGCGGCACCATGAACCAGCTCTATAGCAACAAATCGAGTGGGATCCGTGACCGAGTTGGCGGCCATCCGACCCGCTGGCACCATAGCATCGAGAAACGGGAGCGCAACCGAGGCACCCATTCCCTTGAGGAAGGTGCGTCGCTCCATCCGGGTTCCTGTAATGAAATTCATTTCGTTCTTCCCATGTGGACTCTTCTATCCTCCATCAGGGATGGAAGTTTCACTAGAGAGCGACGCCGGAGACTGCATCCGGAACGCGTCGCTCATCACCACACCAAGCACAAAGCTTGATACACGATAATCGTTAAGGGCAGCCTCGCGCACGACCGATCGAACGACTGGTTGATCAGCGTACCCAACTCGCCTGCCGAGACCATACGCCATCAGATTCGAAGTAAAGGTTCTAAGCAAGGGCTCAGGACGACTTAAGAGAGCCTCAATTAAAGCTCCCGGACTGTCGATCAGGGTCCCGTCGTATAGTTCCCCCCGGGTATCAATCTCGGCGCCGCGCTCACGAATGCGCCACCGACCAGTAACGTCATAGCTATCGAGTGCAAGGCCGATCGGGTCTATAAAGCGATGACACGAATTGCAGGTCGGGTTCGCTCTATGGGCTTCCATTCGCTCACGGGTACTGAGCACACGACCATCTACAGCACCCGTCGTCTCCTCAAGGTCTGGGATCCCCGGAGGTGGTGGAGGAGGTGGCGTGCCCATGAGAACTTCCATAACCCACTTCCCGCGAAGAACAGGGGAAGTACGATCCGCATGGGAAGTAAGTGTGAGAATACTCCCCTGACCCAGCAGTCCTCTTCGACGGTCATCCGGGTACTCTACACGACGCAGCTCATTTCCGCGCACCCCTGCAATGCCGTAATGGCCAGCAAGCCGCTCGTTTAGAAACGAATAATCAGCAGTGAACAAATCGAAGACGGAGTGGTCTTCCCGGACAAGATTCGTGAAGAACAACTCCGTTTCCAAACGCATCGCGTCGGCGAGTTGCTGGTCGTAATCCGGGAACCAATATGAATCTGGATGGACTTTATCTAGGTCCTGAAGACGAAGCCATTGAGCGGCAAAGCGGGATCCGAGTGCCTCTGCACGGGGATCCTCAAGCATGCGCTCGACTTGGTCTCTCAGGACTACTCCATCCGACAAGCGGCCCTGATCAGCGAGTAACCGAAGCTCATGATCGGGCGGACTAGCCCAAAGAAAGAACGAGAGGCGAGAAGCAAGCGCGTGATCGCCGAGAACGTAAGCACTGTTATCAACGGCCTCAGTTCCCCGTTCGAAGCGAAACACAAAATGCGGGCTCGCCAGGATCGCCTGCAGAGCCGTACGCACCCCAATTTCGAACCCCCCTTGTCGCGCACCTTCTTCGTAAAAGTGCATCAGGCCATCTACATCTCTCGGCTTGAGCGGGCGTCGGTATGCGTCAGATGCGACCCGTTCAATGATACTTGAAGCACAAGGCCTCTCCTCACGAACAGTCGTCGGTCGGCAGTTGAACACACGCTGCCGAACTGTGTGATCCGACACACCAGTTACGCGCCTCGGACCCGCAATGATCAGGTCTCTCAGGTGAGGTAGTAATGTGAGCCCGTAACCTGACATTCCGGTGTGGCGATCCGCTATCGACCAGTCGTGTGGTGAGAGCAAGTCCTCAACCGGCCCTTCAGCGGTCTTCAGAAACGCCGCTGTAACGCGGTGAGGACCCGCGCTAACAGCTATCGGATCCGTTCTCATTGTTATACCCCAAGAATCCGAATACGATAACCAAGCATCAACGTCGATTAGAGCGACCCGGTCACCGTCGATCGAGACCTCGACCTGCTCGTTTCGAGCGAGTTGCCCGGAAAAGCCTGCACCGGTTGTCGTATGCTCGAAAACGATTGAGAACTCATAGTCGCCATCGGCCGGGAAGTTATGAATGACCGAAGTGCCTCCGCGCGTTCCATGCGGTGCTCCCTCGACTCTATCAGCCTGGGACATGTAGCCAGACACCGAGTACGTATGCTCTCTATCGCCCGCCTCCAGATCGCCTACTGCGAGCCTAGCTATTTCGGCAGCTGCGGTCAGGTACGCGTCTAGGAGCGTAGGCGACAGCATCTGCACGTCCGCTATGTTATCGAAGTTCTCACTCTTGGTATCGAGGGGGAGGTAATTAGCCGGATCGATCCTGAGTCCCAATAGAGATTCAATGGAACGGGCATACTCTGCACGATTCAATCTCTGAAACGTGCGTCCTCCTGGATCGCCACGCTCTAGGGCGATCTGATCCATGCGAGCTTCAAGCCCTTCTGCTAGACGGATTAGATCTGATTCCTGAGGTCGGGCAGCGCCCGGCGGCGGCATCATGCCAGCCCGCAGCTTTACTATCATCGCCTCTGCTATTTCCGGCGAAGACTCCGGGCTGGAGACATCAAAAGTCTCTAGCGAAAGGTTTCCTCGAAGCCGACGCTCGCTGTGGCAACGCACACAGTACTCCTCGATAACGGCCTGGTCCTCTTCTATCACATCGCCTGCATGTCCCTGCTGCCACACACCCGCAGTCTCATTGACCGCAGCCTGAGGCCCGCTAGACGCAACCAGCAGCGCACTCATCAGAGTCGTCGAAACGGCCAGTGTCTTCAAGGAAATTCGGGCTCCAGTGAGTCACTCTATTCGGCGCGCCGTCTGCAGAACGGCTGAAAGGCATTCCTTCTAAGGGATTTAGACGCCAAAACACCCTTTAAAAGTACGTGCGGGCATTGGGCTCTGCCAGAACTCTCTTTGGTGGTGAGCATGTGCGCTAATGGAGGCGTGGACACCGGCCCTGAGGCTGAGTTTTGCAACAGAGTTAGCCACCCCGTAATTTCAGCTTATGGATATGAAACGACTCTACCCCGCCCTGACGACCTTGCTTATCTGCGCCGCCTGCTCCTCACCGGAGACAGGGTCGCCGATGACCGCCTTCTCGGGCGCAACCGTGTGGGATGGCACAGGTCGCCCCGCTCAAGCCAACACAACGTTATTCGTGAGAGACGGACGGATTGTGAGTGTCTCCTCCGACGGCTCTGCACCTAACGGGGCAGATATTACCGAAACGATAGATTTGTCCGGTCGGTATATCATACCTGGGCTCGTCAATGCACACGGACACCTCAGCGGTCTATGGGCAGACGAATCCATAGAAGACGAAATCGACCGCGTCAGGGGTGACCTTGAACTATTTGCGAAATATGGCGTAACGACGGTTAACAGCCTCGGGGACACGGACGCAGTAATAGCGACCCGTGATGCTGCTCACCCAACGGACCCAAGAGCCCGTCTGCTAGCAGCAGGCCCTGTAATCCCGCCCTCCCCGTTTCCAAGTAAAGCAAGAACAGACGCACAAGCTAACGTTGAGGCTGGCGTTGACTGGCTGAAGCTGCGAGTCGACGACAACCTCGGAACAGGAACCAAGATGCCCTGGGAGTCCGTGCAGGCTGTCCTAGACGTTGCGAATGAGAATGGCCTACCTCTCGCTACCCACCTCTTCTATCTAGAGGACGCCAAGAAACTTCTCGACATGGGAACATCACTTGTGGCGCACTCAGTGAGAGACGTGGACGTAGACGTAGGATTCTTGAGCCAGTTGAGGGAAACCAAAGTCTGCTACGTGCCCACATTAACCCGTGAAGTCAGTACTTTCGTGTATGGAAAACGCCCCGGGTTTTTCGACGACCCGTTCTTCACTGAGCATGCCCACTCCGGAGAGGTTGCCCGAGTGTCCGATCCAGTGTTTATGGATCGAATGGCATCTAGCAGAACCGCGGCAGGTTACCGTACGGCTCTAGAAGTAGCGCTTCGCAACGTGAAGGCTGTCGCCGACGCAGGCCTACCGGTCGCCATGGGTACAGACGCGGGCCCGGGTGGTCGGTTCCCCGGATATTTCGAACACATGGAGTTATGGATGATGGGCGAGGCAGGCCTGACACCGGAGCAGGTTCTCATGAGTGCGACCAGCGTCTCGGCCTCCTGCCTTGATCTTGACGACCGAGGCGTAATCGCGCCTGGAATGTGGGCTGACTTCATGGTACTGGGAGAGAATCCCCTCGAATCCCTGCAAAACACCAGGAGTCTAGAACAGGTATACGTAGCAGGTCAGCCAGTGCGCTAGCGACCGGATTTCCTACTAATATCATCTATGACACCAAACGCGCGTAGACGGCGATGCTGGCTCT
>DLTN01000079.1:0-5624 GCA_002500925.1 Gemmatimonadales bacterium UBA7835 | reverse complement strand
TGCGATAACGGTAAGAACCGGATGAAGAAATACATCACAGAGTTAATAGGTGCTTTCTTTTTAGTTCTGACGATCGGGATGAGTGTCACGAACAACGATCCTATGAGCCCTTTAGCGATCGGATTCGGGCTGAGCGCTCTCGTCTACATGGGCGGACACATCTCAGGGGCTCACTACAACCCCGCGGTCACTCTGGGTTTCCTGCTTGCAGGAGGAGTTCAGCGAAAAGATGTAGCTCCCTATATGGCGGCGCAGGTTGTGGGATCATTTCTCGCGTCAACGTGCGTGTACTTCATCTCAGGCCAAACGTTTGCGCCAATACCCAACCCCGAATACCAACTGCATTACGTGTTGTTATCTGAATTCCTCTTCACGTTCTTGCTAATGCTCGTGATCCTCAACGTGGCCATGTCTCAAAGAACGCGCGGGAACGCCTACTATGGGATCGCCATTGGCCTAACCGTTACCGCGGGGATAGTCGCAGTAGGAGATATATCGGGAGCTGTCTTCAATCCGGCGGTCGCCCTAGGTCCCATCATCATAGACGTCATGGCGAACAGCGGGCCCGTGAGCTCAATCTGGATATACATCTTGGCACCCGTGTCCGGAGCGGTTGCAGCCGTTCCAATCTTTCGAGCCCAAGAGACAGAACGTAGCGACGACTCAGGATGATATGGGCCCGTTCTGAGCCAGAATTAGCTTCAACAAGGGCACTTCCGCCGAATACCGCATTGGACCGGGCATCACATACTGAATTCGTGGGCCTCCCCAGCCCCCCTAGGTACACGAATCGAGTCGACCAGAGCCTGCACTTCCGCCGGCGGTTCATGTGTCATACGTGACACCACCATCGTAACGGTGAAGTTCAGTAGCATACCGAGTGTCCCGATACCCTCGGGACTAATCCCGAACCACCAGTTGTCGGCGCTGTTCGCACCCGGGTTCACGAAGTTGAAGTAGACGATGTACGCAGCCGTGAACGTGATCCCGCTGACCATTCCCAGAATCGCTCCTTCTCTTGTCGTCCGTTTCGAGAAGATCCCAAGAATAATCGCAGGGAAGAACGACGATGCAGCGAGACCGAATGCAAATGCCACCACCTGAGCAACAAAGCCAGGCGGATTCATTCCAAAGTACCCCGCCACAAAGACGGCAACACCCGCAGCGATACGGGCGGCCATAAGCTCCTGCTTTTCAGTGATCTCCGGCATCAAACTTCGTTTGAGCAAATCGTGGCTCACCGCCGAAGAAATTACGAGCAGTAAGCCTGCTGCGGTCGAGAGAGCGGCGGCAAGTCCTCCCGCCGCAACTAGACCAATCACCCACGCCGGCAGGTTCGCGATCTCCGGATTCGCGAGAACCATAATATCGCGATCAACTGTGAGTTCATTCGTCAGTGGGGACTCCGGGCCCACATACTGAATCCGCCCATCCCCGTTCGCATCATCGAAGGAAATAAGACCGGTATCTTCCCATTTTGTGAACCATTCTGGTACCGATGAATAGGGCACATCTTGCACCGAGTTGATAAGATTGGTCCGAGCAAAAACAGCCACGGCAGGCGCAGTAGTGTAGAGCAGCGAAATGAACAGGAGGGCCCAGCCCACCGAGATCCGCGCGTCCCGCACTCGTGGCACGGTATAGAAGCGGATAATCACGTGCGGAAGACCTGCTGTCCCTACCATCAACGCCGCAGTTATGAAGAAGACGTCGAGCGTAGACTTGGTCCCACTCGTATAGGGACCGAACCCCAATTCTTGGTGAAGCCCGTTCAATCGCTCAAGTAGCGGCATCCCAGAAGCCTGGTCTACACCACCAAGGCCAAACTGCGGAATCGGTGTCCCCGTGATCATCAGTGATAGGAAGATCGCCGGCACCATGAACGCAAAGATTAGAACGCAGTACTGCGCTACTTGGGTGTAGGTGATGCCTTTCATACCCCCGAGCACGGCGTAGAAGAAGACGATCCCCATCCCAATCCCTACGCCAACATTCACGTCTACTTCCAAGAAACGTCCAAAAACGATCCCGACACCACGCATCTGGCCCGCCACGTAGGTGAATGAGACGAAAATTGCACATACCACAGCGACAATGCGCGCTAGCTGCGAATAGTAGCGATCTCCGACGAAATCGGGGACCGTAAAAGCTCCATACTTCCGCAGGTAAGGAGCGAGCAACAGAGCAAGTAGGACATACCCGCCGGTCCACCCCATGAGATAAACCGATCCGTCGTATCCCATAAAAGAAATGAGACCGGCCATCGAAATGAACGAGGCCGCACTCATCCAGTCAGCCGCCGTCGCCATCCCATTCGCGAGAGGGGATACACCCCCTCCCGCAACGTAGAAATCCTTGGTTGACGACGCTCGCGACCACACGGCAATCCCGATATAGAGTGCGAACGATGCCGCAACCAAGAGGAAGGTCCAGGTCTGGACGCTCATGCCCCCTCTCCCTCGTCCACATCGAACTCTCGATCGAGATCATTCATCAGCTTCACGTACACAAAGATTAGGATCACGAACACGTAGATCGCACCCTGTTGAGCAAACCAGAAGCCGAGTGGGAAGTTCGAGAGCGGAAGCGTGAAGGCATTCAGCGCTTCCGCGAACACGATCCCGCACAGGTATGAGACCACGAACCACACGATGAGCAGAGCACCCAACAGACGGATATTGCGACGCCAGTACTCCGCATGCCGCGCCGCCGTGGCTTGATCAGTGACAGAGTTCTGGACGCCTTCCTGACCATTCGAGAAGGACTCGATCATGAACCACTCCCCCACCGTTTCTTCTGAACACCTTGGATCGGGCTCTGAATCATACTTGGCCTCATACTTTCGCGGGTCGCCAAGTTCAACCGATCACCGGGCGCAAGGAAATAAAACTTACCATTCTCTCCAGTCGTCACTTGATTGTCGTACACCAGCACAAAGGATTTTCCGATCACTTGGGCTCGGTCACCCTGAACAACAAGAGCAGTATCCTCGTCGATTCCTATTCCTAGCAGTTCGGGGTGAGTCTCGATCACCTCGATCAGGTCAAACTGACGGTTCCGCATGAGCACGTGCTGATCAATCCCGACATCGCGCAGGTAACCGAATCCCCGCTGATGGTCTCCCATCATAATCGTGTTCGTGCGTGTATCTCCCCTGACTAGGAACGACCCCTGGATCGATGCCCCTGCCGACGAGCCTCCGATCACCCCACCTCGGTCGAGGACTTCCTGAAACGCTTGCTCAGCCTTAGTTCCTCCATAGGCGTCGACCAACCTCCACTGACGTCCTCCGAAGAAGAACACACCAGCCGCGTTCTTGAGCGGTTCTACAAACGCGTCGGTGTCAGCTTCTGCGGGATCGGTGGTATGAAGCAGCGTTAGGTTGCGCGCGCCATGATCACGCCAAGCGTTCATCCCTTGATAGAACTCGTCGTATTCCGCCGCACCCCCGGCTGTAGGGACGAGTACTATATGCGCATCGGGGCCCCCAGCTAGGTCGATAAAGCGCTCGTAGATCTCAGCGGAACGCATTGCTCCTCCTACGATCACCAGAGAACCCCGTTCGGGCCCCACCTTGGGCGGCGATGAAGTCTGCTGGGCTTGGATTGGTGAAGTCCCAAGCAAAGAAATCATCAACAAGGCAAATAGGACCAGCTGGATCGTGTGACTCGGTCGGCTCAGTTGTGCAGTCCCCAAGTCATTCGTGCTATGTGTCATCTAGAAATCTCCGGATAGATCTGTCGCTCCAGTTCTCCGTGGATGCGATTGAGTGTTTCTTCCGTAGGCTCTTCAGTAACTGCCGACACGACCACTGCGACAGCGGTGTTGAGAAGTAATGCCCACACACCCCCATGAAGCCCAAAAGGATGAGGTGTTACAACGAGAGTGACGTATAGGACAGCGAGCCCCACCAGCAGTCCGGCGAGAACTCCTGTTCTGGTCAATGTTCGACGCATTGGGAAGCAGACACCTACAATTGCTGGCATCAACTGTAAGGCTCCGGAACCACTTAGCGTCACGAGAACTACCAAAAAATCAAACGTCCGCACTGAGAGCAGGTAACCGACAACGAGCAGTGCGACTACGATCGCCCGACCAACCCAGAGGTAGTGCCTCTGCCCTCGATCAGGTGCCAAATAACGCTGGTATATGTCCCGAGTGAGCACACTCATGTTCGCGTGCAGGATCGAGTCGAGGGTCGACATCGCTGCCGCGGTCGCCCCCGCAAGGATCACTCCGGTGAGAATGGGCGGGGCATGAGCAAAAAGCAGCTCTGGGAATATACGATCTGGTACTTCCAGACCAGGCATCGCGACCGCGCCACCAAGTCCGACCAACGCCGCCGGCACGTATAGTGTCATAAGATAGATCGGAGTCGTGGCCCCAAGCAGCTTCAGTGTCTTCGCGTCTACAGCTGTGTAATAGCGCATCATCATATGCGGCTGAAAAATGATCCCGAACGAAAGAGTGATCGTCATACCGATCCACATGCCCGGCGTGAAGAAGCCTTGGGGACCGGGCAAGCTCAAGAGATCCGGTCGCTGGGCCCGAACCTCGGCCCATAACTGCATCGGTCCACCGAAGAGATCATAGGCCAAATACATCGCGCCCACCCATACAGCGACATACATCCAGATACCTTGGATTACATCAGTCCAGTAGACAGCTCGGAGCCCGCCCGCCATTAAGTAGGCGGCAGCTACCACTAGGAGGATGAGGGTTCCGATTTCGAAAGTAATCCGATCACCCGAAGCCACGTTGATGATGTACCCGAGCCCCTGCGCTTGAACTTGGATGTAGAGGATGGTGAAGACGACAGAGACAATCGCGACCGCAATACGCACTGCCTCAGATTCGTAGAAATCGGCGAGCATATCCGCGGGTGTGATGTACCCGTACGCTTTGCCCAGCGCCCAAATCCTAGGTCCGAGAACATACGTTATCGCGCCAACCAGCAATGTCCACGTTCCCGCAGCCCAAAACCCAATGCCATGACTATAGAAAAAGCCACCTGAGCCGAGAAACGCGAAGGCAGAGTGAAAGGTGGCGACAACCGTCAGGTACAGGACAATAAAACCCGCCTTCCGACCGTATAGAAGAAAGTCCTCCATGTCGACGGTCATCCGCTTGTTCGCAATGACGCCTAGGATGATCGTCACTAGCAGGTAGATGAAGATCAGGCTTGTGGCTACAACCCAAGGCTCCACGTCAGACCCCCTTTCGCAAAGCCCAAACGAGCACACCGATCAGTGCTGAGTAGACCACGAAGAGGATCACAAAAAACAAGGGGGCGCCCATAATCCAAGTATCCGGGCGATCCCAAACCGCATGCGTGAACGGTGGCATCGCGAGCAGGAAAACGACCAGGAAAGCCAGTGTGGCTATCCTGCCTTCCGCGCTTCGTGGGATCAGGTGTGACTGACGTTCTTGGCTCATGGGCGGCGAACATGACCCAAGGTCCAGAACTACGCCAGCTCGTTAGGCCACTCTAGCGTCCTCTACAGAGGACATATCATCCCCTAACCGCCGAAAAGTAATCCCATAAGCTATTGATCTAAAACGATTTATGGGAACACATATGTTTGGCACGCCCTTTGCCCCTTACATACGTGACAATTGGAGAA
>DLTN01000122.1 GCA_002500925.1 Gemmatimonadales bacterium UBA7835 | reverse complement strand
CGCCAATGGCGGACGACGCACCCCCGGTTGTCCTTCTCGCATCAAGGAACCCGCGATTGGCAAGCTCAGTAGGCGTATTCCGACCTAGAGGGCGGTGATTTCAGACTGGCCTACTCCACAGTGGGTCTTTAAATTGTTCGGGGTGCGTTGATGGCATACATCAGTCCTCAGCAAAAACTGTGAGGACCGGTGTCTTTTCGCGTACATAGAGTAGACTCTTTGTTGGTAAGAGATTGAGGCTGGGAATGAACGCTTCCACAACATCGCTGCTTTTCACAGGCTTACTCCTGATGGGGCTGGCTGGAGACGTCGGGATCGAGAATCCAGACACCCTCGTCGTCGCCGATGCGATTGGGACCCAGAGGGTCGCCGACTCCAATGAGACAATCGAGCAGTACTGCACCCGCTGCCACAGTGAGCAGCGACAGCGCGGTGGCCTAGTCCTCGAAGGTTTCGATGTCGAGGATGCGACGAATCACGCCGACATCGCAGAGCGTGTGATCAAGAAGCTCAGAGCAGGAATGATGCCCCCATCAGGAGCACGGCGTCCAGAAGAAGCAGTACTCGCCGACTTAGCCGACGATCTTGAGACCCGTCTAGATGACGCGTGGGAAGACAACCCCGAACCAGGGGCTCGCGTTTTCCAGAGACTCAACCAAGCTGAATACGCAGCAGCAGTCGATCACCTTCTCGGAATTCAGGTCGACGTGTCCTCTTATCTCCCCTTGGACACGAAGTCGAACAACTTCGACAACATCGCAGACGTGCAAATGCCGTCGACCACGGTTATCGAAGGATACCTCCGAGCAGCGGGACAGATTGCCCGACTCGCGCTGGGTGATGCTGAAGCCGAGATAGCTAACACGATATACCGTATGCCACGCATCGCCGGGCAAAAGGATCAGGTTGAGGGCGCTCCGTTCGGCACGCGAGGTGGCCTCTCTGTCGTCCACAACTTCCCGGCAGACGGTAAATACGTCTTCCACATAATGCCCTACGATGCGGTCGAGGGTGAGGTCTTCGGGCGTACTTGGGGGACTGAGCAGATTGAGATTTCGATCGATGGAGAGCGTGTCGCACTCCTCGATGTTGATCGATGGATGCACTTATCTGAGCCAACGGGGCTGAACATCCGAACTGACTCAATTCAAGTATCAGCAGGACCACATAGGGTGACAGCTGCGTTTGTCAAACAGTTTGAAGGCGAGGTCGACGACCTCATTCGTCCTATTGAGCACACTCTTGCGGACGGCCAGATCGGGATCGGCTATGGAGTAACAACCCAGCAGCATCTCCAGCGGATGACGGTCCTTGGACCCTTCGAAGTCACAGGCGTCTCCAACACACCTACCCGGAGTTTTGTCTTCTCGTGCAGACCGACCGCTCCCTCGGAGGAACGGCCGTGTGCCGAAAGCATCGTCCGGCGTCTAGCTGAACGAGCATATCGTCGAGACGTAGACCAAAACGATGTAGACGGCGTTATGCAGTTCTACGACCAAGGTTCAGAGACAAGAGGATTCGAAGGAGGTGTCCGCCTTGCGCTGCAGGCCATCATGGCCAGTCCACATTTCATCTTCCGGATGGAAGAGGCTCCAGACGGAGTCAAGCCTGGCGAGATTTACCAAATAGCCGACTCAGACCTCGCATCCCGGCTTTCGTTCTTCCTATGGGGTGCTCCACCCGACGAAGAACTTGTTCGGTTGGCGGACGATGGAGACCTGTCGGACGACCGCGAGCTCGAAAGACAGGTGCGCCGTATGCTATCGGATCCGAAAGCAGAAGCGCTCGCAACCAGATTTGCCGGCCAGTGGCTGCGTCTACAGGATCTAGAGAAGATCAGACCGGACGCTCTAAGTTACCCCTACTATGACCAAACCCTCGCCGATGCGATGCACCGCGAGACAGAGCTGCTCTTCGACCACATAAGAGAAGCTGACCTCCCGATCACTGACCTCCTGACGGCAGACTACACCTTCGTCAACGAACGCCTAGCCCGTCACTATGGGATCCGTGGCATACTGGGGACTGACTTCCAGAAAGTGGAATACCCGAACGATCGCCGTCGTGGCATCCTAGGGCACGGAAGCATCCTTACGCTAACCTCTCACGCCAACCGGACCTCGCCGGTCCTGCGCGGCAAGTGGGTCATGGAAGTTCTGTTGGGGTCTCCGCCCCCACCGCCACCGCCCAACGTCCCAGCCTTGGAAGATGGAGACGATGCAGCGGACGGCCGCTTCCTGACCGTTCGTGAGCGCATGGAAATACATCGCGCGAATCCAGCCTGCTCTTCTTGTCACAATGTGATCGATCCGATCGGGCTGGCATTCGAGAACTTCGATGTGACGGGAGTGTGGCGTAACCGCGACGGTGGAACTCTTGTGGACACTGAGGCGGAACTCTACGACGGATCCAAACTCACCGGAGTGTCGGGACTGCGCGATGCAATCTTGGAACGACCAGAAGTCTTCTACAGAATCTTTACTGAGAACCTCATGGCCTACGCTCTGGGTCGCAGGGTTGAGCACTTCGATCAGCCAGCGATCCGTCAGATCACCCGTGAAGCCAGTGAAGAGGACTATCGACTCTCTTCGTTTATTTTGGGAGTAGTAAACTCTCCCGCTTTCTTAAGTAGCCGTGCCACTCAAGCGATGGTGGACGAACAGCCGGTCACTGAATCGGACATGAACTAACTTCGAATAGCAACTAACCTCGAAAAGGCAACAAAGATGGATTTCATCACCGGAAAACACATCTCACGCCGTACGATGCTCAAAGGCATGGGTGCCTCAATGGGCCTTCCGCTTCTTGATGCAATGGTGCCTGCAAGCCGTCCCCTAAGTGCAACAGAAGCAGGCCGCTCAGCAGACAGCACGCGTCTTGTCGCCATCGAGAATGTTCATGGTGCTGCCGGATGTAACGATCTTGGCGCCTCGCTAGGGCTGTGGTCACCAAAAGAAGAGGGGAAGGACTTTGACTTGTCCCTCTCATCGATGAATCCGCTAGAGCAGTACAGGAAATATCTGACCATCGTATCTGATACTGATGCCCGGATGGCCGATGCTTTCTCACCCGCAGAGATCGGCGGAGACCACTTCCGAACAGCGGCAGTGTTCCTGACGCAAGCACATCCTAAGCAGACACAGGGATCAGACGTCTTTGCAGGCCCTTCGTTTGACCAGGTCTACGCGCAGAGCATGGCTGGTGAAACGCCGATCGAGTCGATGCAACTTACAATTGAGCACATCGATCAGGCAGGAGGGTGCGCATACGGGTACTCTTGCGTATACACCGACACCATTTCTTGGGCATCCCCGACTCAGCCGCTGCCGATGATACGTGATCCACGAGCGGTCTTCGAACAGCTCTTTGGGGCAGGTGGTACTCCGGAGCAGCGCGCAGAGCGCCTAGCGACGGATCGCTCGATCCTCGACTGGGTCATGGGTGAGATGTCGGGCCTGCGTCGTGATCTAGGAGCAGCTGATCAGCATAGATTAGATCTCTACACGACTAACATTCGAGAGCTTGAGCAGCGCATACAGCGCATCGAAGCGCAAAACATGTCCGGACAGGAGCGTCAAATCCCAGAAGCCCCGGTGGGAGTTCCTGACGACTTTGCCGAACACATGCGCCTCATGTTCGATCTTCAGGTACTAGCGTTCATGTCCGATACGACCCGGGTGTTCTCGCTGAAAGTCGGCCGTGACGCTTCACCACGTGTCTACCTCGAATCTGGATCGGACACACCGTACCATGCGGCGTCCCATCACGGCGGACGTGAGGAACGCGTGCGAGACTTCGCGAAAATCAACACGTATCACGTGTCGATGCTTCCCTACTTCCTCGACAAGCTGGCCGCAGTTTCAGAGGGCGACAGTACCCTCCTAGACAAAACGATGGTTATGTATGGATCGGCGATGGCTGACTCGAACCTACACAACCATATACGCTGTCCTCTATTCATGGTGGGTGGTGCTAACGGCCTACTCGAAGGTGAGAACCACATACGTGCCGCCCAAGGGACACCAATGGCTAATGTCTTCCTATCCCTGCTCCACAAGATGGGCGTAAACGATCTCGAATCCTTCGGAAACAGTACCGGTACATTCGCGATCTAAGGTCGAACTGGTAGAAAGTGAGAATTCTCGGAGAAAAACATGCTTAAGCAGAACTCTACCATTAAGAGGCTTACCTCGATCCTAGGTGTGAGCCTCTTGCTGACTGGCGCGACCCAACCAAAAGAGTCACCCGTAGCTGACGCCGCTCAGACGGGCGACATCGCTGAGGTCCGAGCACTTCTTCAGCAGGGTGCTGACGTCAACGCCGCTCAAACCGATGGCCTTACAGCCCTTCACTGGGCGGCCATGAACAACCACGGTGAGATCATAGATGTTCTTCTGTATGCTGGAGCAACCGTCAAACCGCTAACACGAGTTGGAGGCTATACTCCGCTTCACCTCGCGGCGAGATCAGGTCATGCCGAAATCGTCACGAAGTTGACTGCGGCAGGAGCAGACCCAGACGAATGGACAACGACCGGGGTAACAGCCATACACTTCGCTGCTCAAGCAAACTCAGCGGAGACGATAAGAGCGCTAGCAGAGGCAGGCGCGAATCTTGACGCTCCGGACGAATTCCAAAATCGGACGCCGCTCGTTTTTGCATCAGCAAGAAATTCGACAGACGCACTGACCGCACTCCTAGAACTGGGTGCGGACCCCTCAGTCCAAACCGCCCTCAAAGATTATACGTCGCTGGATGCTAACGACCGCGATGACCGGGCACACCGGGCCCGTGTTAGAGCCGCAGAGGCAGGAGAGGAAGTCGTCCAAAACGACAACGCAGACCGGTTCGCCCAACTCCAGAGGCAACAGCAGCAGACGCCCCCTGACTCCTCACAGTCCGCAGAAGAAGACGTAGAGTGGGACGAGGACCTCGAAGACCAGTCACTCAATGACGATGAAGAGGAATCAGATAGCTCAGACGAAGAGGAACAAGCAGACGAAACACCTGCCGAGCCTCCTATCAGAGCGCTGTCGTCTGCTGAGCAAATCGGCGTCCAAGGGGGGTTCACCCCCCTGCACTACGCAGCCCGGCAGGGACATCTTGAGTCTGCAGAGATCCTACTCGACAATGGGGCAGATATTGATCAGGTGACGGGTGGTGACCTGACGAGCCCACTGCTCATCGCTGTCATCAACGGTAACTACGATCTCGCCAACATGCTCGTCGAACGTGGCGCCGACGTTAATCTCGTTAGCGACGACGGGGTCGGTCCTCTTTTTGCAACACTGAACATCGAGTGGTCCCTGAGGACCTGGTACCCACAACCACAGATGTACCACACTCAGGCGACGTCATACCTGGATCTGATCAAGGTCCTCTTAGAAGCCGGAGCAGACCCGAACGCCCAGACGAGTACTCACGTCTGGTACGCAGCATACAACGCGGGACGCATGGGCGTAGACTTCACAGGAGCGACGCCATTTTGGCGCGCGGCATATGCAACTGATGTAACTGCAATGCGCCTTCTGCATTCCTACGGAGCAAATCCAGATATCTGGACGACAAAGCTTCCAAGCCGGCGTAGAAATTTCGACGCGGGGAATCCAGGAGCTCGTACCGATGATATAGACGCGGAAAAAGAACTGGATCCATCAGGTCTTCCGGAGGTTCCAGTAGGTGGCCCCGCCGTCCATCCGATCCATGCCGCTTCAGGTGTGGGCTTTGGCACATCTCGCGTTGCGCAGCAGCACCGTAGTGTCCCAGATGGCTGGCTACCGGCGATGAGGTACTTCGTAGAGGAACTCGGAGTAGATCCAAACCTGCGCGACATGGATGGATTCACACCCATTCATCACTCGGCAGCTCGTGGCGACAACGAAACAATCGCGTACTTGGTAGAGCAAGGCGCTGACGTAACCTTGATGAGCCGTCGAGGCCAAACCACGGCAGACATGGCGAATAGTCCCGAGCAACGGGCACAACCACAACCGGTAACAGTAGCCCTACTCGAAAAGCTAGGATCTCTCAACAACCACAACTGTCAGTCCTGCGGGACAGGCCGGAATCAGTAAGCGCTAAGGCGCAGAACGGAGTTATCGAATGAAGCGAACTCTTGCGCTCACCGCGGTCCTAGGCTTCTTGGCGATACCTTTTGCCGTTGAAGCGCAGGACACCGAATGGAATCGATACACCCTGGAAGATCTCGGAGGCGTATTCATCCGTCTTGAGTCTAACGATGCTTGCAACATGGCAGGTGCGACGCCAGCTGCATACGAAGGTGACGTGTCTCTTAAGTTGACCGAATCCGAAGTCGGAGTGCTTACCCAAGAACAGATGCTCGCGAATCCAGCGATGCCGGAACTACGTGTGACGCTCGAATGCGCATCCGGCTTGGATGGATCAATCGCCTATTCCGTAGGCCTCAGAGTACAGCAGTCGGCTCAGATGCTTCGCGATACCCAAATAACGCTCCCTGAAGCTGTGACCTGGTTCCATACGGCTGTAGGAATGAGCTCTGGGGCTAGTGCCGCAGATTCCATCGGATCTTCTCTCATGACAAGTATCGACGTCTTCGTGGAAGCTTGGTCAGCCATTCATGCAGAAGAAGAGGGCGACCTCTAGGTCGATTCCATCACACGGAAGTTTCCAGGCGGATGGGTCTCAGAGACCTGTCCGCCTTTCTTTTTTTAACGTCGACTTGCAAAACGCCAACTTCGAGACACAATCTTCTGCCGACTTCACCTTAGGAGATCCCATGCGCCGTCTGCTGTTAACCTCGACCTTTACCCTCTTCACAGTGATCGCATCACTCGCAGCCAGTCCAACAGCTGCCTCGGCAACTTGGTCCGTGATCGCCATCGACTTAGATACAGGTCGTGTGGTTGTCTCGTCTGCGACCTGCGTGGCTCAGGGGCGCTTCGCAGGATTCCCAGCACTGGGACTAATGGACATCCAGGCCATCGTCGTTCCAGGTATCGGGGTCGCAGCAGCCCAAGCCGGTGTCGATAACACTCGCGAGAACCAAAACCTGATATACGAGCAACTTAAGCTCGGGACTGACCCTCGACTGATTCTTGATATGCTCAGCGAAGACCCAAGTATCGAGCGCCGACAATTCGGTATTATCGACAACCAAGGGCGCTCTATCGGTTTTTCCGGTGGAGACAACGGCGAAGCTTCAAGCTCCATCCAAGGCCAAGTGCCCGGAACCCGGATCTTCTATTCGGTGCAGGGCAATATCCTAGCCTCGGACCAAGTCGTAACCGACGCGGCTTATGCGCTTGAGG
>DLTN01000017.1 GCA_002500925.1 Gemmatimonadales bacterium UBA7835 | reverse complement strand
GGTAAGAGTGTGTTCGAGCCTATGGGCTTCGATGCGTTCGGTATCCACTCTGAGAACTTCGCGCTAAAAGTCGGTACGCATCCGATGGATCTGATTCCATCGAACGTGAAGAACTTCACGAGGCAACTCAGGCGAATCGGAGGCATGTTCGACTGGGAGCATTCGGTCGATACGACAGATCCGGCCTACTACAAGTGGACACAGTGGATCTTCCTGCAGTTTTTCAAGGCTGGGCTTGCCGAGCGAAAAGAGGCACCAGTTAACTGGTGTCCCTCTTGCATGACGGTTCTCGCTAATGAGCAGGTCGTAGGTGGGGAATGCGAGCGCTGTGCAACACCGGTAGAACAAAGGAGGATTGCGCAGTGGTTCTTCCGGATCACGGACTATGCCCAGCGTCTTCTGGACAATCTAGACCATATAGACTGGTCGGAAACGACACTAAAGGCCCAGAGAAATTGGATTGGTCGCAGTACCGGTGCTCAATTGCGTTTCCCAGTGGTTGACGAGGCTGGAGATGAGACGGGTACACACATCGAGGTGTACACGACCCGTCCAGACACCGTATTCGGGGCGACTTATGTCGTGCTATCTCCTGAGCACCCACTCGTCCAGAGCGTTACCGAGGAGGGGATGCTTGGTCATGTGTCTGACTATGTGGAGGCCGCGGCCCAAAGAGACCTGGTTGCCCGCCAGAAGACAGATAAGACGAAGACGGGTGTCCCGACGGGTGGCTTTTGCCGTAATCCGGCGACGGGCGAAATGATTCCGATCTGGATTGCCGACTACGTACTCATGGAGTATGGGACGGGCGCGATAATGGCGGTGCCTGGACATGACTCCCGAGACTTCGAATTTGCGGAACAGTTTGCGCTCCCGATTGTCAGGGTGGTGTTAGGACCGGGTGATTCTTCGGAGACCCCACTGGAAGAGGCGTACGTTGGACCGGGGAGCCTAATCAACTCAGGACCATTCAATGGAACTGACGTAAGTGAGTCAGTCGAAGTTGTGACCGCATGGGCCTCTGAGAAGGGTTGGGGTGACGCGAGAGTAAACTTCCGCCTCCACGACTGGTGCATCTCGAGACAGCGCTATTGGGGACCGCCAATTCCCATTGTACACTGCGACGCGTGTGGACCTGTTGCCGTGCCTGAATCGGATCTTCCGGTTGTTTTGCCTCGCGTAGAGGATTTCAGGCCAGACGAGTCCGGTATTAGTCCGCTTGCTCGGGTAGAGGCTTGGTACCGGACTACATGTCCAGAATGCGGCGCCGAAGCGCGTCGTGAGACTGACGTTTCAGACACGTTCTTAGATTCCGGGTGGTACTTCATCCGATACCCGTCGACTGACTTGGACAGCGAGCCCTTTGACTCAGGGATTACTAGCCGTTGGCTTCCTGTTGACGCGTACATAGGAGGTAACGAGCACGCAGTTCTTCACCTTCTTTATTCGCGCTTCATCACGATGGTCTTGAAGGACCTGGGTCATATCGACTTCGAGGAGCCATACAAGACATTTCGTGCGCACGGTCTGATCATCGCAGACGGAGCCAAGATGTCGAAGAGCAAGGGTAATGTGATCGTACCTGACCCGATCATTGAGGAGTTTGGGGCGGACACCTTCCGGACTTACCTGATGTTTCTCGGTCCGTTCGAAGAAGGTGGAGACTACCGACCACAAGGCATTCAGGGTCCGTTCGGCTTTCTCCATCGACTATGGGACACGGTGATTTCAGCACGCACGGGGGAGACTGATGCGGATGTCGAGAGGAAGGTCCACCAGACGATCAGGCAGGTTACCGAACAGATTCCGGACCTCGGTTATAACACGGCGATTGCGGCTATGATGGAGTGCTTGAATGTGATCCGCGCAGGAGGTCGCACTGCCGTGCGAGCGGAGGTAGAGCCGTTAGTTGTGATGGTGGCGCCGTTCGCACCACATATGGCCGAAGAACTCTGGGAACGGTTGGGTCATGCCGGTAGCATTTTTGATGGGGCGAACTGGCCTGAGTTTGACATAGCCAAGTTAGTTGAGACAACAGTGAATGTGGCAATTCAGGTCAATGGAAAGCTCCGGGCGACAATCAGCATAGAGAAGAACGAGCGGGAGAGTGAGGTGATTGCTGCTGCGCGTGCGGAAGAGAACGTCATGCGGCATATAGAAGGGAAAGAGGAAAGAAGGGTGATCCACGTTCCGGGCCGACTCGTCAATTTCGTGGTCGGTTGATACCTGCGCTCACGACGATGAGTGTCCAAATGAGCGTGGGATGGCGGTGATTCAGACAACGTAAAGGGATCGACAATGAGTACCACTGAGCAGTTGGCAATCGACGCTGTGCGTGTTCTTTCGATGGATGCAGTGCAGCAGGCGAACTCAGGCCATCCGGGCACACCGATGGCCCTTGCACCGGTCGGGTACCTCCTTTATCACCGACACCTGAGCCACAACCCGGCCGATCCGGGATGGCTTAATCGGGACCGGTTCATCCTGTCCGTGGGTCACGCTTCAATGCTCATATACTCGCTTCTGCACCTAAGCGGGTATGAGATCAGTGAGGAAGATATCCGCAATTTCCGGCAGTGGGGTGCGCCGACCGCTGGGCACCCTGAGTACGGGCATATCCCCGGTGTCGAGACAACAACCGGCCCCTTGGGCCAGGGAGTAGCCAATTCGGTCGGCTTCGCGTTAGCGGAGCGCTGGCTGGCAAGATACTTCAACCGACCTGGACATCAGATCGTAGATCACCACACCTACGCACTCTGCTCCGACGGTGACGTGATGGAGGGGTTGTCGCATGAGGCTGCGGAGATCGCTGGACATCAGAAGCTTGGTAAGCTCGTCTGGATTTTTGACGATAACCGAATCACTATCGAAGGATCGACCGACCTCTCCACGTCGACGGATCAGGCCAAGCGGTTTCGAGGTTATGGATGGCATGTCGTTCATGTTGAGGATGGTAATGATCTCGAAGCCATAGATTGCGCGATCACAGAAGCCAAAGCGGAGTCAGGGCGACCTTCTCTTGTAGTTCTGCGGACCACGATCGCATACGGATCGCCTGGTAAGGCAGGTAGCGCATCTTCGCATGGAGCCCCCCTTGGGGAAGATGAGATCCGAGCGACAAAGGAGAACCTAGGGTACCCGTCTCTGGACCCTTTCTATGTTGATAGTGCTGCGCGGGACCACTGGTCTGAATGCATAGACAGGGGACAGCAAGCACAGGAAGAGTGGGAGGAGCGATTCCAAGCGTATAAGGCCGACCATCCCGACCTGGCCGAAGAATACACAAGTGTTATGGCTGGAAAGCTGCAAGAAGGCTGGGACGCGCACGTGCCTGACTTAACACAGGACAGGTCTGCGGATGCCACACGGGGGTGGTCAGGAAAGGTCATTCAGGGCCTGGCGGCGGGCATGCCGAATCTTGTCGGGGGCTCGGCCGATCTCGGTGGTTCTAATAAAACCGATATTAAAGGTGCGGAGAGCCTCCTGCCGAGTTCGCCCAGTGGTCGGATCATCCATTATGGGGTCCGGGAACACGCCATGGGATCCATCAT
Source organism: Gemmatimonadales bacterium UBA7835 (assembly GCA_002500925.1). Lineage (GTDB taxonomy): Bacteria > Gemmatimonadota > Gemmatimonadetes > Longimicrobiales > Gaopeijiaceae > UBA2589. The sequence continues at coordinate 4,153 of DLTN01000017.1, read as the reverse complement.
GAACGGAATGACGCTGCACGGGGGGGTAAGGCCCTTTGCTGGCACATTTCTAATTTTTTCGGATTATATGCGACCAGCTATCCGGTTGGCGGGTCTCATGGGCCAGCCATCTATATACGTTTTTTCTCACGACTCAATTGGTCTGGGAGAGGATGGGCCGACGCATCAACCCGTTGAGCAGTTGTCGTCGCTACGTGCCATTCCAAATGTGATGGACCTTCGTCCGGGTGATGGGCCGGAGACTGAAATCGCATGGAGGACAGCCATCGAGCGTGATGATGGCCCTTCGTTTCTCGCATTGAGCCGGCAAAAGGTCGCTGTGCTCATGCGCAGAGGTAGTGTGCCGAATGACGAATATTCGGATACAGAGCTTTTGGCAGGTGCTGAGGGGCTAAGACGGGGGGCATACGTACTAGCGGAGGCCTCGGGTGGAGTGCCGCGCGCATTGCTGCTCGCTAGCGGATCTGAGTTATCCATAGCGATTGATGCAAGGAGGCAACTGGAAGAAGTCGGGATCCCTGCCAGGGTTGTCAGTATGCCGAGCTGGTATCTGTTTCAGAAACAGGACGCAGATTATCGGGATCAAGTGCTTCCGCCGGAAGTCAAGGCGCGAGTCTCCGTTGAGGCCGGGAGCACATTTGGTTGGGATCGTTGGGTAGGGTCAGAAGGGTGTTCGATAGGGATAGATCACTTTGGCGCCTCAGCGCCTGCCGAGGTGCTTTATGAAAGATTCGGGATCACCACGGAAGCGGTGGTTGCTTCGGCCAGAGAACTTTTGGAGCAGTCGCAATAGGTGCCCGAGTGAGTCGTCTCTCTTCCTTGCGGGGTCGCAAGAGGTGAGCCGCTGGTGACTAGCTATGTGAGCACGAGAGGAAGCGAAACCGCAAGCTTGCGTGAGGCTGTTCTTCAAGGAATGTCGCCGCGAGGCGGATTGTATGTTCCGACACAGATCCCGACTTTTGACTGGCCTCCTCCGGAGGGGTCTGTAGCGGAATGGCTTGCCCCTTCTCTTTTCCCTAGCCTTGAACCCGACGTTGCTAGACGGATTGCTCAAGATGCCTGCGACTTCCCATTCCCACTTGTGCAGATTGATGACAGTTCATTCATCCTAGAGCTTTTTCATGGGCCTACGCATGCATTCAAGGATGTTGGGGCTCGGTTCATGGCCGATCTCGTCTCTTTGTTTGCAACGGGGTCAGGAAATGAAATTACGGTTCTGGTAGCGACTTCGGGCGACACAGGAGGAGCGGTTGCGAATGCCTTCTTTGGCCGAAGGGGAACTCGAGTAGTCGCTGTATTCCCTCTCAGGGGAGTGAGCGAGACTCAGCGCAGGCAGATGACCACGCTCGGAGACAACGTCGAGGCGGTCGCGGTTGAGGGCACATTTGATGACTGTCAGCGGATGGTTAAAGAGTGCTTTTCGGATCCGTCACTTAGCGCGCGGCATGGATTGACCTCGGCCAATTCGATCAATGTCGCGCGATTGCTCCCTCAGGCCGTGTATTACTTGGAAGCAGCCAGGCGATTTCGAGAGCCGGTGCACTTTGTTGTTCCCTCTGGAAACTTGGGCAATCTCTGTGCCGGGTTGATCGCTTCAAAGGGTGGGATGCCTCACGCAGGCTTCACCGCGGCCTTCAATAGGAACCATGGAGTAGCAGACCTTTTACAAGGTAGCTCATTCGAGACTCGAGACTCCATACGAACACTTTCCAATGCCATGGACGTCGGTAACCCGAGCAATCTTGAACGGATTCAGTGGCTCTATAAGAGCGACGACGCACTTCGCGTCGATGTTAGAGGCGACTGGGTTTCAGATGAGGATACTGTGAGAGCGATCGCAAGTGTGCACCGGAGGGAGGGGTATGTAATGGACCCCCACACGGCAGTGGCGTTCGCGGTGGCGCAGCGTCTGGATGCTGGAGTCACGCCGGTTGTCATCCTCTCGACAGCGCATCCTGCAAAGTTTCCCGAGGTGGTCGAGGACGCGATCTGTGAATCTGTGTCTATGCCGGAAACGATCCTGAGCGCTCGTCAGAAGAATGAGTTAATGTCGGTCATCCCTCCCGACCTTGGAAAACTGAAGGAATTATTGGACGGAGGCCGGCAGTGACTGAGCTAAGCTCTGCGCGAGTGCGTGTTCCTTGCTCGACGTCGAATTTGGGTGCAGGGTTTGATACGCTTGGCCTAGCTTTGGACCGTTTTCTGGATGTCTCTTTTACGCCAGACTCTTCCGGTGCTCTCCGGGTCGTTCGTGAAGGGACTCTTCGAGCGCTGCTCGAGGATGAGACCGATATAGTCGCGGAAATACTTAAGAGACGAGTGGCCAACGTTGATGTTTCGGGTGTTCTGAAAATGCATTCCGATATCCCAGTTGGAAGAGGTCTTGGCGCGTCCGCTGCTGCGCGAGTCGCGGGATATGATCTAGCTCTGGCAGTCCAAGGCCTTCCTCGCGATGACGCAGCTACGTTCGACAGTGCTTATAGGCAGGAGGGGCACGGCGATAATGCGGCTCCAAGCCTATTCGGTGGCCTCAGGGCGGTGGCTGGAACTGAAGATGGACCAATGGTGATGAGCCTCTCGCTGAGTCCCCAAGTGGGTTTCGCGTATGCTGCACCTTCGGTTGGCATATCTACGGATGAGGCCAGACGGCGACTACCTGAAGCGGTTTCACATGGGCTCGCCACTGTTTCACTGGGACGGCTTGTCGCTCTGTTGCAGGGATTAGCCGAGGGTGATGCTGACTTGATTAGAATCGGGGCCCAAGATGAGCTTCATGTCCCCCATCGAATGGCCTTGATTCCTCGAGCCTCGTCAGTGATCTCGGCTGGTATGGATGCCGGTGCGTGGGCAGTGACAGTATCAGGTGCAGGATCCGGACTGATCGCAATGTGTGATCAGTCCAATTCTGAAGGTGTGGCTAAGGCGATGCATCAAGCCTTTGATGAAGGAAGAGGAGACCCCGAATGTGTCGGCCTCTCCCTTAGACCGACCGAAAGAGGTTTGGAAAGGGTCGAACTGTGAAGTTCATCCGGACCTCATGCCCCGAGATTCCCAAGCGAGGTAGATATTGCTCATCAAGCGGCCTCCTAGGAATGCCGAAAACGCTGCTGTAGCACCCACTAGCTCCATACCGAACCCTAGCGCGACAAAGACAACGGCCACCGTCAAAACCTCAAGAGCGGTCGCAATCGTTATCAGTTCTGTTCGCCGGCCTTCGACTAAGACTGCTCGCTGGAGGGACAGCAGCACCGATAGAGCGGGTAGCATGACCATGACCCGGGTGGGTGTGAGCGCGAAATCGGCTAGCTCAGGGGTGAGCCCTGAGATAGTTACAAAATAGACCTCAGATAGTGGAGTGAACGCGACTAGGGCCAGCCCTGCTGATGTTGCTGTCCCCAGCTTCACTGCGAAGCTGGCCAAAGCATCGTAATTCTTGAAGCGATGTCCCATGAGAGCTATGGCTGTGTCCTGATACGCCAATCCCATGGACCGGAAGAAGAAAGACAGGGAATGTACGACTGGGAAGACTGCGAGTGACTCTACGGGTGAGATGCTTCGGCCCATGAAGAATGTGAGTAGCGGCTGAACAGTCAGTCCGATCAGGGAGGTTAGGGCGAGTGGGTAATAAAATCGCGCGATGTCCGCATAGGTGATGTCGCGCGATTCGGATCCTTCCAGTTCACCATCGAGGATGCCCCGAACTGTTCTAGACGCCATAAACTTTGCTGCGATTGCCTCTGTCGTCACCCCTGTTGCTAGTGACATTGCACCTACCCAGGCACCGGGAATCTCTAGTAGGAGAAATCCCACTAGGGCGGCGACGATCATTGCGCCAAGTCGGATTAAGGTTCCGTAAGCTACGAGCTTCGTCTTACCAGATCGGATCAGAACGCCCTGCAGAAAGCGACGGTATCCGATTGCGCTTGGCCAAGGAAGCATGAACCAAAGGGCGCCGTAGGTCAGTCTTGCGACCTCCTCAGGTACACCCATCACACCTGGGATCAAAAAGTTGTAAACCGATGGCGTTAGTAGCACTAAGAGTAGGGCGGTGGTGCCCAGGCACAGAAGACGAGAGAAGTTTCTGAGTTTGATGAAGCTTACCCGATCTTTCACCAAAGATGTCGCCGCGCTCATGAGCATGATTACGGGTGCT
>DLTN01000009.1:7420-16816 GCA_002500925.1 Gemmatimonadales bacterium UBA7835 | reverse complement strand
AACCACTCCTACCACCTCAGGATACGCCGGGAGCGAAAGTTTGCGTTCAGCTGCTAAAAATCCCTCGCCGGCTAGGCGTGCCTTAAGCTTTTCGAACGCCTTACGCCACAGCCCGTCTTCACCCTCAGCCTCTATCCTCCTTACGATCATCTGATAGTTCCCTCGCCGCTCGTACAGCGTCAGATCACCGAAACACCGGACCCTCATGCCCTGCTCGGGATCGGTCGGAAGGAGCGACGCATCCCGAGCGAACATTACCGCTCTCAGCTCAGCTTGTTCGTCCTTGAGCGTGAAATAACAGTGCCCGGGTCGTGACCGCGTCCACTGCCCAACCTCTCCACCGATCCAAAGCGCATCTATACTCGATTCCAGCATCTCCTTCACAGCGCGATTGACCTGCGTAATCGACCACACTTTGGGCACAACTGGGGGGTCTGAGATCACTTCGGCAGTATTTGCCTCATCACCTCCGAACGAGTCAATGCCTCCATCCTCCGACATCGCTCAGACCACGCTACCAACGCTGATTCCCGCAGACTTAACCGTGTTGGTTAGAAGCATGGTGATAGTCATTGGTCCCACTCCTCCAGGTACCGGAGAAATGGCCGCGGCCTTTCCTTTGACCTCGTCGAATAGAACGTCGCCGCATACTCGATAGCCCTTCTCACGCGTCTCATCATCAACACGATTCGTGCCGACATCTATCACTATCGAGCCCTCGGCCACCATATCGCCAGTGATCATTTCAGGGCGTCCCATAGCTACCACTAAGATGTCCGCCGTGCGAGTAACTGCCGCAAGATCTTTAGTCCGCGAATGCGCTACCGTGACCGTGGCATTCCCCCCGACCGCTTTTCGCATAAGTAGCGCCGCGGCCGGTTTCCCAACGATGTTCGAACGGCCTACGACGACGACGTGTTTACCCGCGGGATCATGGCCCGAACGGACAAGCATCTCAACGACGCCAGCCGGAGTACACGGAGCGAAGCAGTCTCCGGATCCCGTTGCAAGACGGCCGACGCTCATCGGGTGGAAGCCATCGACATCTTTCGACGGATCGATAGCCTCAATGATTCGGGCTTCATCAATATGATCAGGTAGAGGGAGCTGAACCAGAATACCGTGAATCCTGGGGTCGCCATTCAATACCTTGACAGCGTCCAACAACTCCTCTTCGGATGTGTCAGCCTCAAGTGTGAGCTGTTCGGAGTGAATACCCATCGCGTGAGCCGCCTTATTCTTCATACCCACGTACATCTGAGAGGCTGGGTCAGATCCCACTAGCACTGTCGCGAGACCTGGTGTGACCCCGTGTTCGGATTTGAGGGCGGAAACCTTGTCCCTCAGTTCCGCACGAATTTCGGTCGAGATATCGCGACCAGAGATAATCTGGGTCATTGCGTACGTTTCTCTGTGGGGAGTTGATGAGGCTCTATGTCAAAAAATCTAACGTGCGACATGCACAGCACGAGTCTAGCAGATCACAATCGCCGTGATCTCACTCGGATACTGCAAGTCCCTATCGTTACGGGTAGCAACCTCTACCAGCGTCCGGTTCGATAGGAGTTTCCTCAGACACGTGTTCACCCCTTCGCCCGAATGGACTACTGTAGCGGACGCAGACATCTGGGGCTCAGAATCGGGTTATTGGGGAGGGAGAACCCCTTCTAACTCAGCAGTCAGTCTATCCAATCGCTCCATAATCTCCCCGACCGAACGGTCTCGCTGATCCTGGGCCTGAAACAGTTCATCCGCTATCGACAGCGCTGCGAGGATCGCTGCCTTGTGTCCTTCGATCAAGCCCGCGGCAACTCGGATATCGTGAATCCGGTCATCGACCAACTTTGCACATTTGCGAGTGTACTCCGGTTCAGCACTGGCTCGGATGGTGTGATCCTCACCGGCTATTCGGACTGTCACCGAACTCTTCTCAGAAGTCATCTCTGATTCTCCAAAAAACGGATCCGGGTGATCATTCGCTCAATCCCCTCACGGCCCCGGTCAAGTCGAGACCTGAGATCATCGTTCTCGGCCTCTAATCGCTTTAGCCGATCCATAAGGTCTTTGGCGTCTGTTGGGCTTTCTGTGAAACGCTCCACCAAACCAGCCATCTTTGTATTCTGGGTTTTGACTTCTTGCACTTGGGATTCCGCTGAAACCGCTCGGCGATCGGACTCCTCGACTGAGCGTACGAGACGTGCGATAGCCGACTCGAGGCGCTCGAAAGCCTCCAGTTCGACGGATTTGCCACTACCCTCGGGCTTCGACACCCAGATCCTCCTCAAGACGTTTAAGAACAGCACTCATGTTCTTGTCGACCTGCTTGTCCTTCAGGGTCTTTTTTATTGACCGAAAACGCAAGCGAAACGCTACAGACCGGACACCCTCAGGAATACCCTCTCCAACGTAGAGGTCAAAGACCTCCAACGCCTCTAGGTCAGGTCCGGCAGAACGCCGGATTGATTCAGATACCTCTCTCGAAGTCACTGTAGGTGGCAGGAGAAGCGCGAGATCTCTTTCACTAGCGGGAAATTGCGGCAGGGGGGTAACCACTACCTCTGCACCCTTTGATGGATTACGCGGTAACGCCAGCTCGAAGGACCAAACATCGCCCGCCCATACCGGCAGATCACTTGCCTCATCAGTTACCCGACCAGCACACCCTACTATATCCCCTGAGCCCGTGCGCACGTAGATGCACATATTCTCGTCTAGCAAAGTCGGGCATTTACCACCAACCGAGTCGATCGTCGTCTCTTCCCCGTATACCCTGCTGGCTATGTCCACTACAAGCGCCTTCAGGTCCCACATTGAGAACTCCTCATCTTCCCGGGACCAGTGCGGAGGTTCACGGCGTCCAGTTAGAATCGTTGCGAGATGGGGTTCTTCTAGTGGTGGCTCTCCCGAACCTCCCTTATGGAAAGAAGTTCCAAGTTCGAATAGACGAACATCCCTGTTCCCTCTTGCCATGTTGTACTCCACACGCCGCAGCAAGGACGGCATCAGCGAGCTTCTTAAGAAAGGCTCAACGGTCGTCAGCGGATTCAAGACCTCGACGTCCCCTTCTCCCTCCGGACAAAACGCGGGCGTTTGGACCTCAAACAGACCGTGACCTACTAAAACCGCCCTAAGCCGGTCCTCTAGCTGAAACAGTGGATGATCAGACACCGATGACGCACGCTGTGGTCCTAGAGTATCTGGAAAGTTGTCGAAACCGTGGGTCCTCGCGACCTCCTCGATAAGATCAACCTCTCGAGTGACATCATAAGATCGGAAACCTGGCACACGAACACGGAGGACCCCATCCGTTTGACCCTCTACGATGAAGCCGAGCGGTGCTAGGAGTTCCCCCACGTAGCCTGCCTCGAAGGGAATCCCCAAAAGCTTTTCTATGCGCGAAAGCCTAAGCTCAACTGTGCTGCTTTCAAACGGAACTGGGTTGCAATCCAGTATAGGACCCTCAAGCTCACCACCTGCGGTGGAGAGAACCAGATGAATGCAGCGCTCCATCGCACTCCTCAAACCATCTGGGTCTACACCCCGCTCGTAGCGGTAAGATGCATCAGTAGACATTCCAAGCTCACGTCGAGTTGCCCGAGTAGCTTTCGGGTCGAACAGTGCGCACTCAAGAAGAATATCGACTGTTCTATCACTGACTTCAGAGTTATTGCCACCCATCACCCCCGCAATCGCGACCGGAACCTCCTCGTCACAGATCATGAGCATATCTGTGCTAATTGAGCGGGTTTCCCCGTCCAACGTTTTAAATTCTGCTTCCTTTTGCGATGCTCGGCGCACAATGACCGATTGCCCCCTTAGTTCACTTAGATCGAACGCATGCATCGGCTGACCTAGCTCTAGCAACACATAGTTGGTCGCATCCACAACGTTATTGACCGGCCTCGCACCAGCTCCACGCAGTCGCGCCTGTAGCCATCCCGGAGAAGGTTTGACACTCACGCCTCGAATTACTGCACCGATGTAGCGATGGCACAGATTCTCATCTTCGATCCGGACAGAGAATCCAGTGTGCTCTACCTCGGGTGCCCCCGTTTGGTATCCGAGTGGTAAATCTGATCCATCAGGTATTTCCGGCAGCTCAATCCGGCCTTCACCCGCAGCCGCGAGCTCTCTAGCGATCCCAACATGCGAGAGCAAGTCCCCTCGATTCGCCGTGACCTCGACGTCAAGGGTGAAATCATTGAGCCCGACAGAGTTGATGAACGATTCTCCAGGAGTGAAATCACCAACTAACTCCATGATTCCAGAGTGATCGTCACCGAGACCTAACTCCTTAGCTGAACAAAGCATACCATGCGACACTTCACCTCTAATCTTAGACTTCTTAATCTTGAAGTCCCCTGGGAGAATTGCCCCTATCGGAGCCAACGGGTAGCAGGCTCCGTCCCTTACCACCGGTGCACCGCATACGATTTGAACTATCTCGGCTCCGTTGTCGACCTCACACACGCGAAGCCGGTCCGCATTAGGATGCTGCCGTGCCCTAATCACTCGACCGATAATGATGTCGCCCAGACCTCCACCTGGAGACGTGATACCGTCAACCGGTGCCCCACGCAGCGCCAAGTGCTCCGAGATCTCCTCGGGTTTGCCCGTCAGACCGGGGACCAAATCAATCAACCACTGAGCTGAAACGTTCACCGAGCGAATTGTTCGAGGAATCGCACATCATTTTCGAAAAAGGTCCGAAGGTCCTGGACCCCGTGCTTTAGCATCGCAATCCGGCCAGGACCCATCCCGAATGCCCAGCCCGTATATCGTTCGGGATCATAGCCGGCGTTTGCTATGACGTTCGGGTCGACCATCCCAGAGCCCATGATCTCTAACCATTCCGTCTCGTACTGAGTACCATCTGGGCGGGTAATGATCCGTTTCACATCCACCTCCGCGCTCGGCTCAGTAAACGGAAAATAGGAAGGACGAAAGCGAACCTGTGTATCTGGTCCCCAGTAGCGACGAGCGAACTCAGCGAGCGTGGCTTTGAAATCGACGAAGGTGATTCCTTCGTCAATAACAAGTCCCTCGATCTGCATGAACGCCGGGGTGTGGGTAGCATCGTACGTGTCGCGGCGATAAACCCAGCCCGGCGCTATTATCCTGATTGGAGGCTCGTTTGCCTCCATTGTCCTCATTTGAACTGGGGATGTGTGACTGCGCAGAAGAACAGAGTCAACCAAGTATAGGGTGTCTTGTTCATCAGCTGCAGGATGATCTAACGGTGTATTGAGTGCCTCGAAGTTGTACCACACCGTATCCGCCTCAGGACCCCGGGCACGAGCAAAACCGAGGTCACGAAATATATGCCAAATCTCATCAACAGCTTGGGTGATCGGGTGCAGCCCCCCGCGCCAGCGAGGACGCCCCGGCATAGTCAGGTCTACTTCGTTTTCAGCAGACGGTGCAACTAGCTCCAACTGCCGCATCTCAAGTGCGCGAGAGATCTTTGCCTTTACTGTATTCGCAGACTTCCCGACCTCAGGCCGACGCTCTACTGGGACCTGAGCCAAGCCTCTCAAGATCGCTGAAAGTCTACCTTCACTCCGCCCAAGGTAAGTCACTCGCACTTCCTCAAGTGACTCCCGATTCTGGGCCGACTTCACTGCTGCCGTTGCCTCTTCTTCGAGTGCCCTCAGGTCCGCAATCGGATTTGACTCACTCATAGAGGTCGGCCACCGTGATTCGTTGGGCGCATTACACGCAGATTCTTTCGAAAGCTATCACTCTTGGACGCTCCCATACAACGGGATTTCTGCTAGCCTCTGCTTACCCCGAACAAAGATGCCGCTCCCTCGACCAACCTCGCGACCGGCGTGGTCAAAGGCGACGGCCTCGGCGACGATCTGAGTACGATTACGATTCACGATGCGGCCTAGGGACCTCAACTCGCCCTCTGAGACCGGGCGAGTCAGGTAGCTCGTGAACGAAGTGGTCAAAACGAACACATCGTCAACCGTACTGGCAGCGGCAAAAAAAGCTGCATCGTCCAGCATTTTCCACGTTACAGAGCCATGGATCGCCCCTGCCGCGTGGAAGAACCGCTCCTGTATCTGGATCGATATCTCTGCGGTCTCGTTACGTACTGAAATACTAGGCTCGTATATGGTATTAATCGGCGAACCCAAGTACATGCGCTCGAGAGCCCGCCAGTGTGCATCCTCCGTTCTGTCCACTCTGTCCTCCATAACGCACTGAGGGCCCCGCAGTCACACGCTGCGGAGCCCTCAGTTTCAGCGTTCTCTAATGTGGTCAGCTGGCCTTAGCTGCCAGGCCTTCCTTAGCCTCCTGCACTATCGCCTTAAACGCTTCGGGATTCCTCACAGCGAGGTCAGCCAGCGCCTTGCGATCAAGTTCGATACCCGCAGCCTTAAGACCGTTGATAAAGCGAGAATATGACATGTCGTGCTCGCGTGCTGCCGCGTTTATACGAGCAATCCAGAGCCGTCGAAAGTTTCTCTTCTTTTTCTTTCTATCCCTGTACGCATGCTCCCAACCCTTCTCTACCGCATCTTTTGCAGTTTTGTAAAGATTCTTTCGTCCGCCGAAGTAACCCTTGGCGGCCTTTAAGACCTTTTTCTTCCGCTTATTACGCGCAACTGCGGAGGTTGCTCTAGGCATTTGTCTTCCTCCTCACGAGCCGTACGGTAAGATCTTGTGCATCCGCTTCTCATCGGACTTGCTCACAAGTTCGGGCTGACGCAGCCGACGCTTACGCTTTGTCGTCTTCTTGTTGAGGATGTGGCTTTTGTTCGACCTCATCCTCTTAAGTTTTCCGGTGCCAGTTTGCTTCAAGCGCTTGGCGGCCCCCCGGTGGGTCTTCATCTTCGGCATGCTACAAAACTCCAATCCGCATCTGTACGTGCGAGAGTCAGTCTTTTCATTCTTTTATCGGGGCTAAGACCATAGACATGATCCGCCCCTCCATATTCGGGAACGATTCCGGCTGTCCGAGTTCCTGCAGGTCTTCCATGACCCTTGCAAGAACTTCTTTTCCGATCTCTGGATGGGTTATCTGACGCCCCCGAAACATCATCGTCAGTTTCACCTTATTGCCTTCCTCCAAAAACCGCCGAGCATGTCCGACCTTGAAATTGTAATCGTGGTCCTCTATCCCCGGTCGGAACTTCACTTCTTTCACCTTGATAGTGTGCTGCTTCTTCCGCGCATCTCTGCGTTGCCGGTCTGCCTCGTACTTGTACTTCCCATAATCCATCATCTTGACCACAGGAGGCCTGGCCTCTGGTGCAACCTCGACAAGGTCCATCCCACGCACTTCAGCTCGCTCACGAGCCTCGTCAATGGAAACAATTCCGATCTGTTCTCCATCATCCTGAATCAGCCTGATCGGGCTGATCCTGATCTGGTCGTTAACACGAACTCGATCTCTGCTGATGTCCCTTCCCTCCGATAAATTCACTGTTTGAAACTCTTCCGAGCCTCGACTCCCTAGACACAAAAAGCCCGAGACGAGTCCCGGGCCGCGACCGGACCGTTTCAGCAAGTCAGCCTGCCGATCAATCCGTACGACCCTCAGCGCAGCGCACCGCCATGAAGGTGGAGCCGCTCGCACGACTCGCTTCCTGATTTTCTACTTACCCTAAGTAAGATGCATGGAAAAATGGCCCTCTGTGCAGGAGCGGTCAACTACCCTCCCCTCACAATCGGTACGAAGGCCCCCGAGCGATTACACGTCAGGTCGTCCTGAAGGCAGAAGGGGCCTGATCATCAGGTTAACGATCGAGTACGAATCTTTTCCTCCACAAGACTGACAAAGTTATCTCGCGACATCACCTCTTGCTTCTTGCCCTTCCCACGCTCACGCACTGCCACAGTGCTGTCGAGCGCTTCCCTCTCTCCGACTACTGCCATATACGGGATCTTGTGCAACTCTGCCTCCCGGATGCGGTAACCCAGTGTCTCCCGCGACTGAAGTGTGGCCCTAATACCGGCCTCCACCAGAGCACCGACCAACTGCTTAGCACTCGCGTCCCAGTCCTGCCCTACGGACAGGACTCTAACTTGCTCGGGTGCTAGCCAGGTGGGGAACGCGCCCGCGTAATGTTCTATGAGGATTGCGATGAAACGCTCGAAAGAGCCGCAGACTGCACGGTGAATAATAACCGGCCGATGAGGCTTATTGTCACTACCGATGTATTCCAGGCCAAATCGTTCCGGAGCACTGTAATCAAGTTGAATTGTCCCCAACTGCCAGCTACGTCCGATCGAATCGGTCACGTGAAAGTCAATTTTCGGTCCATAAAAAGCCCCGTCACCCTCTTCGACATCGTACTCACAACCCGTCGCTTCTAAGGCCTGCCTAAGCTCAGCCTCAGCGTGATCCCACTGCTCATCACTTCCGATACGCTGTTCAGGTCGCGTCGCGAACTTAACCCGAGACTCGAGCCCAAACGCCGCATAATGGCCCAGAATGAAATCAGTCAGGAACTGGACCTCTTCAGCGATCTGATCTTCACGCAGATATACGTGACAATCATCCTGGGCAAACTGCCGAACTCTCGTCAGTCCAGAGAGTGCTCCTGAGAGTTCATTACGATGCAGAACGTCTAGTGTCACGAAGCGGAGCGGCAGTTCTCTGTAGGAATGAGTTTCCGACGCGTAGTACAGATGATGGGAAGGACAGTTCATTGGCTTGAGCGACATGTTGTGCTCACCAGACTCGTTGTCCAGCACGAGGAACATATTCTCTCGGTATTTCCCCCAGTGACCGGATTGCTCCCAGAGTTCTTTCGTATACATGAGAGGCGTCCTGACCTCTAAAAACTCCTCACGCTGCCTCGCGCGCACGAACTGCTCCAGGGTGTTGTAAAGAATTGTCCCCCGCGGAGTCCAGAACGGGGCCCCCGGTGAAACTGGATGAAACTGAAAAAGACCTAGTTCACGACCCAGCCGGCGGTGATCTCGCTTTTTCGCTTCCTCTAGGCGATGAAGATGCTCTTCTAGGTCTTTCTTCTTATGAAACGCAGTTCCATAAATCCTTTGAAGCATTTGCCGCTTCTCGTCCCCCCGCCAATACGCTCCCGCTGCAGAAGTCAGCTTGAAGTGCTTAAGTCCCCCAGTGCTCTTAATGTGCGGACCTTTGCACAAATCCAGAAACGGACCGTTCTCATATACCGTTATCACCTCATCGTCGTCGAACTCCTCTAGCCGCTCCAGCTTTAAGGGGTCGTCATTAAAGAGTGTCCTCGCTTCAGATTTGGATACCTGCCGACGCTCAAACATCTGATCCGCCGCAGCCACATCAGCCATCTTTCTTTCAAACGCTTCTAAGTCTTCAGGTGTGAAGGGCTCGTCTACCTCGAAGTCATAGTAGAATCCATCATCTATCGCTGGACCGAACCCAATAGCGGCTTCCGGACG
>DLTN01000009.1:0-7041 GCA_002500925.1 Gemmatimonadales bacterium UBA7835 | reverse complement strand
CCAAGTCTCTATCAGTGAGAATCTGTATCTCTGCGTCCTCAACGATGGGTTCCATCAGGCCCACGGTTTCGCCGTTCACCACAGCAGCCAAAGCCGCCTTCGCAAGCCCAGGGCCAATGTGTGCGGCCACCTCACCACTGGTCGACCCCAAGGGCATTTGGAGAACATCACCGTTGGGAAGTGTGATCTTAAGTTGTTCTGTGGACATCAGGCGTTCGCCTCTTAGATGGCAATGCGCTCAATCATTCTGATAGTCTAAACGGCATCAAAAAAACGCGGCCCCGGAGTCTCGGACACCGCGTCTCCTTCTTGGTCAGGACAAGCCTAACCGGTGGGTGCAAATCCCTGGCCAGTTTTTTGGTCAGCAACTGCGGTCATCAAAGCGTAAAACATACAAGCACGGTGATATCCCTTGTCAGGCCCACGCCAACGATGGCGGGACCCGTAAACTGGGTCAACCGGGTACGGAACTCGATGTCAGAGCCACACTACTCATACCCGACGCATCAATGCGTATCGACTTGCTCGATGGCATCCACTACTCGTCCTACATACTCGTTCATGTATGCAGCACCACCCCCGGGGCTCGGGCCTAAGCGGACGATTACTAGGTCCCGGGACGGGATGATCACTGTGTTCTGTCCCATAAAGCCAGACGGCCAAAACGCATCTGTTGGAATTCGATCATACGCTCCACCCGCATTGAGCCAGAACTGCCCTCCATAGTTACTCGACTCACTAGCTGGTGCCGGGGTTCGAACAAAGTCGACCCAACCCTCGGGAAGAATCCGCTCCCCTTCCCACATACCCTCCTGCAGGTGGAGAAGCCCGAAACGCGCCCAGTCTCTCGCTGACATGTAGTCGTAGCCGGTCAGGATAAAGTTGCCCCAGGCATCCGTTTCAAGGACCGCGTTCTTAATCCCAATCCGATCAAAAAGTGCTACCCAAGGAAAAGCATGGTAATCTTCACCCCTCCCCTCCACAGTCTCGCGGATAATCCGTCCAAGCGTCAGAGGATCAGAGTTTAGGTAGCTCCATCGGGTCCCTGGCTCAGCAGCAAGCGGGAAGCTTACTGCATGTTCGAATACGTCTATGCCATCGAAGTAGATGCGGAAGTGGTGGTTTTCAATCGAAAGAGAGTTCTCGTTCCCGAGACCATAGTTGTTAAAATCCAGACCCGAACTCATGCGAAGAAGGTCCTCTATTGTGATTTCACCGCGCGCGTCACCTTCCCACTCAGGTACAGGAGCAGGCTGATGCAGTGAGAGCGCACCTTGTTCTATCAAGACCCCTACCAATGCTGAAGTGATCGACTTTCCCTGCGACCAGGAAAGGTGAGGCATATCTCTTGGAATATCAGGAGCGTAGCGCTCTCCGATAATTTGCCCTCGATAAAGTACCAGAAACGCCCTGGTATTCTGACCGTGTTCATGATTCGCCATCGCCCAATCAAGCGCTCGCTCCAACTCAGAGGCGTCCACTTCCGCCGGAAAGTCAGTACTTGTAGGGACTTCGCCCATCGGCCAAGCCATCTGTGAAGAACCCGGCCAATCACGCCCTACCTCAGACGGAGTGAACTGTATATCACTCATACCCCTAGGAAGCACTGAGCAGCCTTGATCGCCATTATGCTGAGCGGTCCGGGCATTCTCTGAACGCGGTGACGACAGAGTCACCTGCTTGCGTTCCTCGTTTATCTCATAGTCGAAGTCGCCGCCCCACCCGAAGTGGTCGAATTGACGAAGATCAGAAGCGATGTGGATCTCGGGGTCACGCCCCTGCACCCAAATCCCAGAACACAGAATCTTAGCGTTCATCGCGAGGCTGAATTCGGTGGGTGTTGCATCATCAGACGGCCATACCAAGACGGGTAACGATTCCTCGCATCCCATTGCACAAAGCAGCAAAGCTGCACCACCTAACATTTGTATACGCACTCTTCTTCTCATTCCAATGACCTCCTCAGTACGCGCCACGCCCCAACCGGAAGGAACAACAGCCAGATCAGGATCAGGCCACTCCTAAGTCCACTCTTGTCAAAAAAAACATCAATGACAAGCATGATCATAAACGCAACCGCTAAGTAAGCGACGAGTCGCTGAAGGCGATCTGCTCCTATAAACCTGCTTTCCGGCACCTATCACCTACCCTTAGAAGGTATCGGCAACTCATTTGGAAGATCAGGCATCGCTATCGGAGCGTATACCTGTCTCAGAACCGATTCTACGTCGCCGATGATCGCGTTCACCCCTTCCGTCAAACTGGGGACTTTCGCCCAAGACTCCTCAATCTGATAAAGGGCATCTGCGGTCGGCATCGCTCCAGAGGTTTCGATACCTCTCCACACCCTTCCACCGCCTGACGAGTCGTCTAGCTCTTCATTAAGAGCGGCAAGGTTATCCCGGACTTGCTGTATTTCACTCGTCAGTCTCTCATTATCTCTACCTGCGACAAGCTCCCCCGCAGCGACCAGCTGATTTGTCGCCTCTTCCAATGCTCTTTCGGCCAAACCAACAGCGCTTCCTATCCTGTACGAATCGATCATCACCTGATGTCGGGCCATAAGCTCTCGGCGCCCTATCTCAACCCTCGGATCCATACGAACTGAAACCTCGCTCTGCACAATGTCTGCACCGGTCACGAGCTCCACTATGTAGGCGCCGGGTAACACTCGCGGGCCCAGGCCCCCACCCGCAGACTCCTCTCCACTTCCTAACTGCAGACGGAGGTCCCAGATCACCTCGTGCACGCCAGAAGCCACCTGTGCGTCGAGCTCTCTGACAAGTTTCCCTGTGGCATCAGTCACTCGGAGTTCCAGTTCTTCCACATCACTACTGAGGTGATACCGAATTCGCGCACCCGATGGAGGATTCGGCGCTGCGAAGATACCTGGGGTCCACCCTTGGGGAGTATATGGATTGAAGGACGTAGCTCGACGAATCGGAAAGATGTGAGCATTGGCCACCATGACGTTCGTGCTGAGGTGTTCGAGCGGGCTAATGTCATCGATGATCCACACTCCGCGGCCGTGCGTCCCAATGATCAAATCATTTTCGCGTGGATGAATCTTGATGTCGTCCACGGGCACGGTGGGGAGACCAGATCCCATCTGTACCCAGGTCACCCCCGCATCAGCAGACACATACACCCCCACCTCATTGCCCACAAAAAGCAACTCAGCGTTATCTGGATGCTGTGCTAGCGCATTCAGTGAACTGGCCGGAAGCCCACTGCCAATCCTCCTCCAATCTTGGCCGAAGTTTTCGCTGTGGTACAAGTACGAATTGAAGTCGTCATTTCGATGATTGTCGAAAGCAGCGAAGACTTCTCCATCCTGCCCGTGCGAAGCGACAATTCGGGTCACGTACGCATAACGTGGCAGTCCTTCTAAGCGATCGGTTATATCGGTCCACGTTTCCCCGCTGTCTTGAGTAACGTGCACCCTCCCGTCGTCCGCGCCCGTGTAAATGACCGCTTCATTCAAAGGAGACTCTGCAATCGCAGTCAGATTACCGTAGGAAGACTGGCCGTCATTTCGAGACATCTGAGCGCTGCCTCCAGGCACTCCCATAATACTCAGTGTATCTCGATCCACAGACCATGTAAGATCACCACTGATAGCTGTGAAGCTTTGTCCTAAGTCGCTAGACCGGAAGAGAAGATTCGAACCGATGTACAGAGTGCTCTCGTCATGGCTAGACAGAACGACAGGAGTATCCCAGTTCCACCGAAGTTCGGGCATTTCATCATCCGCATCAGGCCGGCCAATAGGCCGCATCCGAGTCCGCTCCATGGTCTCAAGATTTACCCGGATCAGATTACCTCCCTGAGACTCCGCGAACATCAGTGAGGTGTTCGAAGGGTGCATAACGGTAAAGAACCCGTCTCCGCTACCAACGTTATACCAGTCGCGGGTGCGAATTCCTTGATTCGAGCGGGTGTCGCTAGGAGCACACCAAGAACCATTGTCTTGCAGTCCCCCACACACGTGATAGGGATCACGCATGTCTACACCTATCTCGTAGAACTGACCAAGCGGCAAATTCCGGAACTGATACCAATTATCAGAACGGTCCCAACTGATAGAAACACCACCGTCACTGCCAAGGATCATATGGTCCGAATTGTCCGGATTAATCCAAAGGGCGTGGTGGTCTAGATGCACGTCAGCCGCAGCGTCGGGCGTGAACGTGCGTCCACCATCCGACGTCCTATACATACTAGATCCGCCCAAATACATTCGCTCCGGATCGTTTGGATCGATCCGGATCTGCGAATAATACATGGGTCTGTTGTTCGTGGTCGAGCGGTGTTCCCAGCTTTCACCCCGATCCATTGAGCAGTATACGCCGTTCCTGACAGTGCGATCACTGTTCTGTCCGAAGCCCTGTCCGGGGACACGCGCATCAGCCTCAACTAGAGCGCACAGAAAGTTTCCATTTCGTCGATATACATCCAGCCCGATCCTACCCTTTTCACCTTCCGGCAGTCCCTCTGTCAATTCGATCCAGTTCTCCCCGCCATCAGTTGTGCGATAAATCCCACTCCCCTGACCACCGCCATTGAATCCCCATGCCTTTCTCTGACGCTGGTACATCGCTGCGAATAGCGTCTGTGGATCACTCGGATCCATAACTAAGTCGATAGCCCCCGTATTTTCATCTACGAACAGCACTTGCTCCCAGTTCTGACCGCCATCGTTCGTGCGGTAGACACCTCTCTCAGGATTTGAGCCCCAGAGGTGTCCCATCGCAGCCACATAGGCTATATCCGGATCACGAGGGTGAATTTGGATACGCGATATATGATGCGTATTCGCCAGGCCCAGATGCGACCAACTCAAGCCGGCGTCAGTCGAACGATAAACGCCATTACCCCAAGGAGAACTTTGCCGATTCTGAGGTTCACCTGTGCCCACCCATATCACATTCGAATTCGACGGAGCCACAGTCACATCGCCGATCGATGCTGTGACCTGATCGTCAAATATCGGGTTGAAGGTGATACCGGAGTTTTCGGTTTTCCATACGCCACCGGTCGCCGTGCCTACGTAAAAAACCGCTGGATCGCTCTCAACCACAGCTAGATCCGAAACGCGCCCACCCATTATAGTTGGGCCGATTTCACGCCATTCTAAGGCTTTAGCTACCCTCGACACGTCGGACTGAGACTGAGCCTCGACTGCTTCGGGGAGAAAAATGATGATCGTAAATACCGATAGTAGGCTGCTGAGTAGACGCATCTGGAAAACCCTTTGACGACAGGCTGGGGTGCACGGATCCTGTCATCCTAGAAGGTGGAAGACCTGTCCGCACCCCAATGCTAACTCCATTTGCCTCTACCTCTCTTTTTTAGTCCACTTTTTAGACCCAAACCGACATCCCGATCCTTAGGTAATGGTCCAGTCGACCTCTCCATCCTACAATGACACACTTCACTAATCTCTGCCCCTCACCCGATCAGACCATCATGAAGAAGCTTCTAGTCTTCTTTTCCTTGACCCTCATAGCGTGCCTACCTACTGATCCCGAAGTCGTTGCTTGGGAAACGATGGCATCCCAGATAACCATAACCCGTGACGACTGGGGCATAGCTCACGTGCACGGACCTACAGACGCGCACGCCGTATTCGGTGCAGTCTTCGCGCAGGCGGAAGACGACTTCCATCGCATCGAACGCAACTTCCTATTTTCACAAGGGCGACTAGCCGAGGCCTATGGCGAAGAGGAGTTATGGGGAGACCTCCGCATGAAACTCTTCATCGACCCCGCTGAGATTGAAGCGATGTACCACCAGAGTCCTCAGTGGTTGCAGGACCTGATGGACGCATGGGCCGGAGGCCTTAACTACTATCTGCATACTCACCCGGAAACAGAACCTATGGTTCTAGATCGTTTTGAGCCGTGGATGGCACTCACTTTTTCAGAGGGGTCGATCGGTGGTGACATCGAGAGGGTGAACACTCGTCAACTCGAGGCCTTCTATGAAGAGGGGCCAATGGGTATGGCAATGGCTCAGCTCGATTTAGAACAGCCTCTCATCGACTGGGAGGAGCCGCGGGGCTCTAACGGAATAGCGATATCACCAAAAAATACTGTGAATGGGAATTCACTGCTCCTAATCAATCCCCATACCTCATTCTTCTTCCGTTCCGAATTGCACATGCGTAGCGACGAAGGATTGAATGCCTATGGCGCCTCGACCTGGGGCCAATTCTTCATTTACCAAGGGTTCAACGAGCACGCTGGGTGGATGCACACATCTAGTGGAGTCGACAACATCGACGAGTATCTAGAGACAGTGGTCGAGCGTGACGGTAAATACTTCTACATCGTCGACGGTGAAGAACAACCGATAAAGGTTCGTGAGATTACCGTTCCATTTCGGACGGAAGCCGGCATGGATTCCCGTTCATTCACCACATTCCGCACTCACCACGGCCCTATAGTGCGCTCGCAAAACGGAAAATGGGTGGCGACTGCGCTCATGGAAGAGCCGATGTCTGCGCTCATCCAGTCGTGGGACCGGACTAAGCGTAGGAATCTCGCCGGGTACCGTGAAAACATGTCCATGCACACCAATTCGTCCAATAACACGGTATACGCGGATTCTGAGGGGAACATCGCCTACTGGCACTCAAACTTTGTACCTCAAAGGAGGAACGATGTCGATTGGACGCGGCCAGTAGATGGAAGTATTTCGGAAAACGACTGGGCGATGCCTCATTCCATCGATGAAACACCAAATGTTTTCAATCCTCCCGTCGGCTGGATTCAGAATACCAATAACTGGCCATACAGTGCTGCAGGTCCCGACAGCCCCCGAGAATCCGACTACCCCCGATATTTTCAGAGGAGTGGCGAAAACGCCCGCGGTATCCACGCAATGCGTGTTCTAGAAAATCGATCGGACTTCACGCTCGAAAAACTCCTCGAGGCAGCATACAGCAGTCAGATGCCCGGCTTCGAGCCCATAATCCCAGCACTGATTAGGGCATACGATAACGCTCCAGGATCGAATCACCTAAAAGCTGAACGCGTC
>DLTN01000119.1:20097-28748 GCA_002500925.1 Gemmatimonadales bacterium UBA7835 | reverse complement strand
GTTGTTGAAAAACCTGAGGATCTGCCTCGTGCATTCGAGGCTGCGTCGCGAGAAGCTCTAGCGGCATTCGGTGACGGTTCAGTTTACATAGAGAGGTATCTCGCTCGCCCTCGTCATATTGAGATTCAGGTTCTAGGTGATGCGCACGGAAATATAGTCCACCTCGGTGAGCGAGAATGTTCTATCCAGCGCCGTCATCAAAAGCTGGTTGAGGAGGCGCCTTCATCGGTTCTTACAGAAGAGGAACGAACGGCTATGGGCCAAGCCGCGGTTCGTGCCGCTGAGGCAGTCGGATACCGAGGTGCCGGAACAATTGAATTCCTCTATGAGGACGGAGAGTTTTTCTTTCTTGAGATGAATACTCGCATCCAAGTTGAGCACCCCGTGACCGAAATGGTGACGGGTGTAGACCTGGTGGAATGGCAACTTCGCATAGCATCAGGAGAGAAGCTTACTTTCACGCAGAGTGACGTCGAGTTGACCGGTCATTCAATCGAGTGCCGGATAACTTCGGAGGATCACTTGAGTGGGTTCCTACCGTCAACGGGTGTGATCACGCATCTAAAGATTCCGACGGGGCCTGGAGTTCGCTGGGACGGAGGTGTTATTGAGGGAAGTGAGGTCAGTCTTCATTACGATCCACTCCTCGCTAAGCTGGTGGTTCACGGCGCGGACCGTAAAGCCGCGATACGTCGTATGAGTCGGGCGCTCGAAGAACTTATGGTGGCTGGAGTTGAGACTTGCGCGCCGTTACATCGGCGCGTGATGGAAGAGCAGGATTTCAAGGCTGGGGCGCTTTCCATACGCTATCTCGATGAACACCCAGAACTTCTGGAGGCCGATGCTCCAGAGGAGATGATGATTGCAGCGACTATCGCGGCCGCCCTGCTGGAGGATGAGCACCGGAGGGGAGGGCCTCCAAGGATCAAAAGACCGAGCAGCAAACCTCTGAATGCCTGGAGGAGGGCTGTACACCCGTGGGGTGCTGATCGGTGCTAAAAGAAGAGGTAGATGTGGAGGTCCGTGGTATTGGTGCGGGCGGATCCGGCATCGCGGACTTGCCGGACGGTCGTGTCGTCTTCGTTCCTCGCACTACTGAGGGCGACCGAGCTCGAATCAGAGTTGAGCGCATCCGGCCACGATGGGCGAGAGGGTCGCTAGTCGAGGTGTTGGACCCTGCGAGCTCTCGTGTGAACCCCCCATGCAAGAAATATGCGGAGTGTGGAGGATGCCAGTTGCAGCACGTCTCATACGAGGACCAACTGACTTGGAAAGGACGGTTTATCACAGATGCGCTCGCAAGGATCGGAGGGTTGGGAAAAGTGTCGGCTCCTGAGGTAGTTCCTTCTCCCAGTAGGCTTCGGTACCGTAACCGAGTGAGCTTCACACTACGGAGATTGAGTGGTGGGCACGTGGTTGCCGGATTCCATGCATTACATCGTCCGGCACACATAGTTGACATTGATTCGGAGTGTTTGCTGCCTCATGAGAAGCTCTCACAGACGTGGAGCAAGCTCAGGGCGGGATGGGGGAAGAGCGCAGAACTTTTACCTTCGGCCGGGAGGATCCGTATGACGCTCGGGCTGAGTGGTGAAAATGGCGCTGAAGTAGATCTTGTAGTTGAGGGTGGAAGATCGGGCTGGGATGGAGAGCGTTTGTTTAAGTCTGTCGGAGCCGTTAGAGCGATATGGCACCGTCCGTCCGAGAATAAATCCGCAGGTGAAGAAAGGGATCGCATGATCCTTGCCGGTGGGGGAGTGTTAGACGCTCCGACCCCAACGTTTGCTCAGGTAAATGACGAGGCTGCTGAGCTGCTGCGGACTCATGTCATTAAGTGCTGCACTTCTGCGCTTCAGTCGAACGAACAGGTAGCACTGCCAACTTTCCCCATCATAGACGCGTATTGCGGATCAGGAGCGTATGGGTCGGCATTGGCATCAGAAGGGCTATCGGTTGTAGGAATTGAGTCTGATCCTAGCGCTGTAGAGCAGGCGAGAGCTTCTGTGAGAGCTAAGATGGCTCAGCACAACAAAGAGTTCGGTTGCTTTGAAGTGCAGGAGGGTCTGGTCGAAGACCTGCTCCCCGCGCTTCTCCCTGCCGAGGTGCTTGTTTTCAACCCACCCCGCAGCGGACTCCACGAGGACGTTCCCGCGCAGATCCTCGCCAACGCACCGAGACGGATTCTCTACGTTAGTTGTGACCCCGCAACACTTGCTCGAGACGTGAAACGCTTGGGCGATCAGTATGCCCTCGATCGATTGCGGGCCTTCGACCTTTTCCCTCAGACCGCGCATGTCGAAGCGGTTGCAGAATTGACATTCAGGGGTGTGGCTCAGTGATCTATCACGTGAAGATCGGAGACATGACCAGGATCGTTGAAGTTAGGCGAGACGGTGTGACACTGGATGGCACGCCGCTTGATGTCGATTTTGAGGAGATTCTTGGCGTACCCGTTCGTTCGCTTCTTTTGGGTGGCCGTTCTCATCGCGTTTCAGCAAGGCGGGTGGGGAGTGAAGAGTGGGAAGTTCACCTTGGGGGTCGTCGGGTCAGTGTATCGGTTGTTGAAGCACGAACGCAGGCCATCAGAGAGACAACCGTTGCGAAATCCGGGCCAAGCGGACCTAATCCTATTGTCGCGCCAATGCCGGGTATGGTGGTGCGGGTCGACGTTGCCGAAGGTGATATTGTGGAAGCCGGTCAAGGGGTTGTGATCATGGAAGCGATGAAGATGGAGAACGAACTAACGGCGGAGGCCCAAGGGATCGTGAGCAAGATCCACATCGAGGAGGGTCAGGCTGTCGAGAAGGGAAAAGTCCTCGTAGATCTCCTCGCCTTGGATCTGGCGGAGAATGATGTCTGATTCACGGATTCACTCTGATTCAGGGATAGAGGTCGACGAGGTGTATGGCCCTCCTGCTGGAGAGCATCCGTTCACTCGCGGAGTCTACGAGACGATGTACCGAGGGCGAGTGTGGACTATGCGACAGTATGCGGGCTTCGGGACTGCTGAGGAAACGAACGAGCGTTTCTTATACCTCCTAGACCGAGGTCAAACAGGCCTCTCGGTGGCCTTCGACCTCCCAACCCAGATGGGCTACGACTCCGATGATGCTATGGCATCGGGAGAGGTCGGCCGAGTGGGTGTAGCGATCGATTCGCTAGACGATATGCGCAGGCTGTTTAACGGAATCAGGCTGGATGAAGTTTCGACGTCCATGACGATCAACTCGACTGCAGGAATTCTTCTTGCTCTATATGTGGCTCTTGGAGACGAGCAGGGATTGGAGAGGGCGAAACTCTCGGGTACAGTCCAAAATGACGTGCTGAAGGAATACGTCGCGCGCGGGACTTACATATACCCGGTGAAGCAGAGCTTGAGACTGATCTCGGATATCATGGGATTTTGCTCCCGTGAGATCCCGCGGTGGAATACAGTCTCAATCTCTGGATACCACATCAGAGAAGCTGGATCGACGGCGCCGCAAGAGATCGCTTTCACTTTCGCTAACGGACTAGAATATGTTAGTCGGGCATTGGAAGCAGGACTCGATCTGGAAGCTTTCGCGCCGCGGCTGTCGTTCTTTTTCGCGGCCCACAACGACTTACTTGAAGAAGTTGCCAAGTTTAGGGCGGCCAGGCGCCTGTGGGCTAGATTGATGCGAGAGCGGTTCGGTGCGTCGGATCGCTCGTGTATGCTTAGGTTCCATACGCAGACCGGTGGGTCGACGCTGACGGCTCAGCAGCCTTTGAACAACGTCGTTCGGGTCACGTTACAAGCGCTAGCCGCGGCGTTAGGTGGGACTCAGTCCCTCCACACCAATGGATACGACGAAGCCCTTGCACTTCCTACTGAAGAGTCTGCTAAGCTCGCGCTTCGTACTCAGCAAATTATCGCCTCGGAGTCGGGGGTCACCCGAACGGTAGATCCTCTGGGCGGTTCACATTACGTAGAGGAACTCACGGACGAGATAGAGCGACTCGCGATGGAGTATCTTAGCAAGATTGACGAGATGGGAGGCGCTTCCGAGGCGATCGAGTACATGCAGGAGGAAATACACCAAGCAGCGTATCGCTTCCAGATGGATATCGAGTCTGGTCATCGTAGTGTGGTGGGTGTGAATTCCCATGTCGAGCAAGAGGTCCCCTCGCGGATAGGGCAGCCGGACTATTCACAGCTGGAGTTGGCTCAGGTGGAGAAACTGCAGGCTGTTCGATCCGGACGGGACAATGTCGCCGCTCGGTCATCGCTCGACGCCATCAGGAAAGTAGCGATGTCCGACGATAACTTGATGCCGAGATTAATAGAGGCGGTGAAGGTGGGAGTGACGCTGGGTGAGATCAGTGATGCGCTCAGAGATGAGTGGGGGACGTGGGATGGGTAGTACCGGCTCCCGCTCGGGTTTAATGTTCTAGGCATTACACACAAAACATGCGCCCTCCGCGGCGTGTCGCTCTCCACGAAGCCGATGCCCACCTACGACTACCAGTGCAAGAAGGGATGCAGCTTTGAGGTCTTCCAAAAGATGTCGGACGACCCTGTTGCGGTGTGCCCAGAATGTGGCGAGGCAGCTACGCGGATGATCTCCGGTGGTGCGGGATTTCTGTTCAAGGGTGACGGCTTCTATATCACCGATTACCGCTCTGACGACTACAAAAAGAAGGAGTCTGCAGAGAAACCGAGTACTGACGGAGGGGAGTCGTCATCTGGTTCCTCCTCGGATCCTTCCGGGTCAGGGCCTTCATCCTCGGACACCGGTGGATCCTCATCACCTCCGCCTGACTCCTGACATGGAAAATGACCTAATCAGGAAAGAGCTCGAAGTCGTATTGAACGAGTTAGGTGCTCCGGCTGGAGCGATAACCCTTGAGCGCCCTCGAGACCCGTCTCACGGTGATCTTTCGACTAACGTAGCCCTCACCTTAGCAAAGAGACTGGCCCGTTCACCGAGAGAGATTGCGGAGGAGATCGCAAATAAAATGGACCTTGCGGCGGCACAGGTGGAGTCGGTGGAGGTTGCGGGCCCAGGATTCCTGAATTTTCGACTTGCTTCCAGTTCGGTCGCTTTGGTCATAGATGAGATTCTAAAAGATGATGAATCTTGGGGTAGGTCGGACGTGGGGAAGGGACAGGCCGTGATGGTGGAATTTGTGTCGGCTAACCCGACGGGCCCACTTCACGTAGGGCACGGGCGCCAAGCAGCTCTCGGTGACGCGATCTCGTGTTTGCTCGAATGGACGGGTTGGGTTGTTCATCGAGAGTATTACTACAACGACGCAGGTCGGCAGATCGATCAGTTGATGGGTAGTGTCAGGGCTCGGTACCGTCAGTTGCTTGGCGAGAGGGAGCCGCTGCCAGACGACGGATACCAGGGGGAGTACGTTAAAGACGTTGCAAGCGTTCTTCTTGGTGATGTTGGAGATCGCTACCTGAAAGATGATTCGCGCGAGGCGAATGACGAGATCCGCGCCTTCGCGGTCAAGATGCTCAGGGATGAGCAGGACCGAGATTTGAGTGATTTCGGAGTCCACTTCGATCAGTATTTTCTTGAGTCTAGCCTTTACGCTGAGGGGCTTGTTGATGCGGCAATCCAAGCGCTTACCGAAACTGGGCTGGTTTTTGAGCATGAGGGCGCAACTTGGCTGAAGACTAGTCATTTCGGGGACCAGAAAGATCGAGTGATGGTGCGGGGTAACGGTCAGCCGACCTATTTCCTGCCCGATGTCGCCTATCATGCGACTAAATGGGAGCGAGGCTTTGAGCGCGTGGTTAACGTCCAGGGTGCTGATCACCATGGAACGGTGGATCGGGTTCGTGCCGGACTCCAGGCCCTCGGGCTTCCAGAGGGTTACCCTGAGTACGTGCTCCATCAGATGGTTCGGGTCATGCAGGATGGGCAGGAGGTAAAGTTCTCAAAGCGCGCAGGCTCGGGGATGACGCTTCGTGAACTCTACGAACGCGTCGGGGTGGACGTCGCGCGTTACTTTTTTCAGATGCGAAAGTCTGAAGCCCATCTGCTCTTCGACCTTGATGTCGCTCTAGATCATTCCGACAAGAATCCGGTATTCAAAGTTCAGTACGCGCATGCGAGGATGTGCTCGATCTTTCGAAAGGCGGGGATAGACCATAAGAGCGTTAGGTCCGGCGCTGCCAATCTAGGCCTCCTTGAGCACGATCTAGAGCTAGACCTTGTGAAGCGACTCGCTGAGTTCACGGATGTCGTTAAGCGCGCCGCTCGGGATTTGTCCCCGCACATCTTATGCGACTACCTAGAACAGGCTGCCGGCGCGGCAAATTCATGGTACCACGCTGGGAATCCGTCGCGAAACCCAAAACTGACCGTGCTTATAGATGATGACGGATTACGTGATGCGAGACTCGCTCTGGCTCGCTCGGTACAGATCGTTCTTCATAATGGACTAACACTTTTGGGAATCAATGCGCCGGAAAAAATGATCCGAGCGGATGAGGAGGAGAGCTGAAACGAATGTCACTTCTTTGCGTAGGTAGTGTCGCACTAGACTCGGTAGAGACTCCCCGTGGTGCGGTGGATCGGGTACTCGGAGGCTCGGCAGTCTACTTTTCGGCAGCCGCTACGGTGTTACATCCGGTGCAGCTGGTGGGTGTAATAGGTGACGACTATCCTTTGGACCAGCTTGATTTCTTATCGGATCGCGGAGCGGACTTGAGTGGGATTGAGCAGTTGGCGGGGAAGAGCTTTTTTTGGGCTGGGCGCTATCATTCAGATATAAATGTCCGGGATACCCTAGATACGCAGCTTGGAGTGTTTGCTGACTTTCAGCCCAAGATTCCTGAGCGATTCAAGGACTCCCGGTTCGTCTTCTTAGGTAATATCGATCCGGCGTTGCAACATGATGTTCTCGATCAGGTTGTGTCACCGGAGGTAGTAGCGTGTGACACGATGAATTTCTGGATTGAAGGCGCTAGGGAGCAGCTCTTGGCCCTTCTAGAAAGGGTGAGAATTTTGATCGTCAATGACGAAGAGATCCGTCAGCTCGCAGGGGAGTCGAATCTGAGAAGAGCAGCAAGCTGGGTTCAGGAGAAAGGGCCTGAGATCGTCATTGTAAAGAAGGGAGAACATGGCGCGGTACTTTTCGCCGACGACTGGATGTTCTTTGTTCCGGGTTACCCTCTCAATGAGGTTTTCGACCCCACGGGTGCGGGTGACGCGTTTGCGGGTGGCTTTATGGGTCACCTGGCCTCCTGCGGTAAGGTGACTTCGGAAGCCTTGCGGAGAGCGATGGTCTATGGGTCGGCACTAGGTTCTTTTGCGTGTGAGCAGTTCAGTGTAGATCGCCTTCGAGCTCTGTCTCCGGTCAATGTTGTTGATCGCGTTGAGGAATTCCGTCGCTTAACCTTTTTTGATACTCCACCGACTCCGGAGAAGCATGTCTGACGGACTGAGCTACGCCGATTCGGGCGTCGATCTGGATGCCGCTGAACGCACCAAGGAAGGGCTGAAGGAGTTGGTCGCATCGACACGCGATCGATTCACCCTCTCCGAGCTGGGAGCTTTCGGGGGTTTATACGAAGTGCCCGACGACGTACACCAGCCGGTGCTTGTCTCTAGCGCTGACGGAGTTGGTACGAAACTCAAGCTAGCATTCTTGACCGGTATACATCACACCGTTGGTCAATGCTTAGTGAATCATTGTGTGAATGACATCTTGGTGCAGGGCGCACGGCCGATGTTTTTCCTCGACTATCTAGCGACTGGTGAGATGGATGAGCAAGTAGTGAAGGATGTCGTGCGTGGCGTAGCAATTGCCTGTAAGGAGAACAGTTGTGCTCTCCTCGGTGGCGAGACCGCTCAAATGCCGGACTTCTACAAGGCCGACGAATATGATTTGGCTGGCTTCATTGTTGGTTCGGTATCTAAGAGTTCTCTGATAGATGGCTCGGACATCGCTGACGGCGATGTTCTCGTAGGCTTGGCTTCATCCGGGTTGCATACGAATGGCTATACACTGGCTCGGAAGATCGTCTTTGAAGTAATGGGATTGGACGTTTTAGATGAATTTCCGGGCACGGATCGGACTGTGGGTGAGGAGCTTCTAACTGTCCACCGAAGTTATTTGAAGATGCTTGAGGGACCTCTGAATGCAGGAGTCGTTCATGGGCTTGCCCATGTGACTGGGGGCGGGATCCCGGGGAACCTGCCCCGTGTCCTTCCTAGCGGGCTCGGTGCCGTTGTCGATCGTGATGCATGGCCTGTTCCGAGGGTCTTCCAGACACTACAGGAGGCCGGTGGAGTTGACCGAAGCGAGATGGATCGAGTGTTCAATATGGGTGTCGGAATGCTCGTAGTGGTCGCACCAGGGGATGCGGCGGCAATAAATGACGCAGCCAGGGATTACGGTTTCGAAAGTTGGACAATAGGAACTGTCGGAGCGGGCTCGGAGGTGAGCTTAAGGTGAGGTGCCACCGGGAGAACCGGTTGGCTTGGGCGGCGTGGGTAGGGGTGTTCGCCACCATGACGATTTGGGTTTCACCAGGATATGCGCAAACGCCGGTTCAGTTAGAGACCGCCTGCGAGAGGGCCGGTGGAGCCACACGCGTCTGTGTCGCAGCTGCTATCGGAGCGGAGGCATTACACTCGCAGGTGGGTCTGCTAGCGGGAATTGGGGCAGAG
>DLTN01000119.1:16203-19710 GCA_002500925.1 Gemmatimonadales bacterium UBA7835 | reverse complement strand
TTGGCTTTGTGAAAATGTCGTTTCCCGACCTTGCGGATCCCTTAGTCACTCGAGAAGCAGGTGCGATGGCCTCGAGCGTTCAGGGTCGGGTCGTAGCCGGTATTTTCGAGGGTTTTAGACTAATGCCTACGGTGGGCGGATTTCTTTCTTTAGATGTTATCGGGCAAGGGAGCCTCTTTTTTCTCCCAGAGAATGAGGGAATCAGTCAGGCACTTCACTCATATTCAGCCGCGCTCCGGCTCGGTATCTTGCGCGAGGGGTTCACAGTGCCGGGTATTTCCGTTTCGGTGGCAAAGAGATTCCCTGACGATTTAGAATATTTGGGGACAGGAAGCCCAGGTGTAATTAGCCTAGCTCCGAAGGTGACCGCTTACCGTGCAACGGTCGGTAAAGACATCTACGCGATAGAGTGGTCAGCTGGAATCGGGTTCGAGGAATATGTTTCAGATGTTACGCTGGACGTCCTGAAGAGCCGAGGAGTGGATGGGTATGCTCGAGCCACTGGACCAATTCGGTCTGATCGGTTCATCTATTTCGGTAGCGCTTCGACAACGATCGGGATTCTTCTTAACCTGGCTTTGGAGGTCGGCTGGGCCGAGGGCTTCGAGAGGTCGATGAATTGGGACGGCCCATATGA
This sequence comes from Gemmatimonadales bacterium UBA7835, assembly GCA_002500925.1. GTDB lineage: Bacteria > Gemmatimonadota > Gemmatimonadetes > Longimicrobiales > Gaopeijiaceae > UBA2589. Next base: position 19,073 of record DLTN01000119.1, on the reverse strand, counting down.
CCCGTCCTCCGCTACGCTGTTCGGAGGTCTCTCTGTCCGCGTGACGATGTAGTCAATGAGTTTGCTTCCCGACGTAGTCCCGCTTGATCGCGCCGATGAGGTCTTCCTAGAGCGGGCGAGGGTGATCGCACACGGAGGCTGGGGCATGGTGCATCCGAACCCAATGGTGGGTTGCGTCTTGGTTAAGGATGGCCGCGTAGTGAGTGAAGCGTATCATGAGGTTTTCGGTGGTTCCCATGCGGAGGTGTTGGCTCTTGAGAGAGCGGGATCTGAGGCTGAAGGGACTACGGCGTATGTTAGTCTCGAGCCCTGCAATCATTTCGGGAAAACTCCTCCTTGCGCGCAGGCTCTTTTACGGGCCGGGGTTCGTCGCGTCGTATTCGGGGCGACTGACCCAGGGGTGAGCTCTGCAGGTGGGGCGGACACCCTCCGGGAAGCGGGGGTCGAGGTTGTTGGGCCGGTATGGAACTCTAGGGCAGCGCGAACTGAGAACCCCTTCTTCCTGCACACTGCCAAAGATAGACGACCCTTTGTAGCTCTAAAATTAGCCATGAGCCTGGACTCGAGGATAGCGTCGGCTCCAGGTGTGCGTACGCGAATTACTGGCACGGAAGCAGAGTGTGAGGTTCATCGAATCCGAACAGGGTTCGACTCCATCATGGTTGGTGCTGGAACGCTAAGGGCGGACAACCCTCGGTTGACGCCGAGACTGGTGCCTCCGGGTCGTGAGCCGGTCGGCCGAATCGTCCTGCTCCCGGACGGAGAAATAAACTCTAGCGCGGCAATATTAGAGGATATCGCTACGTCACCCCTGCATGTTTTTTGCATGGAGAGCGCGCCTGCGAGGGCCTTGGATCGATTGGAATCGTCAGGTGTCCACATACATCGAGTTGCGGCAGATCCTAAAGAGAGTTCATTGCTCGACCTAGCCGCTGTTCTTGGCCGATGCCACGAGCTGGGTCTTCAGTCCATTCTCTGCGAAGGAGGGGCTCGCCTGGCCGGAGGCTTGCTCCACCTTTCTTTGGTGGACCGTATCTACCTATTTATTGCACCTTTCACTCTAGGCGGGGCGGGGCTCCCAGCTTTCGGAGATGACGCTTATGAGGTGGAATGGCAGCAATACGGCTTGGCGTGCCGACCCTCAGTCTTCGGTACTGATACACTTATCACTCTCGACCGGTTTGTGGATTGATGTTTACTGGGATCGTTCAGGCGGTGGGTACAATAGTAGATCTTGTAGACTTGGGTTCGACGCGTCGTTTCAGTGTCCAAGTCCCAGAGTTCGTGGGCCAGTTGTCCCTGGGTGACTCGGTTTCCGTGGATGGGGCGTGCCTGACGGTAGCCGGTTTAGTCGATGCAGGTTTTTTTGTGGACGTTATCGGGCCGACATTGGATCGTACACTCGCCGGAACGTATCAGGAGGGGAGTATCGTAAACCTAGAACGAGCACTTCGAATGTGCGATGGTATAAGTGGGCATATCGTTCAGGGACATGTGGATACGGTCGGTTACCTAGAGTCAAGTATTAAAAACGGGAATTCGTGGATACTCGATTTCAACATACCCAGCTCTGTTCTTTCGGAGACGATAAATCACGGGTCGATCGCGCTGAACGGGGTCAGCTTGACGGTGAGCGAACTTGTTGATGAGCGGGGGGTTCGTATTGGAGTGATCCCTCACACTTATGAACACACAAACCTTGGGAGGTTGCTGCCGGGCGATCCAGTCAACGTTGAAGGTGATTTGATCGGGAAGTACGTGTCTCGAATCATGGCTCGTCGCGGTAAGCCCGAGCCGACTAGCGGATTGTGAGAGGTATTTGAAATGAAGTTCGACAGCGTAGAGGATGCTATCGAAGATATCCGCCGAGGGCGGATGGTCATCGTGGCTGATGATGAAGACAGAGAGAACGAGGGTGACCTCGTGATGGCAGCTTCGATGATTACACCGCAGGCAGTCAACTTCATGGCGGAACACGGACGTGGGTTAATCTGCGTCACAATGTTGCCGGACCTCGCTGATCAATTAGATCTGCCTCTGATGACAGATCGCAACACTGATCCTCATCAAACAGCCTTCACGATTTCAGTGGATGCGCATACGAAGTATGGCGTAACCACTGGCATTAGCGCCCAGGATCGGGCGAAGACAATCGAATTACTAGCAAGCGAAGAGACGGTACCGGAGGATTTCCGTCGGCCGGGCCATGTCTTTCCGCTAAGAGCAAAGCCCGGGGGCGTTCTGCGCAGAGTCGGGCAGACCGAGGCTTCTGTTGACTTGGCCCTTTTAGCTGGGTTGCCTCCAGTTGGTGTGATCTGTGAGATCCTTGACGCGGACGGCACTATGGCGCGTCGTCCGAAGCTGGAAGAATTCGCCGCTGAGCACGAACTCAAGTTCATCACGGTGGCACAACTAGTTCGTTACCGCTTGACCCGTACGAGGCTCGTAGAGCGGATCGCCGTCGCAAGTATGCCAACCGCTTATGGTGATTTCGATATTATCGGCTACAGCACTGCGATGGACGGACGAGAGCATATCGCCCTAGTGAAAGGTAATCTGGATGAGGTGGATAACGTTTTAGTGAGGATGCACTCCGAGTGTCTGACGGGCGATGTGTTTGGCTCGAAGCGTTGTGATTGTGGAGAACAGCTGCAAGCAGCGCTGAGGCAGATCGATGAAGAAGGTGCTGGAGCTATAGTCTATCTTCGTCAGGAGGGCCGAGGTATCGGATTAGGAAACAAGTTGAAGGCATATCATCTGCAAGATGGCGGGTTGGATACAGTAGAGGCCAACGAAGAGCTTGGTTTTAAACCCGATCTTCGGGATTATGGAATCGGGGCACAGATCCTTCTGGACTTGGGAATTCAATC
>DLTN01000119.1:8316-15831 GCA_002500925.1 Gemmatimonadales bacterium UBA7835 | reverse complement strand
ACCGGACGTGAGCCCTTGCTTGTCGAACCCGGTGAGTACAACCGCGATTATTTAGCTACAAAGAAGGCCAAGCTAGGACACATCTTGTGAGCATCGGGGGCTCTCCGATCGAAAGCCGTCGAGGCGCACTCGATGCGAGTGGTCTTCGTGTGGCCATCATCACAGCACGATTTAACAAAGAGGTCACTAACGGACTGCTTCGGGGGGCATTAGAAGCCCTAGCGGAGCACGGTGCTCGCGAGGAAGACGTGGTGACTTTTCGCGTTCCTGGAGCGTGGGAGCTTCCTCAGGCGGCGGCTCAGGCGGTCGAGGCAGGGAGGTTCGATGCTGTTGTGACCCTAGGCTGCGTGATACGAGGAGAGACACCTCATTTCGAGTATGTGTGTCAAGAAGCTTCCAGGGGTCTGGGTGTGGTAGCCCGATCAGCTCTGATTCCGGTGGTGTTCGGGGTGCTCACGACGGACACCCTTGAACAGGCTAAGGCCCGAGCTGGGTCCGGGGTACAGAATAAGGGTTATGAGTCAGCGATGGCTGCCATCGAAATGGTGAGCGTAATGCGGGAAATTCGGGCGGAAACGTGAACTCTCAAGGGATGGAGCCTCTCAAGAAGCTTGAACGGTCGGAGCGGATCGACCGAAGTCGGGCTCGTGCGTGGGCGCTGCAGATTCATTACCGCTGGGAAAGTAATGGCCTCGAGGGATCTCTTCGGGACGTGTTAGTAGATACGACTGCGACACGACGCATCTCGCCGAGACGCCTTCCATACATAAGGCAGCTTTTGCTGTTTTTGGATGAGCATCTCACAGAGATCGATACCACATTGCGGTGCTATTTGGACAATTGGAGTCTGGATCGATTGTCACGTATCGATCGGGCGGTGCTCAGACTCGGCGTAGTTGAGCTTTTGTACCTAGAGGAGATCCCCCCCAAAGTAGCTATCCAAGAGGCGATTCTTCTTGCGGAGGCGTATGGGGGGGATGAGTCACCGCGTTTCGTAAACGGCGTTCTAGACGCGCTCTACAAGGGCAACGCGAGCGGGGTTTGACCCCGCCGCTTATCCGGTCTCGGTAGCCTTGCGGATTCTCGTCGTTAACTGGCTTGATCGTGAGAACCCGCGAGCGGGAGGTGCAGAGGAGCACTTGCACCAGATTTTCGGTCGGCTAGTTGAGGAGGGGCATCAGGTCACCGCCTTGGTGTCCGGTTGGCCAGGATGCAGTCGGCGGACGCAACTCGACGGCATCGACGTGCACCGAACAGGCAGCCGATACACCTTTTCGGTATCCGCACCACAATACTATCGTCGACACCTCGCCGGTTGCGGTTTCGACGTGGTGGTCGAAGATCTAAACAAGGTGCCACTGTTTACACCTTTCTGGGCTACGTCCCCTGTTCTGCTTGTGGTACATCACCTCTTCGGCAGGACGGCATTTCAGGCTGCTAATGTGCCAATTGCCATAGCGACCTTTCTGATGGAGTTCTTGATTCCCCTCTTTTATAGGGGCACTCCAACCGTGGCGGTTTCGGAGAGCACGAAGAGAGATCTGGTTGAGCGCGGCTTACGCCCGAGTGACATCGATGTAATTCCCAATGGGGTGGATGTAGCTTTCTATACTCCTCTCTATGATTCGAAGACACTCCAGCCGACGATCCTCTTTCTGGGGCGGTTAAGGCGATATAAGCGGGTAGACCTGATCATCCAAGCGGTTGCAGAACTCGCGATCCGGGGAGTTCATGTTCAGTTGCGGGTTGCCGGCACTGGCGAGGAGGCCCCTGAGCTTTCTAGGCTTGCGACACGTTTGGGGGTGGAAGATCAAGTTGAGCTTATGGGGTTTGTGAAAGAGTCTATGAAGCTGGAGTTACTCCAGAGCTCATGGGTACATGTCCTTCCGTCCCCGAAAGAAGGTTGGGGTATTTCTGTCGTTGAAGCTGCTGCCTGTGGGACGCCGTCTGTAGCGAGCGACGCACCCGGTCTTTGCGAATCTGTTCTTCACGAAGAGACCGGTTTGCTCGTTCAGCATGGTGATGTCGGAGCGCTGGCTGAAGCGCTCGAAGCACTGGTCTGTGATACTGAGGAGAGGCAGCGGATGTCCGATTCTGCTCGGGAGTTCGCTGAGGACTTCTCCTGGGACGTTTCGGCCCGCAGACTTGAGGTGGTGCTTGGTCGGGTGTCCGGTCTCGCTAAAGATTGAGTAGGGTCCTGCCAAGCGTTGGCTCGGCGTGATGTGTTGAAGGCTGATCCCTTCAAAGGAATCTGACTGCAGCGGGACACGTACTTCAACGGGATATCTGTTTGCCATTGTTCTCGGAGCTTGTCGCGTTCGAGTTGATTGGGTAGGCTTTTTCGCATTTTCCGAGCTAGTCTCGGAGTTGCGGGTAAACTGAAGCCGCCTACGCCGGAGTCGCTCTTGGGTACAACACTCTTCACTTCTGAATCGGTGACAGAAGGTCATCCAGATAAGATGGCCGACCAGATTTCAGACTCAGTACTCGACCACATGCTTGCCCAGGATCCGGACTCGCGCGTGGCTTGTGAAACCCTCGTGACGACCGGGCTAGCTCTTCTTGCTGGTGAGGTGACGACAAAAGGTTATGTGAATCTTCCAGAAGTGGTTCGCGGCACATTGGATAGAATCGGGTATAACGACTCGGCTTGTGGTATCGATGCGGCGACATGCTCGGTGCTTACAAGTCTAGACCCTCAGTCTGCTCATATAGCGATGGGTGTCGATGACGGTGGTGCAGGTGATCAAGGGATGATGTTTGGTTATGCGTCAGACGAGACACCGGAACTTATGCCTCCAACAATCCAATATGCTCACGCGCTCACCCAGCGACTTGCACAAGTCCGCCACAATGGGGAATTGCCGTGGGTGCGCCCGGATGGAAAGTCTCAGGTGACCATTGAGTTCGATTCTGACAACAGGCCAGTTCGTATCCACACAGTCGTGATAAGTACTCAACATGACGAGAAAGTGTCGCATGAAGAGATAAAAGCAGAGATCTTGGACAAGGTGGTTAGGCCGACTCTTCCGGAGAGTCTTTACGATCCCCAGGACTGCGCGCATCATGTGAATCCCACCGGCCTGTTTGTTATAGGGGGCCCACATGGAGATGCCGGTCTTACAGGAAGAAAGATCATCGTGGATACTTACGGTGGCATTGGTAGGCATGGTGGTGGGGCGTTCTCCGGGAAGGACGCCACCAAGGTGGACAGGTCGGCGGCGTACGCGGCACGATGGGCGGCGAAGAACGTAGTAGCTGCTGGCCTAGCCAGTCGTTGCGAAATTCAATTGGCTTATGCTATTGGCGTTGTTGAACCCGTGTCAGTGCACGTAACTACGTTCGGTACCGGAGAGTTCTCGGATGAGGTGCTTTCAGATGCGGTTTCTGAGGTCTTCGACTTTCGGCCACGATCGATAATAGAAGTGTTAGGCCTTAGGAATCCGATCTTCACACCCACAGCGGCTTACGGTCACTTTGGTCGGGAACCTGAGATGAAGATCCCGGACGTTAAGACATATGAAAATGAGGTGCTTTTCTTCCCCTGGGAGGAAACCAACCGCGTGGGAGACCTCAAAACAGCAGTGGGCGTCTAGCGGTAGCACTTGGTAAGAGGTTGGGAGAACCCCAGAGCCATTGGGGAGTATTGAAGTTCAAGGGTGAAGTTTTTTCAGACGTCACCAAACGCATCCCATCCCCTTTGGAGGAGCCGAACTGGTGCTGGTTGAAGTTAGAGTTCAGAGTCTCGCACTGGATCGGAATACGAACACGCCTGTTGTGATCCTCCAGGAACTAGATGGCGAGAGAGTGTTGCCAATATGGATCGGGCCGGCGGAGGCCAGCTCGATTGCGATGCGGCTTGCAGACATGGATAGCCCAAGGCCGCTAACCCATGACTTGTTCTGTTCACTGCTGGGTAAGCTCGGGGGCGCCGTTACCAAGGTCGTGATCACCGAGGTGCAGGAGAGTACGTATTACGCCGAACTGGTCATAACCCGGAATGGCGAAATAATCACGGTGGACGCCCGTCCTTCGGATTCGATCGCAGTTGCTCTGAGGTCAGGCGCGTGCGTTATGGCTGATGACTCACTCCTGGAAATCGCAACGATTGAGATCGCCGAGGACGAATGCGCTCCCGATGCACCATCCATGGTTGAGCACATCGAGCTTGGTTCCCAGGACAAGAAAATAGGACCCGAGGAACTCAAGGAGCATCTGCGCCGTCTCAACCCCGAGGATTTTGGTCGCTTCACTCTCTGAGCCCGGAGGAATCGTCCGGTGGGTGATCAAGGACGTTGCGAGGGCATGCAGCAGCATCAGAAGTCTCGTGATGCTCTTGGTGGTTCTGTTTATGCCGCCTCAGGTGCTAGCCCAGCAGGTGACTATGCGAGGAACAGCTTTTCTCGGCGATACTATGATGTCGGATGGCACTGCCGTCCTGCATCACCTGACTCAGGGAACGCAAGGGGAACTGGATTCCACGAGACTTGGGAAAGATGGTGGGTTCCGATTTAATCTGCCGAGGGAGCCTGATCCGATATTAAGCGACATCTTCTTCGCTTCGATTCGGCACGATGGTGTTCTCTATTTTGGTCCAATGATCCGGTCCGCAGAAGAGCTAGATTCGGTGTACCGAGTGAGCGTCTACGATACGCTGGTAGCCAGGCCTGAGGGCTTTCCCGTAGCGATTCAGTCGCGCAGTGTCTTTATTGAGCCTGATTCCTCAGGCTGGCGTGTCACTGATCTCTTTGAACTACGCAACGACGAGGGACAAACTATCGTGGCTAGGCCCGGTGGGGACACGTGGCGCCATCGGATGCCGGTTGGCATACGTTCAGTCCAAGTCGGAGAGGGAGAGGTCTCTGCAGACGCAGTCCGTTATCTAAACGGAGAGGTTATTGCGAGGGCTGCCCTTCCACCCGGAGGAAGGCTTTTTGTGGTGAGGTATCAGATCGATTCACTCTTTATGTCGCTGCCTGTGCGTGCTGGCACCGAGCGCCTAGACGTGCTGATCCGTGAACCGGCTCCAACGGTGGCGATCGACGGCCTGGATTTCATAGAGAGACAAGAATTCGAGCCCGGATCGACATATCGAAGATTTGCAGGAGCGGATTTGTCGGGCCCGGTGGTCACTATTGTAAAGACCGAAGAAGTTAGACCTCCCGAAGTAGAATGGGTGGCAGTTTTGCTAGGACTCATGCTTGTGGTTGTGGGCGGTATTGTGCTCAGGCCTCGCAGTCCTAAGGAACTAGTCGCTTTGCGTGCTAAGAATAGACAGCAGCTAGTTCTGGAGGTTGCTAGACTCGATGAGGACTTTGAGGGCAGGGACCGCTCAGAGGTTGAACGAAAGAGCTACGAGAGGCGTCGAGCGGAGCTTCTTCGAACGATTCGGGAACTGAGCTGACTTATGGCTCTCGTTACCACACCGGCTGTGCTCCTGCGGGCGCACGACTACGGGGACTCCAGTCGGATTCTTCGGTTTTACACGAGGGGTTATGGGTTGGTAAGTGTGGTAGCTCGGGGGGCTCGTGGTCGCAGCGGAAAGGGCGTAGCAACCCTCGCAACCTTCGCGTCGGGAGAGCTTATAGTCTACATGAAGAAAAACCGTGAACTGCATAACATGAAAGAGTTTACATGCTTAACAGTTCGTAATGAGCTAGCTGCGCAGATGTTGGCTTTTTCCGCAGCGTCTGCGGCAGCCGAATTGGTTCTGTCGCACGCTGAGGCAGACGCGCAACCGAGGGTTTTTGACACGTTAGAGGCCGGTCTTGATGCACTTTGTAATACTGAAAGCCCTTCGCTTCTTCCCGGTACCGCTCTCTCTGTACTCTGGACGATAACCCACTCTTTCGGTTTTGCTCCTCAACTTGATAGCTGTGTCCGATGTGAGGAACCTCTATTTGAGGACGAATTGGGGCGCTTTGACTTTGCGGCTGGTGGTATGCGGTGCATGCAATGCTCTGAGGATAGTGCGGGGCCTCGGGTGGGACCGATCGCAAGGAGTCAGCTGGAGGATATGATATCCGGCCAGGTTCCGGTGGGCTTAAGCCATACGCGGCGTCACTTGGGTCTGGTGTCTGACTTCATCGCCTATCACGTGCTTAATAAGCCCCTCAAGTCTCTGCGTTTCCTCGGGAGTGCGTTGCCGCCAGACGATGAAGTGGGGCCGGAAGTTGGCTAGTCTGATTTTGGGTACTGCAGGGCATATCGATCACGGAAAGACCGAACTGGTTCGAGCTCTGACAGGGACAGACACTGATCGGCTTAAAGAGGAGAAGGAGCGAGGGATCACCATTGAGTTGGGGTTCGCGGAGCTGGTAGGAGAAGGCCGACCGCATTTCGGGGTGGTTGACGTACCGGGTCATGACGCTTTCGTGCGCGCGATGGTGGCGGGTGCTGCCGGGATGGACGTTGTTCTTTTAGTTGTTGCAGGGGATGAGGGGGTTATGCCTCAGACTCGAGAACATTTAGCCATCGTCGAGCTCTTGGCTGTTCCGGAGCTTGTGGTAGCTATTACGAAATGCGACACGGCTGATGCAGAGTGGCTGGACCTAGTGGAAGCCGACATCAAGGACGTGCTTTCTTCGACGCCTTACGCTGATGCAACGTGTGTGCGCACCTCTGCTTTGAGGGGGACGGGCCTAGGTGAGCTCACCGACGCTCTGTCAGTTGCTGCGGGTCGCGTTCAGGAGTCCGATCAGGGTGATCTTGCTCGACTTCCCCTCGACCGTGTTTTCACGATACAAGGTACCGGAACAGTCGGAACTGGCACCTTGTGGAGCGGGACGATTGAGACCGGCGCTAATGTGCGGCTCCTTCCTGAAAACCTTGATGCTCGAATAAGAAGTATACAGGTACATGGACGTTCGAGTGAGCGAGCGGAGGCAGGTGATCGGACGGCGGTAGCACTTACCGGAGACGGAGGTGATCGTGAGAGAACGTCGCGTGGAGCAGTGGTTGTAACGCACTCGGGATGGACACCGACCTGGATGCTGACGACCCGCGTCCAGCTTGTTGCCGACACTGACTGGAGGCTCGAGCATAATCAGCGTGTGCACGTCCACCATGGTACAACCGAGGTCCTCGCTCGTTGCGTGCTCCTAGAAAAGAGCCCACTCGAAGCTGGTGTTTCGGGCTGGGTGCAACTCCGCCTCGAAGAGCCTATTGTAGCCCGTGCTGGAGACCGCTTAGTCATTCGCGCATACTCTCCAGTAACCACCATAGGAGGTGGGGTTGTCGCTGAACCTCTTCCGTTGAAGCGCAACCGCATAAATGCGGAACAGCGGGCGCAACTCGATCAGCTTATAGATGGATCTCTTGGGGAGCGGATTAAGGCTTGGATAGAGTTGGCTGGTTGGACAGGGGGCATGGAGGCGAACCTCCCGATATTCGCGGGTGCTTCTCCGTCTGCGTGTCGAGCTGCAGTTGACTCGATCATAGGTTCGGGAGTGATGCGGGCTGGTCCTTACCTAGTGGATGGTAGTGTGATTGAAGCAGCGGAGGCACGAGTGCTTG
>DLTN01000119.1:1271-7937 GCA_002500925.1 Gemmatimonadales bacterium UBA7835 | reverse complement strand
GGATCAGGGCAGGGCTCCCCGGGTGGGCACCATCAGAGCTGGCAGATGCGTTAATAGACAGCTTGTGTAGAATTGGCACTCTAGAGAGGGCAGAGGGTGGCGTGCGTCGTGCCGGCTTCCGACCCGAACTCACATTAGACCAGCACGAAGCCTCTGAGAGGTTGTACAAGCTTCTCGCATCTGAAGGACTGGCTTCTCCATTTACCCAAGAGCTGCCGGATGATCTCCTAGGACGTGAGGACTTTTGGCCAATCCTTCGCCATTTAGAGTATGTGGGAAGGTTGACCCTAGTTGCAGACGGGCTTTACGTGTCGACTGATGAAATCAACGGGGCCATCGAACTTATCCGTAACGCGCTTGCTGGCTCTGATAGCCTTGGTCCCGCTGACTTTAGAGATGTTCTTCCGGTTTCGCGGAAGCATTTAATTCCTTTGTTGAATTTCTTCGATGGGATCGGCGTCACGATTAGGTCTGCTGAAGGGAGATCCGTCCCTAAGGTGTGAGCATTCATTACCTAGCGGGTCGACGATAGTGTCCTAGTTAAGTGCACAGCGGAACCGATCCCGGGCTCACTACGTATCACCAGGTGAGTTGTTTAGGAGCTTGACCCCATTCAGACTAAGGCCGTAGTATCCATCAGGCATGCGTGCCTATGGCCGTTCACTAATGGAGCGCGATTGACACTTAGCTACTGCACATTTGCTGTGCGGAGGTCTTGATGAGACGCTTTGTTCGCGTCCTAGTTGCCCTCCTTTCCCTAGTATGCACTGCCGAGTCCATCGCGGCCCAAGAGATGGCATCTGGTGAGCGGGATAGGGCGACGAACGGATTCCAACTTGGTCAGAACTACCCGAACCCGTTTAACCCGGAGACCACGATCCCCTTCGCCCTTGGTGAAGAGCTGTTCGTGGACGGGATGCCGGCTGTTGTCTCTATAAGAATCTTCAATGTGCTCGCCCAGCTTATAAATCATCCGGTGGCTCTGAGTCACCCAACCGGTGAGGGCATGCCAGTCGATCGCCTCGAATATGCCCAGCCTGGAGAGTTTGAAGCGTTCTGGGACGGGAGAGATCAAATGGGTCGTCAGGTGGCATCGGGGGTCTACCTGATGCAGATCAGTGTTAATGGCCTGAGGCCTCTGACACGCAAGGTCATTGTTATGAAATGACGAGTTAGCAAAAACGAGTTTCAGCATTTGCTGAAGCAGGCGGCTCGAGTCGGAGCGTCCGCTTTTTCCAGAGGAAGCCGAGCTTCAGCCGGCCCACTCAGATGACTAGCTTTCATCTATGGCATACGACCTCATAGCACTGCTTAAGTCAGGTGTAACCCCATTATATCTCGCCCCCCAAGCCGGCGTGAGCGAGTCACCATTCCGACGATTATGCCGTCGGTTCGGGGCCGATATTCTAGTAAGTGAATTCGTGAGTGCGGCCGGTATTGTACAAAACAGTAAGCGCTCTCGGGACTATTTGCGCTTCGACGAAGCCGAGCGTCCGATTGGGATCCAGATCTTTGGTGCAGACCCGGTGCTGATGGGCGATGCGGCGGCGTTCGTCGCCGAAGTCTTCAGCCCGGACTTCATCGACATCAACTTCGGTTGTCCGGTTAAGAAAGTAGTAAAGCGCAATGGCGGGTCAGGTTGCCTTAGGGACCTTGATCTCGTCGAGGCCATAATCCGTTCTGTTGACGACGCGACTCGTCTGACTACTACGGTAAAAATCAGAAGCGGATTCACTGAGAATACTCGTGACCCTGTAGGGATTGGGTTACGGTGCGAGCAGGCGGGTGCCCAAGCGATATGCCTCCACCCCCGAACTCGCTCAGACATGTACTCCGGCCAGGCTCGTTGGTCCGAGATCGCGGCGCTAGTGGAAGCTCTGGAGATACCTGTCGTTGGGAACGGTGACATTAGGAATGGGGAGGACGCGCGGCGCATGCGCGACGAGACAGGATGTGCTGCGATCATGATCGCTCGTGGCTCACACGGAGATCCTTGGATCTTTAAACAGGCGAGGGCAGCGCTCGATGGATTACCAATTTCTTCGGCCCCAGATGTGGTCGAGCGATTTGGTATCTGCTTGGAGCATGCGCGAAACGCGATCGACTTCGAAGCTAATCCAGATAGAGCGATTATCGATTTCAGAAAGCACCTCGGGTGGTACACGAAGGGTCTTCCTGATGGTCGTAGCCTTCGAACAGAGCTATTCCAAACGACGTCGCTTCAGGAGGTGGAGATGCTACTAGAGACGTATCGGAAGGAACATCTCGACGGACTGCGGATCTGAACCCTAGTGCGGTTTCAGTGTTAGGTTCAATTGAGATGTTTGAAATATTCTTCACGGTGCGGTTATGGAATCCTTCGGGATCCGCACTCATCGGGGGCGTCACGGTTTCGACGTGTTTGGTGAACGTGGGGCAGCGTGTCGAGGGCTCTAGGGCCTCGTTAAACACCTAGAAACTTTTTAGATGCCGATATTGACATGGCTCTGGCTGCCTAAGGTCCTTCCTTAGTAGCCCGTCTCCTGGATTGCTCGCTCGAGGCGGTCCTTGCAGGCGTCGATAATTCGGGCTGGTCCCCCGGTCATGCTATCGGGTCAGGGGACGAGAGTTTTAGATAGCTGGTCTCGGAGTCGGTTGATCGCTGGCCGTCCGAGGTGAGATTTTCGGCGATCTACGCACGTAGCGGCCCTTCTGGATTCATTCGCGGACGCGGGTTCGACTCCCGCCGCCTCCATTCTTTTAGTGCGACTGGCCGCCGTTCAAGAGCCTAAGCTCCTGAACGGCGGCTCTGACAGCCTGGCTAGCTAGCTCAGTTGTTGTTCTGCTCGTCTGCTAAGTAGGCTTCTGCTTCTCGCACGCCGTCCAGATCGTCTCTGCCCTGCCACACGTCGAGAAGGGCGCGATAGTACTCGGAGGCCGCAGCCATCTGGCCGGTGGCGTTTTGCGCACGTGCCATACCAAGAAGTGAGCGAGGTCTATTAGGCATGCGGAGCAGGGAGGTCTCGAACTGCTCGATAGCGTCTTCGTATCGCCCGAGATCGACCAGGATTTCCCCATACATCTCAAACAGTGGCTTTATCGGATTAGCCGATCCTCGAGGCGGGGCCATCGGGGTTATAATCTCGACCGCGTCTTCAAAAAAGCCGACGGCCACGTCTGCGTGATTCATCTGGGCGTGAAGTAGGGCGCTGACCTGATTTGCCATGATCTCTGTGTAGCCGGCTTCGCCATCGTCCACTCTGCGCTTCAACTCCTGTTCGGCCGATCTCAAAGCCTCTTGATCCATTAGGTGATACGCTGAAAGAGCGGTCGCGAGGAGTTCGTGATCGGGAGAGGCTTCGGTCACTTCCTGAATCGACCACTCCTCAGTTTCAACCGTATATCGGTTTTGGGTCAGGCCAACGGTGTTCACAGCTCGTGCCTGACCAGCTTGTCCTCGCGCACCCCCCTCTGAGAAGCCGCCCTCCGTGGACATGGTGTTGATTCGATCTATCCAAAGGCGAGCTTTCTCATAATCTCCGAGCTGGAGATCACCGTACTGCCCCCAGTCAAGAGAGTGAACTGCATCCCCCATGCTCTGACCAGGCTTCCAAAGTTCACGCGCCGCGTCATATGCCGATTGGTTATGGCCCGACACCAACTCCCACATCCCATGTTGGATGAAGATGTGAGTAGGCATATGCCTCGCGTGAGAAACCGCTGGTGCGATCTCGGCGAACCGATATGCAGCGTCTAGGGCAAGTGGCGCCATTAGCGGGTTGTCGAATGAATGGATGATATAGTGAACAGCACCTGGATGATCTGGGTTGTCTCTATTGAGGCGCAAAGCGATATCGCCTGCTCGCACGTTCAACCGTTGGCTGAGGTCACGAGTAGCGGCCACAGCACTCAACATCGAAAGAGAGTAGAAAGCCGCTACTTCAGCGTCTTCTGGGTAGGCTTCGTAAAGAGCCTCCATCGCTTCCATATACCCGACGCGTCGGTCAACATGGTCACCATCGCCCCATAGAATCTCTACGGCATTCAAGAAGCCTTTCTCTCTGGGAGTCGGGGCTTTTGCTAGCCTCGCTTCACGGGTCGGGGCAAGCCGAGCAAGTGTTGCAGATGGATCAGACGCATCCATCTGCGAAACCAGAGGGTGGTTGTATGTGAGGGACTCACCCCAATAAGCCATCGCGAAATCGGGATCTATTTGCTGGGCCGCGTTGAACTGTTCACGGGCCTGCTCCCATCCGAAGCTGTGAAGGATCGCCACTCCACGGAGGAAGTGTTGCTGTGCTTCACCACTAGCTGATGTCGGAAAGTCGATCGAACCAACATTCTGGAACTGAGCAAGTGCAGGTGTCGCGATGACGAATGGCGCGGCCAGTATCCCCACCAGTGCAATGCATTTGATGATGTTTTTCATGACTCTATACTCCTTCAGATTCGGGCAATTGCTTCGGCCATTTTTTCGATTGCGGTACCAATCATCTGACGGGAAGTACCCAGGTTCATACGCATGTGACCGGTACCCCCAGTTCCGTAACTGTGTCCAGGATTCAGATATACCCCAGCCTGGTTTGCGAACCACCGCTGGACAATGTTCTCAGGGGTAACCTGTGTCACGGCTGTTTCATTTTCTCGTGCTGCTATACCTGCGGCGTCGATGGCCTCGGCAAATCCATTGACATCGAGCCAGGCCAGATATGTTCCTTGGGCTTTAGTGTATCGGATACCCTCGAGCCGTGAGTTGATCTCCTTCTCGGCAAAATTATGATTTGCGTCGAGGTAGGGGGATAGCTGATCGAACCATTCGTCGCCCTCCGTAAGAGCTGCGTAGTTCGCCTCCATCCCTAACGTGGTTAGGTCGGCACGGGTGTTCGCACGCACACGCGCCAACAGGGTTGGATTGGTAGAGAAGTACCAAGCCACTTTCATCGCTGCGAGGCTGAAGGTCTTGCTAGCTGCTTTGAAAGTGAGGCTGTTGTCGACGATCTCTCGGTTGGGGAGGCTCGCAAAGGGCGTGTATTTTTCACCCGCGCTAACGAAGTCACAGTGAATTTCGTCAGAAAGAACCACTGTGTTGTGCTCAAGACAGATCTCTCCCATGCGAGTCATGTCATCTGCGGACCAGCAGTTACCTGTCGGGTTTTGAGGATTGCAGAGAATGAAGACGTTGGAGCGGCGGACTCGACGTTCGAAGTCGTCCCAGTCGATCTGGTAGCGTCCGTCGACGACCTGCATCTCGTTGTCTTCGGCGACATTGTGCGCGAAGCGCACGTCTGTATAGAAGCCGTTATAGGTCGGGGTGTTCATTACCACCCGTGTCCCCGGAGGGGCTAGTGTCTGTAATGCGGCTATGATTCCTGGATGGACTCCCGTAGTCCACACTATGCTCTCCGGATCGATTTCAAGCCCATATCGACGCATGTTCCAATCGACGACTGCTTGTGAGTACCGCTGTGGCCGACGCAGGTAGCCCCAGTTTTCGTGAGCACAGCGCTTTGCTAGCGCCTCGGTTATACACGGCGCTGCTCGGAAGTCCATGTCGGCGATGCCCATTCCGACCTGGATTCCATCGTATGTAGCCAGCGGCGTGTCCCATTTGATGCAGTCTGTGCCGACTCGGTCGTATGGAGAGTCAAAGTCAAAGTCTTCAGGTAAACTGCGCATAAGCACTGAAGGCACTTTGGCCATCGCCGGTTCGAACGTCGCAGCGGTTAAGAGTGCGGATGCGCCCGCACCTCGGAGGAAGCTTCTGCGGTCCAGGTTGCTGAGTGCCATGGCGGGAACTCCGGAATAGGCAAATCAGGGACGGGGCAAGGTCAGTAACAAAGACGCGTCTCGCAAGAACGAAACACAGGATTCTTTAAAGTCTGATGAGCCGACTCGTCACTCGGAGGTTAAGCGTAACCCTCGCTGAGATTCGGGTATTTGGGCCGATCAAGTCATCACAATGTCAACGGGGGTTGGGTGCCTCGAGCTGCAACGAGTAGTTCATTGCCGACGGTTGCTCAAAGTCCTCATCTAGTGCCACCTGTTCGAGCACGATTCTGTACTCGTCCCATGCCGAGGGGCTGGACATCCACACTCTAGCCAACACCTCATTTTTCAGATCGCCGAAAAGAAGAGCCTTGGTCCGATCCTGAGCGTAAGTTTCAGCGAACACACGATGTTGGTCTGATACGATCGAGTCAGTTGCTCCTCCAACGATCTCAAACATCAATGCCTGAGGTTGGTTTTGGGCTCCCGCTAATCGAATGTCTAGCCAAAGAGGGGGGTTAGCTTCGGTTATCCCAAGTGTTTCATCTCGGTCATCCACACAGCTGGTCAACGCCAAGATTGCTGCTACGGTTGCTAACGCAAAAGTCATGTGTTTCATCGAGCCACTCCATTCCCCTTATGGATCGGAAAGAACCCGGTCCTATGCATGAGTGAGAGTAGGTCACCCAAGTTGTAAATTCCGTCGCTGTTACCTCGGCGGTCTAGCTGCATCCTCTGGACTGGTAGCAAGCTTGGAGTCCCGAGTAGGTCCTGGACTGCGAGCATAGGGTCAACGTTCGGAAAGATCGGAGTTCCTGAATCATCTACCCCGAGTACTTCACTCAAATACAGTTCATGGCCGGCTTCTCCTTGCTCACCTGATGTGGTCTCGAGCTCGAGTTCAAGCACGGGTTGAGAGCC
>DLTN01000119.1:0-865 GCA_002500925.1 Gemmatimonadales bacterium UBA7835 | reverse complement strand
CCTTCTAGGAGTAGGCGAGCATCTGCAACTTGAGATGCACCATGCTTAACACCTAGCTCTAGGCCGACGACTCCGGTCGGCACGTCGGCGACTAGAACCCTGCTGCCGGTGGTTGAAGTGCGGCTTGACTCAGGTGCTGAGATGGATTGGAAGGCCACCTCTAACTGTCTGTCGCTAGAAGGACCATCCGACTGCTCTTGTGAGTCGACTAGTAGTGCAGACTGAGACGAAGCCGAGTTACCGATTGTTCGCCCGAGTACGATGTTTATGCCTCGCACGATATCAACCACATTCAATCGCTGATCCCGGTAGGTATCGGCTACCGCAAACTCAAGTGCGCTGGGCTCTGTGCGACCAAGGTAGAAATCGATTATCCGTACAACGTCTGCGATATTGATCGCCCCGCTGAAGTCGACGTCGGCGTTTGGGAGGCTGTCAACGATTGAGACTGATGTGGGATCTTCTAGACCCGTCTCCAGAGCGTTTCCTTTCGAATCAGACAACGCTCCATCTACAAGACTGAACGGCGCCCTTATAGAGATCTTCGGTAGGACACTGCTCCCCGGACCGCCCGTTTGCGTAACACTGACAAACGAACCATCGACAGATTCTATATCTGAACGCACCGGGAACCGATACTCAATGATTGGGCCACTTCCGGCCGCTATTTCCCCTGTGCCCGATGTACTAATAAGGATACCCGTCAACACGTCTGAATCAGGGTTTGCTTCAAAGGTATGGGTGAGTGCGGAAACCCTGTTGGTTAGAGTACTGGTGTGAAAGGAGAGTGGGTTTTCTCCGGTCACATCATTGTTGCTACCCCATGAGAGCTGATAGCTGAGCCCAACGATGTCTTCTTTGTTCT
>DLTN01000008.1:1693-10810 GCA_002500925.1 Gemmatimonadales bacterium UBA7835 | reverse complement strand
AGAAGGAGCAGCAGAATGCCCTTTCCTCGTTTGTCTTTCATATCAGACATGTATCTTTATCATTATTAGACCGACCGAGAGGCATAAATCAACAGTAGATGTTCGTGGTCTCTGTATTAGCATCTCGGTCTAGTAATGACTCGAAGTGTAGACCGACTAGTAATATACGCTAACTTAGGGGCTGGTAGCCACAATATGCAACGGACAGTAGTCATATGAGTGAATTGACTTTCCATACCAGGCTAGCGATGGCCTTGGCGGCAGATCCGAGGGAACAACGGGAAATAGCCGAGGAAATCGGCTCGTCACCGCAACAGTTGTCGAGATGGAAACGTGATGTAAACCCTTCTCCTGACGTCATCTCCAAGTTTGTTCAGGTGCTAGGAATCGATGGTCACTGGCTCCTTACAGGTGAAGGATCGATGAAGGCCGGAGATAAGGCTGCCCTGGCGAGGCGGGTCGAGGTGATCGGCGAAATAGCCATGGGTCGGATCAGTGACGACCAGCTTGCCGCGCTTCAGTTCGGCGCTTCACTAGACAAAGGCCAGAGCGACCAGTTGGCTCTTCAAAAGACCCTCGAGACCGCCAAAAAAGAGAAGACGTCACTGTCCGACATTGAACGTAGGCTTGAGGTAATCGAGCGCTTCGAGATGACGCCGGTCGCTGAGTTGACGGAAGAAGAAATGGCTGCTGCTCTCAAGCTCGCCGCTAGAGCCAAGGAGGCGACATTTGGTGAGGACGCCGAGGCGCTAGGGGAGGGGGTCAAAGGTGTCTGACCGCGAAGACGGTGGCGGGATCAAATCTCCCTATGCCCACGAAGGTTGGTTGAAGCAGCCGCCAACGATGTCGCGGGAGCATCCAGAGCCAGTGAGCATGGATCGCAAATACGACACGAGGTCGATGGTTTCGGCAGCAGCTCAGGCACAGGGTGACAAGATATACTGCTACAGGATTATGCATCCGTTCATGGGGCTTCCTGAGGGCGGGTTTATCGTCGTCGACTTTAACGCGATTGATTTGCAGGCGGTCGTGTTAGCCGATCGCCGTGACCCTGAAAGCATCATCGGTGTGTGGTCCGAAGCTCAGGTTCCACTTTTTGGCATTGCACAAGACCTAGGAGTTCTTGAGTGGGCGAGTTGCTCTGAGCAGGCTTGGAAGCTCAGTCAACGACGTGGCTCGCTACAATGCAGCCTCGAAGTTATCGAGGGTGGGGCCTAGAGTTTCAATCGTCACCTCTCCAGACCGTGGGGTGAAGATCCCGCTGTGGACTGGTTTTTTCGGATCTCTTAACTAGTTCGGTTCAAAGAATCCGAAGTGCTCTTCCATGTAAAGCTCGATAACCTCGGCTAGGACGACCGCGTACGCTTGGCGGTTTGCCTGTGTGTCACGTATTCCGGTGAATTGGTGCTCTAATTGGATGCCGCTGACTACTTCTCCGCCCGTCAGTGAGCCCCATCGACGGGTGTTGTATCCCCCCGTGAAGTAGGCATCCTCGTTTGGTGAGGGATCTGAGGGACTGGGGACGGAGCGGAAGCCCGCTGCCTGAAGGTACCCTCCGAATGAGGTTTCTCCGCGAAGGAGCCGAGAAAATGAAAGTTCGGACTCAGTTCCAAGGGAGCGAAGGCTCGACTTGTCTCTGATGGTTGTGTTGTCCAGGAAGGTATCAGAAAGGTTTAGGTCACTGCGCCCGAGCAGATAGCCGAGTTCAATTCTGTGTATAGGGTGCCCGTGCCCATGCATGTCGAAGTACATCCCTGACCCATAGTCAGTTGCAACGGTTTCTCTAGCTATACGAATGAAATCCTGAAACTCTGTCCAAGCTAGTTCGGCGTACAGGTCACCCTGAGCCGCTTCTACAATCTCTCGATTAGGGTCGAGTTTTGATCGATGCAGGTGAGATATGATCACGTGCGGTGCATACCCAGTAGCATCTATGAGCGCTTCTCTGACCCTGAATGTTAGATCGCGCGTATTCCGATCTGCTCCGGTAACGCCGTACGTCCGATCATTGATCTCGTTTGGCTTTAGGTCACCCCCATGAGGTGCCGAGATGACCACCGGCAGTTCCCCTGGGATGTATTCAGCGTAGCCTTCTCGCCCCACATATGATTGTCCAGGCAAGTAAGATTCGATCTCGGAGGGAACGAAGACCTCCAGCCATGCTGAGCCGCTTATCCCATCTGCTGATGCTGCAATGATGGTTTTCCCCTGCCCAACCGCGATCGCTTTTCCATCAGGTGTGATGGTGGCTACAGATAAATCTGATGAAGACCAGCCGACAGTATTCGCTGTTTGTGCGATCCCGCGACTATCCCTCGGAATCGCTTTAAATGTCAGACTGTCATTAAGAGAAAGGACCATAGCGCGGGTCGGTAACACATCCACTACCGCAATCTCAGCACAACAATCGACTGGCCCAGAAGCTTCACAAGCGACAAGTGCGGCTGGAAGGCCCAATATGAACAACCAGCTTTTGATATCGTAGATGTCGGTCGTTCTAGTCATTGAACTACTCTTACGATTCGTTACGGCCACTCACTTCGTCTTGATACAGACCAAGCGATAAGCGGCCTTGGGTGTTCTACTGCTTGTTGTACCGTATGCCGGCTTCCTGCGCCAACTCAATGGCGATAACCATTGCTGGAACAATACTCACTCCAGGTAGAAGGTGATTCCTTAGTTCGGCGTTGATTTCTTCCTGGTTCCCCTTACCTCGCGAAGCGAGCTCGAATGACCACGCGTTTAGAGCGTTATTACACATGATGAACTTGGTGCCCATCCCCTGAAGGCTCTGAATCCCTAGCGCCGGCATTGCTCCTAAGAACGGTGCAATAGGCTCTATGCCTGTGCCGAGGGCTAACAAATGTGCATCGGATGACTCTGGCTGCCAGAAGACGTTTCGAGTGTAAGCTCGGCCATCTGCGTCCAGCAGTTGGTGGTATGCTCCCAGCTCGTACTTTTCCCATATCTCGTCGTCGAAGCCTAGGGCTATACTCGATCCTGGGTTGATGCCGTATAGCGTAGCAGCAGCTCCGACTTCACCGGCTGATTTGTCGTAAGCGGTGCTGTAGGTATTCAAGTAGTTCAGGATGTGTAGGAGTGTCGCCCCGTTCTTGTGCTGGTTGAAATCGAAGAGGCAGCGGTGCTCACCTGGCACTTCGTCCATCCACGCGTCCGCGGGCATTTGATCCTTCGCTGCACGGGCGCATGATGGCAGAGCGGCTACACCGGCTGCTGCGATTGCTCCTCCAAGGAATGCGCGGCGAGGGGTGGGAGAATTCGACATTGATCATCTCGGCTTGTGAAATTGAGTCTAGGTTTATGTAAGGTTCAATTGAGCACCTCACAAGCACAAAAACGGTAACGACGAGCGTCCTGCCTTTCGAGCACTGACACGTCTGGTTACCAGAACACTACGTATAACGCGACAGTGGTGAGGGCGACGAAAACACCACCTATGCGTGCACCTCGGCTTGGAGTCAGGTCGATGTCAGACACGGTGTTGTACACGACTGGCTCAGTTCGGGGTTGGAGAACAGTCAGCCCGGTCATGACCGCTACAATCACTAGAAAGGTGAACGCCATGTGATTCAAGAATGCGACCTGAGGTAGTTGCCAATTCAACAGCCCATACGTGACCGGTCCGATTAGGAGTCCACTGACGGCAGCTGACAGAGGAGCTCGGGGAATCAGCAGTCCGAAAATGAAGACTGCTGTAATGGCTGGAGAAATGAAGCCCCATACGAGTTGCATATACTCGTAAACCCCTTCGAACTGTGCTGGGAATGGGGCGAGTATACACCCAATGACAACAAAGACAGCTGTTGCCATTCGACCAATTCGGACGACTCGGTGAGCGTCTGCGTCGGGTCGCAGGTGACGCTTGTATATGTCCATTGTGAAGAGTGTCGAGGCTGAGTTCAGCATCGAGTCTAGACTGCTCATCACCGCTCCAAAGAGTGCGGCGAAGAACAGTCCTCGCAGCCCTGCTGGAAGTAGATCCCGAATGAGCATTGGATAGGCTTGATCACCGTCGCTGATGGATGACCCGTAGAGCTGGAATGCTATGATCCCGGGAAAGACGATGATGAATGGGATGATGAGCTTAAGTCCGGCTGCGAAGATGATCCCGCGTTGCCCAGCTGCTAGAGAGCGAGCGCCGAGCGTACGCTGCGTAATGAACTGGTTGAAACCCCAGTAGAACATATTCGGGATCCAGATCCCAAGTAGAAAGATCGTCCATGGAAGCTCCGGATCATCAGCTGGAAGCACCATGTGCAGCTTATCTTCATTGGCAGCCAAGAACGCCTGCAGGCCACCAACCTCAGAGAGGCCCAGCACTGTAACGACGCATCCGCCGACCAGCAGCGCTGAGCCCTGCAGAAGGTCTGACCAGACGACGGCTTTGAGTCCGCCGTATACTGTGTATACACCGGCTAGGATTCCTATAAGCCATATGCCTGGCAGCAGGTCGAGTCCGAAGATCGTTTGAAGTCCGAGTGCCCCTGAGTAGAGGACACCAGCGATCGCAACGCCGACGTACGCAGCCATCAGATAGATGGCCATGATTGTGCGTGCCGGGTTCCCGTAGCGGTGCTCCAAGAACTCAGGCATCGTGAAGATGCCTAGACGCAGAAAGAGAGGAAGAACCCAGAACGCTACGATCACCAGCGAAAGTGCGGCGATCCACTCGTACGAGGCGATTGCCATGCCGGCAGAGCCGAAGCCGGATCCCGCCATCCCGATGAAATGCTCGGTAGAAATGTTTGAGGCGATCAAGCTGAATCCGATCAGCCACCACGTTAGGCTTCTACCAGCTAGGAAATAATCCTCTGATGTATCCTCGTCGCGCGATGCGTATAGTGAGATGCCGATCACTGCGGACAAGAACGCTACGAAAGCGATCGCGTCTACTGTGGTGAGACCCAAAAGTGAACTCTCAGTGCGCAGGCGTGAGGAGAACTACAGAAGCTACTGGTCATCTGTGGGATGGACTAATTGTAAACGTCAGCAGTGGCCCAATGTGGTATCTTGAGCATTACTAATGCCCCCCAACTGTATCAATGGGTTCCAACCAAAAAAAGTGGAGATTTATAGGCCGTGACGGACTCACTGTCGTCCCGGGGAGCGCATGCTGCGGCTAGCCCTCTCCGAATCGATTACGATGCGTTAAGAGAGACAGAACGGGATCGGTATCATCCCACCGAAAATCCGCAAGGAAAGATCCCTCTCAACATCGCTAAGAACCGGCTCAGCTGGCCTGACCTCAAGGCAAGGGTCGAATCGATAGCAGGCTCAGAGTCGATCCCGGACTGGGTCCCCAGTTATACAGCTGCAGGTGGTGCTCCAGGATTCAGGCAGGCACTAGCGCACTTTATGGGAACTCATCTGACGGGGTGCTCAATCCAGCCAGACGAGGTAGTCGTGTCACCGGGTGCCACGGGCGTTATTGAGATGACGGCTTTTGTCCTTGCTGAGGAGGGAGATGTAGCTGTCATCCCCGCACCATGCTATCCAGTTTACACAAAGGACCTCGGTAATTTCTCAAAGGTCGAACGCTACGATCTCATAACGCACCATGAGATATCGGAACTTGCGGACGGACCTCTCCTGACCGTCGATGATTTAGAGCGTGCTTGGGAGGATATCACTGACTCAGGTCGGCGTTTTCGACTCCTTATCCTCACCTCTCCAGACAATCCGACGGGGGGGATTTACGACGTCGACAGACTGAACCGGATTGCCGATTGGTGTATAGCGCACCAAGTGCATCTCATAGTTAACGAGATTTACGGGTTGTCAATCATAGACACCGGACACCCTGATATCCGCGATGATTATGTCTCGCAAATGACGTTTAGTTCATTCGCACAAGTGATGAAAGCCAGGCAAAGCGAGTACCTGCATCTCTGGTATTCCTTGTCGAAAGACTTGGGGATATCTGGTTTTCGAGTGGGTATTCTGTGGACGCTAAACAAGAGAGCACTCGAGGCTTATGAGAACCTCAACCTGACGCACTCGCTTTCTAACTACACACAGTGGGTATTGAGCCGCGTACTGACAGAAGACGAATTCATTAACGACTTCATCACTCGAAATCAGCAGCGTCTCACCGATTCTTATGCCCTCGCCGCCCGGTCCTTTCGAGATATGGGAGTACCGTATGTACCAGCTAGGGGTAGCCTCTTCCTGTGGGTAGACCTTTCAGAATTTCTCGAGGAAGATTCCGAAAGCGGGGAGATGAGCCTTTGGCGAAAGCTTTTCGACGAAACCGGAGTGCTTCTAACCCCTGGCGTGGGTTTTGGGCACACGAAGCACGGTCTGTTTCGGGTTGTCTATCCGTGTGTTCAGTATGATGAGCTTGAGGTGGCGATGATCAGACTGGCAAGCTATGTCGAAAAACGGCGTTCATGCTGAAGATTTAGGGCGCAACCCACATACTTTGCCAGTCACTCTGAGTTCGGGTGAACCGCGCGCGTCTGTGTCCCTGAAACTGAAGATAAAACCAGTCGATTTCGGTCAATCTGCTCCGAATGACACAAAAATTTTCTCGACATTCAGCGACGACACTAGGCTCTTCGGCTTCTAGCGCCTCTAAAGATGGAAGGCCCACCTGCGGGTCGGTGCTCGAAACACCCGGCCCCTTGATTTGTCCGTAGCACCGGCGTCCGAGAGGTGCCACCTCTCCCCAGGCTTCATCGGCGACCTCATCATCTATGTGCACGAGCCCCGATCCACGCGCCCGTATTTGCACCTTTCGCTCATGATCGTAGAAATGCCACGCTAAGGTCGACTCTGTTGTTAGATCCTGAACCTTCGGACTTCGACGATCTGTATGGAACCCAAGGATCCCCGCCTGACTGTCGACATGACGAAGCACGACAGTGCGGACTTCTGGCTGTCCGGCACGAACTGTGCCAACGGCAGGCGTATGGAACGCATCTCGTGCATGGACACGACCCTTGGCGAGTGCCTCCCAGATGGAATCGAAAATTTCGGTAAGGTTAAGCACAGCTCTTCAGTCACGGTGAGATACGATCCGTCACGATCGTTGAGTAAGCCGCTGCCGTCCAGAGAACTCCTTAGCGATTCGCTTCTTGGTCCGCTTATGAGTTTGAGAGCCAGGTCCCCTTTCCTGCCTTCTTAGCCTTGCCGACATTGGGCACCTATCCCGAACTAGCACTGGAAAAGCTCATGAAGGTTCATCGTTCTTCTATCATTCTCTTGGTACTACTGGGTATTTCGGGCGGAACTTCCCTGCTCAAAGCCCAGTCGGTCGCCGAAGAATTCGATTCTCTCCATTTTCGCTCGATCGGACCGGCGACCATGTCTGGCCGCATTTCAGATTTGGCTGTGTATGAGGCCAATCCGGCCATTTACTATGCGGCTACCGCCCATAGCGGCTTATGGAAGACCACCTCCGGCGGCGCGCTCTTCGAGCCGCTGTTTCAGGACGAGGGACTGATTGCGCTAGGTGACGTAGCAATCTCTCAGACAGATCCAGACTTGGTATGGGTTGGTGCGGGAGAATCCAATAACAGACAGACGACCTCTTGGGGTGGTGGTGTCTATAAGTCGACCGATGGCGGACAGACATTCAACCACATGGGTTTGGAGGATTCGCGCCACATCAACCGAATTTTAATTGACCCGAGGGACAGTGAAGTCGTCCTTGTCGCCGCTACTGGACCGCTTTTTGGGTCGGGGGGGGATCGAGGTGTCTTCAAGACGACGAACGGAGGCGACAGCTGGACGAAGGTGCTCGAGGTGGATGACGATACCGGTGCAAACGCTCTCGTCCGCTCAAGTACCAACTCGAATACACTCTACGCGTCAACCTATCAGCGCCGTCGCAACGCATGTTGCATGAACGGGGGTGGTCCGGGCAGTGGTGTTTGGAAGTCAGTTGACGGGGGAGACAACTGGTCCCGAGTGACTGGAGGTGGTTTCCCAGATGGTCCACTTGGCCGCATTGAGGTAGATGTCTACGGGCGTGATGATCAGGTCGTATATGCCCTGGTGGAAGGCCCGCGAGTCGGTGGTAATGGACCTGGTGGTAGAGATCAGAGTGAAGATGGGGAAGTTGAGAACCTGACGGGTCTTTATCGCTCACAGGATGGGGGGGCGACGTGGACGCTTATGAGCAACACAAATCCTCGTCCAATGTATTTCAGCCAGGTCCGCGTCGATCCGGTTGACCCCGACCGGGTCTATATGGGCGGTGTCGGCCTGCACCTAACTGTTGACGGTGGTGAGACGTTCGCAACCGACGCGGCTCGCCTAACCCACGACGACGTGCACGCTATCTGGATCAATCCGAAGAACCCAGATCACGTACTGATCGGAAACGATGGTGGGCTTGCGGTTTCATGGGATGCAAGTCGCACATGGAGCTTCCTGCCAAACTTACCGGTGGGACTCTTCTACCACGTGAACTACGACATGGAGCGCCCGTTCAATGTTTGCGGTGGTATGCAGGACAACTACAGCTGGTGTGGTCCTAGTGCAACGCGTCAGAACGTTGGGATCACCAATTACGACTGGTATCAGGTCCGAGGGGGTGACGGCTTTGTAGCGATGCCAGATTTGCGTAATCCGCGGATTGTATACGCGGAATCTCAGGGAGGAAACATGGTCCGGCGCGATGTCGTGACCGGTGAATCAAAGAGTATTCGTCCCTCAGCGACAAACGTCGTAAATCACTTGCAAGGAGACCGTTATCGGTGGCATTGGGACACTCCGTTTATTCGTTCGCCTCATGATCCGGGGGTCCTCATAGCGGCAGCTCAGAAGGTTTTCCGGTCATCTGACCGCGGGGACTCGTGGGTTGCTATCAGTCCTGATCTTTCTTCGGGAGCCGACCGCGACACCATCAGGACAATGGGAGTGTTAAACAGTGAAGTAACCATTGCCCGGAATGATGGAATTTCGAACTGGCCAACCCTCGTATCTCTTGCAGAATCTCCAGCGTCGGCTGGTGTTTACTATACGGGTGGTGATGATGGCACAGTGAACGTTTCACGTGATGGTGGAGCTTCTTGGCAGAGCGTTGGCGATCGGTTGCCTGACGCACCTCATATGGGTTGGGTGTCCGAGGTAGTACCCTCCAGCTTCTCT
>DLTN01000008.1:0-1294 GCA_002500925.1 Gemmatimonadales bacterium UBA7835 | reverse complement strand
TTCGGAATGACGTTCCGATCAATTACGGAAGGGCTTGAGGGAGAGAATGTCAGGACGTTGACTGAGGATCATCGGAATGGAGATGTCCTTTATGTGGGAACAGAAACCGGCATTTTTCTCTCACTTGATCGCGGAGAAAGCTGGCGGAGGCTGCGTGCGAATCTTCCCACTGTTCGAGTGGATGAGATCACGCTGCACCAACGCGACAACGCAATGATCGTTGCTACGCATGGTAGGGCTCTCTTCATCCTTGATCACCTCGAGCCCATCCAGGAATACGTTGCCGCCACTGAGTCCGATGCCCGCCTGTTCAGTGTGCCAACGGCACTACAGTTCAAGATGATGGACGATAAGAACGAAGAGTTCTGGGGCCATCAGTATTTTGTCGGTGAGAATCCTCCGGCTGAGGCTATCATGCAGTACTATCTGGATGATGAAGTCAGAGAGCTGTCTCTCAGGATCATGGACGAGTCAGGGCATCTGGTGCGTGAGTTGTTCGCCCCAGAAAACCGGAGAAAACCAGGTATCCGAACAATGTGCTGGGACCAGCGCGTCGAGCCTGTACTAGGCGGTGCGAGCGGTGGTTTCGGTGGATTCGGGCGGGGAAGTGGAAATGCGGATATTGAGGGTGTTCCGACTCCGCCCCCAGCACCGGGATACCTGTCTCGTGATATTTGCGAGACGGAAGAAGACCGACCGAGCGGAGACGTAGGTCCGTTCGTGAGGCCAGGCACATATCATGTCGCACTGGTCGTGGAGGGAGAGGTGGTAGACTCCGAATCGATGACAATAGTCATGGATTCGGAGGTGGGACTGGCAGGAGCCGAACGAGTGGCGTATGACAATGTGGCGAACGATTTGCACGAGGTGCAGCGCCGCGGCCAACACATTTCTTTGATCGTTGCTCAGGTACACGAGGAGGTGACTGCGGCCGTTGACCAGATGGAAGACGCTGAAGTCCCGGAGGCACTGAAGGCTGACTTTGACTCGTTCCAAGAAGCCTGGGATGAAGCGAGGGTCAAGTTCGGTGTGCCTCGGCAGCAGGGGGGGCGCCGGTTTGGTGGCGGTCAGGCTAATCCTGAGAATGTGTTCGGCCAAGTCAGTGGTCTGAAGGATGAAGTGCTCGCCTTCTGGGAGCCTCCTAGTGATGCGCTTATCGCCCGCTACTACGATGTAAAACCTGCCCTAGAAGCTGCTATGGCGGAGGCGGAGAACGTGTTGGAGTTAGCACGTGCCATGAGTGTGCGTTTAGCAGAGGCTGGAATCTCGATGACTGTGCCAGAGGGCCACTAGG
>DLTN01000106.1 GCA_002500925.1 Gemmatimonadales bacterium UBA7835 | reverse complement strand
ATTGCGTCTATCACTGCATGAGTGATGGCGTCACCGTCTGAATGACCGGCCAAACCGGGGTGACCCGGGATCGTGATGCCCCCCAGAACTAAAGGGCGGCCGGGCTCAAAGCGATGGGAATCATAGCCCAGGCCGACGCGGAGCGGTGTACTCAGCTCCAAGCCCTCAATGCCAAACACACATTGTGGCCGCCAAATCCAAACGAGTTACTGAGCGCCAAGCCAACCGCTCGCTCCTGCATGCCCTGATGCGCATAATCTAGGTCGCACTCCGGATCGGCAGTCGAGAAATTTATAGTCGGTGGTATCTTACCCGTCTGGCACACCCGAAGAGAAATAATCGCCTCAAGTGCCCCCGCGGCACCGAGCAAGTGGCCAGTCATAGATTTTGTGGAGCCGACCACAATCTCATAGGCTCGGTCTCCTAAAACTTGCTTTATGGCCTCGGTTTCGATTGCATCGGCCATGGTGGATGTCCCGTGAGCATTCACGTAATCCACATCCCCGGCACTTGCCCGAGCGTACTTGAGGGCCATCCGCATCGCAGCCTGAGCACCGTAGCCACCGGGTGGTGGTGCAGTGATATGAAATGCGTCCGCGCTCAGGCCATAACCAACAACCTCACCGAGTATCGTCGCACCACGGCCCTGTGCGTGCTCCAAAGACTCCAAGATCACGGCTCCACCGCCCTCACCCATCACAAAACCGTCTCGGTCTGCAGAGAATGGCCGACTCGCGCCCTTTGGATCATCATTGCGAGTAGAGAGCGCCTTCATGGAACTGAAGCCTGCAAACGTCATCGGCGTGATCGTAGCCTCTGCACCCCCGGCCACCATCACGTCTGCATCTCCATGACGAATGTGCCGCATAGCGTCGCCAATAGCATGTGCCGACGAGGCGCAGGCTGAGACCGTAGCGTAATTGGGCCCCCGGAATCCCCACCTAATTGAGATCAGCCCCGCCGAGATATCCGGTATGAACATCGGTATAAAGAAAGGACTTACCCTACTCGGTCCTTTTTCGATGAGCTTTCGATGCTGTTCTTCAAAGGTTCCAATTCCCCCTATCCCGCTACCAAAGATCACCCCGAAACGTTCTGGATCCCCTCCTGCCGGAACCCCTTCCAGCCCCGCCTCCCGCAACGCCTGCGTTGCTGCTGCAACAGCAAACTGAGAAACCCGGTCATGCCGTTTCACCTCCCGCTTATCTAGATAGTCAAGCGGATCAAACCCTTTAGCTTCACAGCCTATACGGCATGCGAAGTCATCCGTGGCCTCGAAATGGGTGATCGGAGCACCTCCGCTCACCCCGGCGAGCAAGCCCTCCCACGAGGACTGCACATCGTTTCCAAGCGGGGATACGATCCCCGTCCCGGTTATAACGACTCGCGTCAGGGCGTCGTTAGTCATCTTAATTACACGCACCTAAAACAGAAGACACGAAACCGAGGTGCGAGAGACTCTTCAGCCCTCGACATTCTCGTTCAGATACTTGATGGCGTCACCAACGGTGCGCATTTGTTCTGCGTCTTCATCCGGAATGTCTATACCGAACTCTTCCTCGAACGCCATCACAAGCTCGACAGTGTCCAAGGAATCTGCGCCTAAGTCTTCAACGAACGATGCTTCGTCTGTGACCTTCTCGGCCTCTACTCCGAGTTCGTTGATAATGATTTCGCGGACCCTCGCGTCCGTAGCCTCGCTCATGATACCTCCCTCAGTGGAGACAGCGATAGAAAAGTTGATCTCGTGAAAATGGCGGCGTCCTGTAGGATCACATTACCATCCCACCGTCTACCGCCAATGTCTGGCCGGTAATGTAGCTTGCTGCAGGCCCAACGAGAAACCGCGCGACATCAGCAATCTGCTCAACTTCGCCAAGCGTGCCGAGTGGAATCTGCTTCATCAGTGGCTCTCTCTGTGCTTCGGACAACTCATCTGTCATCTGCGTGCGGATAAAGCCAGGTGCGATCGCATTACACCGGACTCCGCGGGATGCGAACTCCTTCGCCACACTTTTGGTCAACCCTACGACTCCAGCCTTTGACGCGGCGTAATTCACTTGACCTGCATTACCTGTAAGACCTACCACCGATGCAATGTTCAGAATCGCTCCACTTCTGCGTTTCATCATGCCTCGTGCGGCGGCTCGCGTAAAGTTAAATGTCCCTTTCAAATTGACGGCAAGCACTTGATCGAACTCTTCATCCTTCATCCGCATGAGGAGGTTATCGCGCGTGATTCCGGCGTTGTTCACCAAAATCGACACGGGGCCCAGCTGTTGCTCTATTTCAGTTAAACATGAGTTCACCTGATCAGCGTTTGCGACATCACAAGCGAAGCCCTCGTGGCCTTCTCCAGGAAGTTCGGCGGCGGACGTAGCGGCTCCCAAGGCCTCTAAGTCCACCACCGCTACAATCGCGCCACCATCCGCGAGGGCTTCCGCAATACCTCTGCCTATCCCCCGCGAGCCACCAGTTACGATCGCAACTAGTCCCTTTAGTTCCAGAGTACTCCTCATCATCAGACCTCCAGGTTGTTAAAATCTTCAGGTTCGCCCAAAGCTGAACTTTCGAGGCCCTTTGCGTTTCTTCGATTTAGGGCGGTCAAAACCTTTCCGGACCCTAGTTCTAGAAACCGGTCGACACCTCTTGAAGCCATGACCTCGATTGACTCTGTCCACCGAACAGGGGATACAAGCTGCCTCACCAACAGGGTCCGGGCGTCCTCCCCTCTTGTTACCGGATCAGCAGTCGCGTTAGCGATCACAGGAAACGCAGGATCAGAAAACTCTATGTCATCTAGGAATGCTTTTAACTCCTCGGCAGCTGGCTCCATGAGCGGGGAGTGGAAGGCTCCCGAGACATTCAATTGAACCGCACGCTTTGCCCCAGCTTCCTTCGCAAGAGTAATGCCTTCCTCGACCCCAGAGACATCTCCGCTAATCACAATCTGACCAGCAGAATTGAAGTTCGCAGGCACGCACACTCCAAGTCTCACTTTATGGCACACTTCCCGGACTTCTCTAACGTTAAGACCCAGAATGGCCGCCATTGTCCCGGGACGAGCCTCGCCAGCCTTAAACATTAGTTGACCTCTGAGTCGGACAGCACGCAGCGCGTCTACAAACGTCACTGTTCCTGCAGCCACGTGGGCACTGAACTCTCCTAGGGAATGTCCTGCCGCGAATGCCGGCGAGGTCCAAGTAGAATGCCGGGCGCCAAACACTCGAAGTGCTGCCACAGAATGCGCCAAGAGCGCAGGTTGAGCATTCTGCGTCTCCGTCAATTCCTCACTTGGGCCGTCGCGCATCATGGCCGACAAAGAAAAGCCTAGAGTCTCATCAGCTTCAGCGAGAACCTCTGCGGCAACGGGTTCGCACGCTGCGAGACCATGGCCCATCCCGACGTACTGCGACCCCTGACCGGGAAACAAGAGTGCTAGTGTCATGTGAATTACATTAGAGGCTACATGCGGATTGCCATGGCGCCCCACGTGAGCCCAGCTCCGAAGGCGACCGTAACAACATTTGAGCCCTCGCGGATTCTGCCTTGCTCACGGGCCTCATCGAACGCAACTGGCACTGTGGCCGAACTCATGTTTCCGTACTTGTCCACATTGACGAAAACCTTGTCCATAGGCACTCCGGCATACTTCGCCGTGGCCTCGATGATGCGAATGTTCGCTTGGTGGGGCACTAGTAGATCGACATCCTCTGCTCCCCAGCCAGCTTTTTTGATAGCTATTTCACACGCTTCGGCCATGGAGCGCACGGCATTCTTAAAAATTTCTCTGCCGTTCATCCTGAGCAAGTGGCGACCCTCATCCAACATACTCTGGCTGATCGGATCAATGGCGCCGCCTCCAGGGCGATACAGTAGGTTTGCCAAGTTCCCATCCGACTGTAAATGTGAGGATAGAATCCCGCGGCCAAATCCTTTGGATGGCTGGAGGACAGCGGCACCACCACCATCTCCGAACAGCACCGCCGTTTTTCGATCAGTCCAGTCGACAATCGCACTCATTTTTTCCGCAGCCACTACGAGCGCTATTCGCGCCCGCCCTGCTGCGATATAGCCCTCTGCCATGCTTAAAGCGTAGAGGTGACCCGTACAAGCAGCCATCACATCGAAAGCAACAGCTTTGTCACACCCGAGAATTGCCTGCACATCACAAGCAGTAGAGGGCAACCATCGATCCGGAGTCGCTGTAGACACTATTAAGATATCAACATCACCCGGGTCGGCACCCGCTTCCTCTAGAGCGCCACGTGCCGCCTCCGCGCCAAGGTAAGCGGCGCACATATCGTCTGGTGCAATCCTGCGCTCGTGAATCCCTGTGCGCGTGCGGATCCACTCATCCGAGGTATCCAAGCTCCTCTCTAGGTCCAGGTTTGTTACAACGTTTTCAGGAAGAAAACGCCCTGTCCCCGTTATCTCCGCAATTGGTGTCGGCGTCTTCATAGGTTCAACTCCTCGGCACTGTGCTCGACAAGGCCAGCGCGCACTGCACGGGCAGCCACGCTCACTGCGTTCTGAATCGCCTTTGGAGGAGATCCACCGTGGCAGATTATCGACACACCCCCCAGACCCAAAAGAGGCGCTCCACCATATTCGGCATAGTCCAGTACGCGAAAGACATGCCCCAGGTCAATTGTAGCATCTTCGACGGACGCAAGCTCAACCTTGAGCAGATCCACTATATATCCAGCAACGGACTCGTAGAATTTCAAGAGAACATTGCCAACGAACCCATCGCAGACGATGACGTCGCATCCACCACCAATAATATCTCGTCCTTCGATGTTACCGATAAACTTTAGTCCCGGATCTCCCTGGAGTAGATCATAGGTCGCAACACTAAGTTCGTCGCCCTTCCCCGGTTCTTCCCCAATGTTCAACAGGCCTACCCTTGGACTAGACCGGTCCATGACATCTCGCATGTAGGTGGTCCCTAAATGCGCGAATTGAAGCAAGTGGCGTGGCTTACAACCGATATTCGCACCAGCATCTAAGAGTAGACAGAGATCTCCTGCCGTTGGCAGCAGAGTTCCAACCGGCGGGCGCTCTACCCCTGGGAGAGGACGCAAAGCAAAGAGGGAAGATGCCATGACTGCGCCAGTCGACCCGGCGCTCACAAACGCATCTGCGGCTCCTTCCTTGTGCAGCTTTAACCCCACCACGATCGACGATTCTGGCTTTCGCCTGATCACAGAAGCCGGAGAGTCTTTCACGGTCACCCGGTCCGGAGCGTGGTGAACAACAATCCCCCCTGGAACATCAACGTGGTTGGCCAGTTCAGCGTGGATCAGGCCTTCATCACCGACGAGAATTATTTCAACGTCGGAATTGCTTTCTAGGCGCACGGCTCCGATTGCGCCAGCCACCTCGGCAGAAGGGGCTTCGTCGGTCCCCATCGCGTCTAGAACTATCCGCACCGAGCGCCTCCCTCAGCAGAAATGTATTCCGTGGAGCCCCGACCAGCTGCGCGGGAATCCGGAGTACGTGATGCTCAGTCTACGTCTACTTCAAGAACAGGTTCACCCTTGTAGTACCCACAACTCGGGCAGACTCGATGTGGTTGCTTGGTATCGCCGCATTTTGCGCAGGTGTGGACGGCAACGCTCTCAGCCTTGTAATGGGTGCGGCGTTTACGCTTGCGTTGCTTCGACGTGCGTTTCTTAGGTACAGCCATGAAATCTACTCGCTCTTCAGGTCCTGTAGCGGCCCCCACCTAGGGTCATTTGCTTCTTCAATGCAGGTACACGAGTCCTCGTTGAGGTTAGTCCCGCATTGTGGACAAAGACCTTGGCAGTCCGGATCACAAATTACGTATGGATTGACCGCGAGAATCATCTCCTCGCGTACTGCTTTACTTAATTCCAGCTTTTGCCCCTCAGGT
>DLTN01000107.1 GCA_002500925.1 Gemmatimonadales bacterium UBA7835 | reverse complement strand
CGATCTCTCGATGTGGAGATGACCGAACTATAACTCGGCATCAGTTGGCCTCCGGTAGGGTGCCATCGATTTCAGCAAAAACTTGCTGAAGTGCTCGGTCTCCCTGGCTTTCTCGAAGAGACCAGGTCTCTAATGAGCCGAAGGTTGCTCCTGCGATAGCGTCTTGGAGGTCGAAGCCCTCCTCGTGCCAGCGTTGAGCTTCTTCGATCACGGCGCGGATAGCACCTTGGAATACCTCTAACTCATCCTTAAGAATTGACGGGTGGTCTACGAAGCCGTGTCCCGGAACGTACATGTCTACGTCCATTGCTTGCGCTACCTCAATCATGTCGACCCACTCAGACGGGAAGGCTGAGCGCATCGCCGGAAAGACCCGGTGCAAATACGCTTCACTCATGAACATGATCTTCTCTTTAGGTAGGTATACCACAAGATCGCCGCCGGTGTGAGCTCTGCCGAGGAACTGGAGGTGAATCTCACGGCCACCTAGCTGTAACACTTCCCGATCCGCTACAAGGTCAGTGGCCATAGGTAGCGCCGAACTATTCTGTGCCATCCGTTCAAGAGCAGATGCAGAGGTCGGGTGGGCCCAGAAGCGTGCGTCGCTAGGGAAGGCTGAATTTCCTGCTGTGTGGTCGCCGTGGTCTGAAGCGACTACCACATCCTTGATAGGCTTATCGGTCACCACGGCGATGTGGTCAATCATCCTTTGGGTCTCTTCTATACTGCCTTGGCCGTCTGCCACAAGCACACTGGTTTCGGTAACAACGAACATACTCACCGTCGTAAACTTTTCGTCACCGGCGGAGCGCAGTTGCTCATATGAATAAACACCGGGGGCGAGCTCCTGAATACGGGGGAAGTCGCTATCTGTGTAGCCGCGGGCGTATGGGTTAGCTGTCCGGATTAGCTGGTCTTCCGGAATATCGATCGCAGTCTCATCGCCGTTCAGTTTTGAAGTGTCGGAGCTATCAGCACCGCAGCCGGCGGCTGCGAGAGACAGTAAGAGAGTGATACTAGTGTGGCGGTTCGCCATGTCTTTTTCCCTGATGTAGAATTACCGACTTCATCGCAATGGAGATCACACTATGAGCAGATTCCGCATTTTTGTCATCATTTTTGTCACGTTCAGCTTCATGGGAGGATTAGCAACTCCGGTCTTAGCTCAGATAGAGCTAGAGGACGAACTGGTGATGGAACGCCCAATCCCAGCACTAAACACGATCTGGATTGAGGAGATGACCTGGATCGAAATTCGTGACGCCTTAGCCGAGGGTAAGCGCACTGCGATCGTCCCGACAGGGGGGATCGAGCAGAATGGCCCTTACGTCGCTATGGGTAAGCACAACTATGTGCTAGAGGGCATGTGTGACCGGGTCGCCCGAATGCTAGGTGACGCCTTATGTGCTCCGATTATCAAGCTTGTCCCCGAGGGAGGCATCAATCCTCCAACTGGACACATGCGTTACTCTGGAACGCTCAGTGTGCGACAGGAGACTTTCGAAGCAATCCTTGAGGACGTTGGTCGTAGCCTACACCAGCATGGCTTTGAATGGATTGTGTTTATCGGAGACAGTGGCGGCAACCAGACCGGTATGCAGAATGCTGCGAATCTTCTCAACGAGGAGTGGGGAACCGAGAAGGTTCTTTTTATACCGGAATTTTATGACAACGCGGGTGTCCAGCGGCACATGGAAGACACGTTTGGGATCTTCGAAGAAAGCGAGGGCTGGCACGACAACTACTGGCTCAGTGCGATGCAGGTTGCTGTGGATCCTGAGACCGTGCGCTATGAAGAGCGAGTTCAGTCCGGCAGGGCTTCGATCAACGGGGTTTCGCTTGTACCTCTTGGGCGGACGATTGCCGTTGGTGAGGAGTTGATGCGGTGGCGGACTGACCAGACGGTGGCCGCGATCCTCGCTGCGATGGAGAGGTAGCCTCACGTTGAGCAAGGTGCCTAAAGGAGGTCTCTGCTTCGCAAGTTCATTGATTGTGGTCATTGTTGGATGTTCGATTCCAGGCGCCGAAGTACCTGTGAGCACAACGAGCGAATACCTCTTTGTCTGGACCAGCGACGCGGATTCGGTCGATCTCAACTTCATGGTTGTTCTTGACGCAAATCCGGACTCGGACAGTTATGGAGGAGTGGTCACGACCCTAGCTGTCCCTACCCAGGGCACGATACGTGGACACCACACAGAGCACACCATGCCGCCCGACAGCGTTTCGCTTTTCGCCAACGATTTCAGCACGGGAGAGACACACCTTATCGACTTGTCGGACCCGAGGGCGCCAAAGCTAGCAGGTACGTTCAAAGCGGCAGGTCCATTAACGTCACCGCATTCTTTCGAAAGGCTCGAGAATCTTGATGTTCTCGCCACTTTTCAGACCGAAGGAGAGGGAAATAATTCTGCTGGTGGTATCGCCAGGCTATCTCCGTCGGGTTCTATGCTCGCATGGGGTTCGGCTGAAGCGGGCGGATCAGGCGTCCGCCCTTATAGCCTCGCTGCGGTACCTGACCTCGACCGTGTTGTGACAGGGAGCGCCGATATGCGGGGGGATGTCGACCGGAGAGTCATTCAGATATGGAGGCTGAGTGACCTCTCTTTACTGCACACCCTAGAATTACATTCGGATTGGGGATTGGCAGCAGAGCCGCGCCTCTTGTCGGATGGCGAAACAGTGCTGGTTTCGACTTTCGGATGTGCACTTCTTAATGTGAAAGATCTCGCGTCAGAAGCGCCATCGGTCGAAAAGGTGTGGGATTTCGGTGGGAGCTCGTGTGCTCTTCCGATCGTATCGGGTGAATATTGGGTGCAAGCTGTACCTTCAGTGAACGGTCTTGTAGCGCTGGACTTAAGCGACCTCGAGAACCCATTTGAAGTCGCCCATGTATCACTTGAGAACGACGACTGGCCGCATTGGATTTCTCTTTCACCCGATGGCCGACGCATCGTGGTCACCGGGTATGCTGGCACACGGCACAGAGTTCTCATCGTGGATTTTGATCCCGTCACCGGGGATTTAGAGGTTGATGCGTCCTTCACCGCGAACGGTGTAGATAGACCGGGAGTAAGCTTCGATCGAGTGACTTGGCCACACGGCGAATCAGGACCCGGAGACCCACATGGTGCTGTATTCTCGCGGCCCACGGGTAGCTGAGCTTAGGCGCTAAGTATTTCGCATCGTGGTGACTGCGCGCTTACTCTGACGAGTTTGCTTCTTTCCAAGCGTCATATCTCATTCGAAGAGTGATGACCGGGTTCCCATTCTCGCGTGTCTCTATGTTCTCGTCGGTCACGTCGATATACATGAAGTAGTCACCGTTGTTGAACGAGTCGCCCTCCCTATCGTCTGGATCTGCCGCCAGAATGTAGGCAACGTGTGCGTTACGACTGTGGCAGGAGGCATCGGGTACGGGCTCGGTTTCACACGTGCAACGTCTATCGCCACCCGCCTCGTCGGCGGCTTCCATGGCTGCCATCACCATGTCGATGATGTCGCCATCGGTCTCCTCAAGCGCATAAGCCGCGTCGG
>DLTN01000052.1 GCA_002500925.1 Gemmatimonadales bacterium UBA7835 | reverse complement strand
GAGACGACGGTGGACATGGCCAACGGACCAGTCCAACGAGTGCAACCTTACCCCGAGGCGATTGCACTCTTGGAATCCCTAGGTGCGGTCAACAACCACAACTGTGTCTCCTGTCAGTAACTCCTTAAGCTCCTGGCAGTCACGGGACCGAGTCTTAAGAAGACATTCAAAAGTCTTGCTGACGCGTGCCTAGAACCTAGAAGTAGCTCAACCAAGGCTTGTCGCGCTTTTCACGGTGCTTGTAGTCAGCAAATTTGCTCGCCACAGGATAGTGCACCGCTATTAGAACGATCGCACCCACCCAGATCCAAGTCACACTATTCAGCCCGAAACGCTCACCATGTGTCGGTCCGAATATGAGGAATAAAACCCAGTACGCAGCTAGGAGCACGTATAGGTGCACGACGTAGATAAACATCGGCACTGACCCGAAAGCCTTAATGGCGTTCAAGAGTTGATTCTCCCTCCTGACCGACTCGAACCAAGCCAATAAAAGGAAACCCACCCCAAGTGTGATAAGCAAATAATCCAAAGACGGCGGGTATTTGGTGAAGTTCAGAAACGACATCACGGTCTCTATCGCCGCTTCCTGTGGCGTCCACGGCGTAGCCTCGCCGTAAAGATTGAGCCCCCTCAGAAGAACAAGGAGACCAATGCACGCAACCCCAAGAGCGACCAGAATTTTACGCCGAGTAAGTTCAGAGACCGAACGTGCGAACAAAGGTCCCGCGAAATAGCCTAAGAGTATCACGCCAAACCACGGCAGAACCGGATACGATAGGCTGATCGTAAGCCCCGCCAGTTGACCTAGTTCTCCGGGGTCATGAAGAATTGTCCAAGGCACATACCCGAACTGGCCGGGCACGAATCCAATAGGACTCAGAGCGTTGTGTCCGACTACGATCAGAGCGCCTAATGCTCCGATCAGCCAATGGTTAATACGACAAAGCATCCCCAGCCCAATCAAGCACATTCCGATTGCGAAGAGAACCTGAAGGAATAGAAAAGACGGATAGCTATCAGCCCAGACTAGATAGTAGAGAACTACTTCGATCAGGATGATCACCAGGCCACGCTTAAACAGAAACACAGCCGGTGAGCGGAAATCCCGACCAGGTGGGTTCGCATAAAGCCAGGCCGAGAGACCGGCCAGAAAAATGAAAACCGGTGCACACAGGTGCGTCAGATAGCGAGTGAAGAACAGATCGGGGTCGATTGAGTCATAGATCGGGTCACCCGTCCTCACGTGCATGTAGAACCTCTCACGCACGTGGTCCAACATCATCAACATGATGACGACCCCGCGGAGGATGTCGATCGAAGCGATCCGCGAAGAGGAACCGCTCATTGGCTAGGCTTCATCTTTCTCCAAAAAGTTGGCATACATCAACTTAAGGAACAGGAATGCTCATTCTCACCCAAACGTTAGGTCCCAAAATCACAAGCTTACCCGATCGAGCAACTTTTAGCCGGGCCAGCCTTCGATCCTTTCCAACGCTTCGATGATCTCTTCGACTAGGTCTGACCCACCCGCACCATTTGTGAATACTACCGCTCCATGACCACTCTCAAGGAAGACACGGAAGTATGATTTATACGACTCGTTCGATCCACCATGGCTGAAGTAGCGAGATCTTCCGCTCCCTCCAAGGTACGGGCCCAGACCAAAATTCCCTGGCCCGACCTTCGTCATGACATCCTGTCCGAGATCATGACTTATGTAAGAGCTAGGTGTCCCCAACCACGAATTCCTAAGCGCAATCACAATTCGGGAATAATCGCTTGGTGATGTCCAGAGTCCAGAAGCAGCAGCTTCGGGCATCGCTTCCCAACCGCGAGGAAGAGCGGTCGGACGCCCTCGGTCGTCATGCGCTCGTGCGATATTTCCGTGCCCAGCAGGGAGCGGGTTTACGAAGGAGCTCCGAATCAAACCAAGCGGATCGAAAACCCATTCCACAGCTGCACTAGCTAGGGGGCTACCCGTTACGTCTTCGATGACTAGTTGTTGAATGGTGGTTCCACCACCCGAATACCTGTAGATCGTTCCGGGCTCATCACTGACCACGACTGGTGAATTCTTGGCCGGTCCGCTGCCTTCAAGAATTTGCACAGTCGTCGGAAGGGCCTCACCCGGCTGAAAATCAGCAAAGCCGTGTACCGTCGTCCCTGCCGTATGTGACATAAGCCTTCTAAGCGTGACCGGACTCTCAGTCGTATACGGATTTTCCGGTATGCTCCACGAGGTGAGATAATCCATAACATCTCGATCGAGATCGAGTAGTCCAGCGTTAACGAGCCTTAGTGTCGTCGCAGCAGCAGCCACCTTGCTGAGGGAAGCGACTGAAAAGACGGTTGCCGTGTCTACAAGGTCGTCCGTCCCCACAAGCTTTACTCCAAAACCGCGAGCCCAGCCCACCTCGCCGTTCCTCAAAACCGCGACACTGATCCCCGGCACACCGTAATGATCCATGCGCGCCCTCAGAGTCGTGCTAGCTCCACCCTCTTTGGGGATAAGATCATAGACGAGGGTGTCGATATCTGAATCGACCTCAACTACGACGTCATCCCGAGTAACTGAGGTGCACGCTAATACGACCGATCCCACCGCAAGAAAAAACAATTTCTTGTGTGGGTAGTACGTCATGGTTCTCTACATTGAAAACAAGTCGAGATCGATGACGCGGCTCTAATTCTTGAATCTTCTGGGAAGTAGTAGGACATCGTTTCGAAATCAATCGTCCATGACCCAAAGTGCTTCAGATATTGATGGGAGACGAGAACGTCACGAAAGAAGCCCGCGGAGTCATACGCGTTCTCTTCTACGAACACGTTACCAAGGGCCTGTGTCTCACCTCTGGTCAACGGGCCAATCCCATGAGTTTCGATCGGGACCCAGTAGTAATCGGTTCCGTCGATATCGACCTTGGTGTCTGATATCCCTAGCTCCTCTACTGTCTCATCCAAAATCACTAAGGGCATGCTCGAAGCTAGTCCTGAGTCCATAAACACATTGAGCCCGTCCCGACCATTCAGGCTTCCCTTAGTGTACATCAGATGCGTGGAGCTCATCCAAAACGGCATCCTAACAGGATTGCCACCCAGTGATGCCAAGAAATTCTCCCTGACTCGTCCCTCTCTCTCTCTCAAGACGAGCTCTCCAGCATCATAGTCAATCGTGCTCAGAAACTGCTTTAGCATTTGAGTGGTAATTACACCATCACTCGTGAGGCCAAGAGCTTTCCATTTGGCTACAACAACAGGGACATTGGTCATGCGGACTTCTCCCATCGTCACACTCTCAGCGACACCAAGAGGTTCGCTTACGTATTCGCCACCTGTGTATGCGTAACGAGTCCGGCGCTCATGAATACTTCGAATGCCTACCTTAGCGGCCACTTCCTCGTCGATGTACAGGCGATCTCCGCCTGTATCCAGAATAAACTCCACTTCGTGCCCGTTAACCTCTAGGCGGAACAGCGGTAGGGCACCGGGCTGGGCATAATCGTTGATCATTGGAATGCGTGCTACTCGCTCAGAGCCGATCCATTCAACCTGATGGGGCTCCCCTTCGAATTTCTTCATAAAGGTTAGAAGACTTCTCGTGCCAGACCCTGGAATCTCAATTCCCCGAGCCAATTCATACCGGTTAGTCTGGTAATACACGAGCATAAGACCTTCCAAGGCTTCCACGTGCATTTCCGATCCCGAAGGCGAAAGAGTCTTAAGCCGTTCGTACAGTACTTCGGCTCGATCGTACGCTCCGACCAAGTAAGCCACTCTAGCGCCCATCAAGATGTCATCTGCGCCTGAGGAAGCTTTCGCAGCAAGCGGAGCGATCACGTCGTTGGCCTCCCACACATTACCCAGAGCGTAGAGCATCTTGGCATACGCTCTTCGATTCTCATCGTCACCAGGAGCAGCGCGATAGGCTACGTCTAGCTCAAAAAGCTGCTCTTCCGCCGAGCTACGCGTCAGCCGGTCATTTTCCTGAGCAACCAAGTCATTAGCTGACAGAAACACCGCTCCTGAGGCCAGAAAAGCTAGAATTCGAAACTTGGCGTTCATCCCAAAAAGACCTGTCGTCTCACGTTCTGGAGTTGTCTTATCTATATGGATACGTGGGGGAAAAGAATAACGATTCTTCATAGCGTATCCTTTCTCGCTGCGGTAACCTGCGCTTCTAATCACTTAATCAGTAATAAGGAGCTAGCAGGCCCGATGAAACCCAGCGTTTATTTAGTGACAAGAATCAGGCAGAGTTCGGTCTGTGCTCTGATAGCAATCCTGAGCTTTCTCAGCGCTCCTTCGACCGCACTTAGTCAACAGACACGCGTCTCAGATAACGATCCGGGCCTTCACCATCTAGCAGGAGAGGTCTCTCGGCTCGCCGAGCATGCACTAGGGACGGTTGGGGTGGCCGCATACCATCTCGAGACCGGACGGTGGATGACCATGAACGGCGAAGAGCGTTTCCCGATGGCTAGTACCTACAAGGTACCGATTGCTACTCAGATCCTTACGATGGTGGATCAAGGGGACCTCGCGCTCACGGACATGATTGAGATCGAGCAAGAGGACGTCTACCTGACTTCCAGCGCCATTAGCGACCTGCTCGA
>DLTN01000067.1 GCA_002500925.1 Gemmatimonadales bacterium UBA7835 | reverse complement strand
TCAGATCCGGAATATGCTAGAACCAGCGCTACAGGAAGGAGACATTGCTCCATATATCGACGCTCTTGAGCCGATCTTCCGAGAACACGATCCAGTGGAAGTAGCAGCAGCAGCTGTAGCTCTGCTAAGAAACAAATCAGGGTCCGCCGACCATGCGCAAACACACGGATCATCCACTGCCGCAGCGCGAGCACCCGGAACTCCTTCTTGGTCAAAGCTGTTCGTCGGCGTCGGTGAGCGTGACGGACTCAGT
The DNA here is from genome assembly GCA_002500925.1 of Gemmatimonadales bacterium UBA7835. Taxonomy (GTDB): domain Bacteria; phylum Gemmatimonadota; class Gemmatimonadetes; order Longimicrobiales; family Gaopeijiaceae; genus UBA2589. Next base: position 7,736 of record DLTN01000067.1, on the reverse strand, counting down.
AAGGGCGACCTTCTTGGTGCAATCACAGGTGAGGCTGAATTAACTGGTGATTCAGTCGGGCGGATAGAGATCCGGGAGAGCCACTCTATAGTAGAGGTCCACGAGTCAGTCGCCCGGAAAGTGATTCAAGCTCTCAATGGTACGAGCCTACGAGGCCGCGCAGCGAGAGTGGACTTCGACCGCCCTCGTGCCAAGCCAACAGCCCGTAAAGGTCGTCCTGCGCGCTAACAAAGAGGCCACGTCGCGTACGCGACGTGGCCTCTTACTTTATTCGGCCCAAGGCTCCTACGAGGAGGAGCTACTCCAGGCTAGCTTCGCCCCTTTGGCCAACCGAAAGACTCAGTTCACAGCGTCCTTCAGACCCTTACCGGCCTTGAACGCAGGACTGTTGCTCGCAGAAATCTGAATCGACTGCCCTGTGCGGGGGTTGCGACCCATGCGAGCCTTGCGGTGCTTAACCTCGAACGTGCCGAATCCAGTAATCTGAACACGATGGCCACCGCTCAGAGCGCCGGCAATAATCCCGTCACTAGGGGAGAACATCGCGTCTACCGCACGAGATGCGTCAGCTTTGGTCATACCAGCAGCTGAGGCGAGGGCATCCACAAGGTCGGACTTGTTCATCTGATGGCTCCTGATTTGGAACGAGAATGATGGAAATTTCGCGACCGAGGCCGCAGTGAGTGCAGACCGAAGAAACTGCGAAATCCATGGTGCCTAGAGCAGCTGAAAAGCCCCGTAGGATCAAGTGTTTCCGTGCCTGCGAATAACAGCATGACCTACGGTACACACCCCTTTCCGAGTCGTCAAGGGAAAAACCCGTGAAAACCCGCGCAGTTACTTGCGATTCTCATTCTCGTGCAAGCTGGTCGCACTGGAGGCCGACTCCGAGCTTACGCTCATCTCATTCCTGCCACCCGGTACAATATGCAGTACCGGGGGCTTTGAGCTCTACTATTTGTAGCGGTAGGTAACGCGGCCTTTCGAGAGGTCGTAAGGGGACATCTCAACCTTAACTCGATCGCCCTCCAGAACCCGAATGTAGTTCTGCCGCATCTTGCCCGAGAGATAGGCATGCACCTCATGGTCGTTCTCGAGCAACACTCGAAACGTCGCGTTTGGTAGCACTTCAGTTACAGTTCCTTCAATCTCAATCGCGTCTTTTCCCACGCTTTCCATCCATTGGAGGCTTAGCCCTTAGGCGGACATACTGAGACGCCGACGGGCTTTGTAAGGGGACAACCTTAACGCTACTGAGCTACGGTCGCTACAGGCGGAACCGATAGCTCAGTTTGACGAAAAGTCCGTCTTCGGTCGGACGCACGTCTTCGAAGCCAAACGCTCTGGCATCAACCATCTGACGTGTGTAGCCGAAAAAGAACACAGTTCCCGGCGATGGTTCGTAACCCAAGAGCCCTTCGATTCTAAAATCGTGATTCGATCCGCCAGAGCGCGGAGAGCAGTCGGCCCCTGCACACCCAATCAAAGGCAGACTCGCTACACCATCTTGAAGCGCTATCGATTCTTGGCTTCCATACTCGAAAATGCTCCGCAAGAAAAAAGCTCTTGAAAACTGGTACCTTAGTTTCGCTCTAGGAATGATGGCGGTCGAATGCTGAACGCCATCGCTTCGGCGGGTCAGTCTACTCCAGTTCGCTCCCACCTCAGCCGATACCGATCTCGTCGGGTATAGATTCAGACGAGCCTCACCGGAAAAGGAATTGGCAGGCTCGACAGCCACATTGTACCACCGGTCAAAGATGGGTCTTTGACTGCGAGTCAAACGTACGTTGCCTCTAATCTTCTCCCACTTATTGACCCATATTCCAACAGTTGCGCTCGGGAGTGCATCGAAAAGCTCTTGGCCTGGACGGAACGGCCGCTTGCCACCCACTGGATCCTTCACAAACAAGCCTTCGTACTGCTCAGGCTGAAAGACAAATCTAGAGAACTTATAGTTTGCCCAAACGGTCACATTGTTTTTGAAGCTAAACCTGCTGCTGAGTTGAACTTCTCCTTCTTCCAATCCCTCGCCACGCCAGAAGCGTTCATGATCCCAGAAAGCCTTAACCTCGAGCGATGGGCCGATTGATTCAAAAAAAGCCCCGCGCTTCCCGTACCACGTGTACGATATTCGCGAATTCGCTTGGGCGGTTCCTATCCGCTGAAAAAACCCACTCCCAGGCTTGAAACTCTGCTGTGTGTCTTCAAATTCGGCGTTTAGCTGGAGCGTCCTCCCTGCTCGCTCAAAGCGCAAAGAGCCCATTGCTCCATCCTTCCTATCCCTTAGCATCACGTTGTTTGTAAAGCTCCGAGCCCCCATTACGGTGAAGGTGTAGCGGCCACCAACCTGGATTCGAGCATCCGCGCCCAGCACACGATTAAAATCATTAGAGTTTGACGTACGATCCGTGTAAACCGCGCCGATTGTGGAAGAGGTGCCCAAGTCTGCGCGTGCCCTCAGAAGGTTCACATAGATATCCTCCTGACCCACTGAGAAGGTCTCGTCAATCGCTCCCAGGTAACCGACACTTAACCCACCTATTTTACCGGTCAGCTTTCCCCCAGCGATCGGATTCTGAATCGTACGAGTGTATACGAGTTGCTTGGGCATACCGAAGATTTCGGTGCCTTCAAGAAAAAATGGACGAGCTTCCGGGTAAAAAAGTGCGAAGCGTTCATTGATCTGAACCTGACCAGCATCTGCCTCAACCTGGCTGAAATCCGGATTGAAGGTGCCATCGAGAGTCAAGTTGGACGTTATGCCGTACGTAGCGTTAAACCCGAACTCTCCCGCTGGATTAGCATGGACGAAGTTTTCGCTATCGTCGACGGATCCGTTTCGTGAACCGGTGACGAATGGGTTGACCTCCATGAACAGGCCCATGTCCAGTCCCCGCAGCCCATTCAACTTACCAGCCTGAGCCAAGCGATTCGCTACTGAGCCTGTTATTGGAGCCCAAGAGCTCTCATAGCCGTTCCGCTGAATCTTGCGCTCTACCTGAAGGCCCCAGGACTGCTCGGCAAGCTCAGGAAACCGAAGGCTCTTGAACGGAATCCGGATCTCGGCCTGATAACCCCACTGAGTTATTTCTGCATCCGATTCCCACAGGAAATCCGGGTTGTCATCAATCGGTGAAAACATTCCCCGCCCGCGGCGGCCTGTACTGCCTCCTATTTCATTCCAAAGCCCGTCATGCTGGACGCCATAGGGGTTGACCGTGAACACATAGGCCCTGCGCTGATCATCAAACGTGTCAAGAATGAAGCGGACGTAGTCATCGGTATATGTGTAACTATCCCGATCTGTTAGGGTCGCTCTTATTGAGGCGGGGCTTTCGTCGAACGCTTTTACAGCGAAGTAAATCGCTTCAGCGTCTACGAGCACGAGAATTTTAGTGTCCTGGGTCGCCTCCGATCCCTCTATGGGACTAAACTGAGTGAACCCGTCTAGCAAAGCGGCATGCTCCCACGCCTCGTCATCGAGGCGTCCGTCTACTTCGATCCCGGCAACCTCAACCGCGGGGGTTTCGACCTCAAGATCGCTCGGGGATCCAGGCTGAGCCAAAAGCTCATGAATTCGATCACCGGGGTCGGACAACCCTAGCACACTGAAGGTGGGTTCTGCCTCCACTAAGCTCGCGGACAACGCTCCTGCAATGGCGAGCTGAAAGAGGATCGAAGTCATTGGGGGTCCGACGGTTCGAGAGCGCGTCGCGGAACTCAGCCCGCAAGCTTAGGGAATAGATATCTTTCGGCTGTTTCCATGACACCTAGAACTAATACCCTGCTGAGAAAGCTTATACCCTGTGACTCTTAACCGTTACTCGGATGCGGAAACGAGGGCTCTCGGATCATCGTTTCGCTCAGGCGAGGCGCTTGAGTGCCCTCGGTGTGATATCCCACTCGACCGCCGAGCCGTGTCACCCCGCAAAGACGTAGCATACGTTCGAGACCGCATGTGGGTCACCTGCGCAGGCTGCTGTCGCACTGCGATCTTGGACAGGAGACCGCAGCAGTGATTGACCTCATTTTCGTGGGAACCCTGACGGTTCTGACTGCAGGGGACCCAACCCCAGAGCTGCCTACCAGAAAAGCCCTCTCAGACGCTCTAGGGACATCTCGCCTCGCGGCGTCAGTAGTCGACGTAGAAATTCAGACAGCAGACGGCCAGTCGGTCCGGGTTCACGTTCTCCCTTCTGAAGACTTGGGGCTGGTACATGCAGCGGGGCTGCGGGGTTACCCTCTACGCTCAGCTTGGCGGCACTTGTCACCTGAAGACTTCCGTATCGTAGGAACTGCTCGCCAGAAAGCAGACTGGATATTGACGCATCGCTTCTGCTCTCGATGCGCTGCGCCCACCGCACTAGATCCTGAGACTCAAAGCATCCGTTGTCCCGAGTGCGGACAGATGCATTACCCGCGGATCTCACCCGCTGTGATTGTGCTGGTCCAACGGGGCCGACGAGCACTGCTCGGGCGCTCTCCGCGGTTCGCCGACGGAGTTTATTCAACGCTTGCCGGATTTGTCGAACCGGGAGAGACACTAGAAGAGTGCGTACACCGAGAAATAAAAGAAGAAGTCGGCATCCGTGTTCACAACATCCGATACTTCGGGAGTCAATCACACCCATTCCCAAACTCGCTCATGGTCGGCTTCATTGCCGATTGGCTTGATGGAAACCTACTTATCGATCCGGATGAACTGACTGATGCACAATGGTTCGATGCCGACGACCTCCCGTTACGGCCACATCCAAGATCAATTGCGTTTCGACTCATTGAAGACTTCAAGCAGCGGATCCAAAAAGAAGACGGGTCGCGTTGACTCCACACCCGTCGGTCACAAGGTTGAGGCTCCCGTCCGTCCCGCCAAGCCACCCCCTCAATGCGCCTTCCGATCGCTCTCGTTCTTCTCAGCGTACTAACGTTCTCCCAAGCGATCTCAGCACAAAGCCATAGCGTTCTTCCTAGGACCACGACACTTCCAGCATCAACGCGCGCGATGGCCCTAGGAGACTCCTACGTTCTCAACTCGGGCAATGCTGATGTGCTCTTCTATCACCCCGCCCTTCTAGCGCGCGCGACTGGTTTCGGGGGCAGCCTGCAACGCTGGGGGAGCGCTTCCTCGGCAGCTTCAATGTCCGGAGCGTTCGAATTTCTTGGGGGCACACTAGGCATCGGACTCCGAACCCTTCAGTACAGTACGAAGTCCGAAGATGAGCTGCATGCCCCCATAGGGCAGGGCCACCACTTCAGGTCGGGTGGAGACCGAGGCTATGAGCGTACCGTCAGCATCGGCTACGGCCTTGAACTCTCAGGAGCGCTTTCTGCAGGCCTCGCGGTAGACCTGCTCGAGACACGGTTCGAGTCTTTGCAGCAAAACATCATGCTCATCGACTTCGGGATTTCTGCAGACCTAGGCCCCATCGGAGTCGGCTTGACAGCCCACGACATCGGTAACAAACCCTTCCACGACGTACTTGACGAACCGTTTGAAGATTTTGGCCCCCGGCCATCTCGCATCGTCCTCGGAGCCGGTGCCTATGGACAACAGGTGGGCATCTTTGACGTTGGACTTGCGGCCAACGCAGGCCTCGACGGCCAAGACTCTCTTACCTATGGAGCCGGCGCCGAAATAGGCTATTACCCTGTTCGAGGCAGAACCTTTGTCCTACGAATTGGCCTACAGGATGTGCCCCAGAAAAGCGAAATGTCATCCTTCACGACTGGTTTCGCAGTCTGGTTAGACGACTTGATTCTAGAGTGGGCCTTTCGGCCAGTGAGTAGCGCACCCGAAAGAGGGTCGCATCGGTTCGGGGTCAGCTGGCGCTGACTTTTCGGCAACACTCTCTAAATACGGCGCGACTCTCTGCCAGAGAGCAAACCAATAATCCTACCTTCCTGAGCTTTCTACTCTCGCGCTTAAGAACGCTGGGTCCAGGTCGCTGAACCCAATCTGATCTATCGACACCTCACCCGCATGCACCTTATCAAATACAAAGGCGAGAGACGTGATGCGCCGGAGATCAAGGTGCGGGGCCTGTGCCACGAAATCGCCAAGCGGGATCGAAAAGGTCTGAAGTACGAGTTCCCAGTGCTCCGCAAACCGCTGACTTTCAATATCGCGGCGACGCAGTACATACGTTTCCAGCGGTCGTCGAATCGCCCCGTAATCGCTAAGCGTAACCCGAGAGGACACCCCTGCCGCATCAGTCACCTCAACGCTCAGGTCGACCGGGGAAGGCTCTCGCGCATCGCTAGAGACCGATGTCCGGACCGTATCCGATCCCATCTCACTAACCGAATTTGGGTCCTTTCTAGGACTTGGAATACGAGGTGTCGGGCCAAGCATGAAATCCAGAGTTGTCGCATCTGACAGAGACCAGTTCGCCGCTAGATAAACAGGCAACTGAACGGCCAAGCGAGCCGCAGGACCATGGCGTGTCGTATCCGACCCGGCCATCCGGTTATTCCATGCTATCGTGACGGCCTGATTTTCTTGTGAGGCCGACGTATTATTGCGGTTACTTGAGCGGAGCTGGAGTGTTTCCTCTCTCCAAGCAGAGAGCGAATCACCTCGCAGAACGACGCCTTCCTCCGTCCCAGAGGTAACGTCGATATCTTCTTCGAAGGTCGCGAGTGGACGAAAACCATTAGTCTCAAATCGGGTGATATACATCGTTTCGGGAAGCCACTGACCAATAACACGATGATCGCGAAAGATCGGCAAATATCTTTTGTCGCCCTTTGTGACGACGTCTAGGAAGGCCGAAACATAGATCTCCGCAAAGCGACGCTGCTCTTCCCCTGGAATCAGGCCACGCAGGTCTAGAAACCGACCTGACCTTGGGCCTCCATCGAAAGCCCCCCAGACAGTATTCCATTGACCGTGGTTTGCCCGATACACGAAGATTGCTGACTTGAAGTTGAAGACATTGGGATCAGTAAAGTTAAGCCGGTCATAGAGTCTCAGACCGTGAAAACTAGTGACATCCCCGTCGTGAGACCCATGAAAGGTTAGGTAGCTTACGTCCTCAACCACAACCTTCCTGCCGGTCGGCAGGTACTGACCGTCGACCGGGGCAACCGAGATAATTCCCTTGATCGCAAGATCGAAATCAAACCGCATTGAAGCGTCATCGGGGTAGTGCGACAGTCCATTGAACGCAGCCGCATTCGCCACCGCTTCACCGCCTCGGGAATGACCGATGAGAACAATGTTCTCCATGTCGACCTTTCCGTTGAAAGGGTTGGCCGCTTCCCCATTGAACTCTTCGAAGAGCTTAGCGTGACGAAGCAGAAACCAGCCGCGTGCGTCATTCTCACCCCGGATGCCACCGTTTATGAAGTTCTCATCAATACTAGCCAGGATGTAGCCGCGACTCGCCATGAGTTCGCCCAAGTAGTCATAACCCGGATCCGAGAAGTCGCGCATATTGTGGTTTCCATGCACAACGAGAACGAGTGGATAGGGTCCGTCACCGTTTGGATACCAAACGCGCCCATTGAGTGGCATCTCTTCGCTAGTGAATCCCCAGTAATCATTCCGCTCCTGCTCAGAATCGCCGAGCGAAACCATCTTCGACACGTCTACCGTTGGGGTAGTGATCGAGACCGAATCGCGGTACTCAGGGCGATTCTTATCCGTTCCCGACCCGTAATAGAGCGTGAGAACCTCGTACGGGCCTGACCGGCCCGGATCGGGAGCGTCCAGCGTCTGCATCGACAAAACT
>DLTN01000044.1:489-3691 GCA_002500925.1 Gemmatimonadales bacterium UBA7835 | reverse complement strand
GCACTCTATGGCCCGAATACAGCGAACGGTGTAGTCCACATCATCACTAAGTCGCCGCTGGACGAACAGGGCACGTCGGTGACGATGGGAGCGGGCCAGCGTTCAGTCTTTCAGGGGTCTTTTCGATCCGCCTTCAAGTTGTCCGACGATTTCGGATTTAAGGTTTCGGGTCAAAGTCTGACAGGAAATGAGTGGGAATTCGACGATCCTACGGAGGTTGCAAATCGCGCGTCTGCGCTTGCGAACCCGGCTCTGTGCCTTAGTGATCGCCAACTGCGCGGGTACTCCGCCGGCGAAGCCCAAACTGCGTGTAACAGAGTAGGGACCCGTGACTATGACATTAAACGCTTGGGTCTGGAGGCACGTGCGGATTGGCGTTTTGCTGACGATGGCGCGTTCGTTGCGACATGGGGTCGGAACCAGTCTTCTGGGGTCGAACTCACCGGTCTAGGTGCGGGGCAGACGCAGGACTGGGTATACGAGTTCTTCCAGGGGCGGGTCAGCCATAACCGTTTCTTCGCGCAGGCTTATCTGAACACGAGCAACTCTGGCGAGAGCTATCTGATAAATAATGGTGTTCCGCTTGTTGATCGTTCTAAGCTTTGGGTCACCCAGGTGCAGCATGGGATTGACATGTGGGATGGCCGCCAAGACTTCACATATGGCTTCGATTATTTCGCTACAAGGCCGGAGACCGAAGGCAACATTAATGGTCAGTATGAGAACCGAGACCATATGGATGAGTGGGGCGTGTATCTGCAATCGAAGACTGCGCTAACGGATAAGATCGACTTTGTGTTGGCCGCACGTGTCGACGACCATTCAATCTTGCCGGACCGAGTATTCTCGCCGAGGGCTGCTTTGGTGATGCAGCCGCAAGAGGATCACACTTTGCGACTGATGTACAACCAGGCGTATTCCTCTCCGTCCAGTCTGAATTATTTCCTAGATATCTCTAATGGTTTCGCTCCGGGGCTCGAAGCCCTTGGGTTTGGACTGAGGGCATATGGAACGGGTGCGAACGGATGGTCGGTCATCAATGAGGACGGATCATTGACGGGAATGCGTTCACCGTTCAACGCGGATCGGAGTGCGGTTCTTCCGATTGCGGCAACGACCGCCTTTTGGCCGGCTCTTGTTGGTGTGATGCAGGCGCAGATTGCAGCTGGTGCATTGCCAGCCTCACTAGGAGCTCTCATGCCTACTTTGGCTGGACTTACACCGACTCCAGCTGACATCGGTTCAATGCTCGTCAACCCGCTGAGTGGTCAGATGGCGCCAGCGTCGGCAGCGTCTACGATGGTTAGGCCAATTGATCCCATCCAGGAGAGCAACACCGAAACATTCGAAATCGGTTGGACAGGAATCTTAGCTGACCGGATGAAGATCACGGCGGGCCTCTATTACGCGAAGAAGAACAACTTCGTGTCGCCGCTTCTGCTTCAGACGCCCGTTGTAACGATGAATGGGAATGACATAGCCAGCTTCATCACCGTGCCGGTTGTGACAGCACTAACGCAGGCGCTCATGGCGGCTGGGCTTGATGCCGCAACAGCGGCAGCCCAAGCGCAGGCCCAAGCAGCGACAATTATTCCTCAGGTCGCCGGTGGTATGGCACAGGTGCCGGTCGGTGTCGTGTCGTCCTCTGAGTTCAGCCCAGGTGCAGACCTGATTGCATCGTACCGAACAGTGGGTGATTTGACGATGTTTGGTAGCGACGTCGCTATGCAGTGGTTCTTGAACGACAGGTGGACCATGGGCGGGACGTTCTCATGGGTGTCTGACGAGCGGTTCCCTGTTCTTGGAACGGATCCGATTTCACTCAATGCTCCGAAGCGAAAGGGCACGATGAGCATGGCGTACCGGGATGTTGTGTCCGGCTTCAACGCTTCGGCGCGTTGGAGGTTCAACAGCTCATTTAAGGGGAATTCTGCCGGGTACGTCGGTGAAGTCCCTGCAAGCAGTGTTGTGGACTTGGGCTTCGGCTATCGTTTGCCGAGCACGGATGCGACACTGCAGCTCTCGGTGCAGAATATCTTCGATTCCGAGAACTTTGCGTTCGTGGGTGTGCCGAGCATTGGCCGCTATGCGATGGTCAAGGTCAAATACGACCTCTTCTAGAACGGAAGAACTAGGCTAGAGTTCGTCGGAGGCCCGGATGGCGAGTTGCCATTCGGGCCTCGCGCTCACGCAGTGGTCATCCAGAGTAACCCGGTAATGACTGGTCCGAATGTAAATTGAGAGGGGTCGCTTGCTTCCGATGAGCGAATCGACAAACACGGTCACATTACGGTGCGGATTTTGTCTGGCACTCAATACGGTTGAGTTAGGGGCGTCGATGGATCACCCGATATGCGGTGATTGCAGTAAACCCATGTTGCTTGATCGGCCAGTGAAGGTGACTCAAGAGGATTTTGACAGGACCGTGTTAGGGTCGGGCGTGCCGGTGTTAGTGGACTTCTATGCGGACTGGTGCGCGCCCTGCAAGATGGTCGCTCCACTTCTTGATGAGATCGCCAACCGAGAGGTTGGAAAAATGTTGGTAGTGAAGTTGGATACCGATCATGCACCTGATGTTGCTATGAAGTATGAGATCCGTAGTATTCCCACGCTTATCATCTTCCAAAACGGAGATGAGGTTGAGCGGTCGCTCGGGTTCGAGCCGGAGCGCGTTCTAGGACTAGTGGAAAAGGCCGTAGCGTGAGCAAGACAGATCGGCAGCGCGCAGTCCTCGAGATCGTAAACGAGAACCGAGTGAACAGTCAGGAGAGACTGCGAGAGTTGCTTTTAGGGAGGGGAATAGAAGTCACTCAGGCGACACTCTCTCGGGATATGAAGGAGCTTCGGCTAGTCAAGGCTACGGGTGCAGACGGAGTAGGATTCTATTCCTCACCCGAAGCGTGGGACCATACACCTGCACTGGCGTCTTTGCTTCCCACTCTTTTTCATAGTGCGGACGGGGTTGCTCACCTCTTGGTAGTGCGGACAATGAAAGGGGGCGCACAGACTGTCGCTGCCGCGATAGACTGGGAAGACTGGCCCGAGGTCTTGGGTACTCTCGCCGGAGACGACACGATACTGATTATTCTTAGGGACCCAGACGCCCTGTCCGAGGTCAAGCAGCGGCTCGAAGGAATGGCGAGCCCCGACTGAATTTGGGGGCTTGGGGCTTCCAAGACAGCTGCGGGTTCCCTAAACACTG
>DLTN01000044.1:0-121 GCA_002500925.1 Gemmatimonadales bacterium UBA7835 | reverse complement strand
ACATATGATGCATAATTACACGTACCATATGAATTAAAACATTACATCGTTTCAAAAGAGACCGGGGGCAGAAGCAAGGGGCTAAGGCCCCTCAGCACGTCGGCGGGACGTGTCTGAGCTT
>DLTN01000035.1 GCA_002500925.1 Gemmatimonadales bacterium UBA7835 | reverse complement strand
CCAGGCCGCACAGACGCAACGGATGAACACACTGATGCGGAATCGTTCGAGGTTCTCGAGCCCGTCGCCGACGGCTTTCGTAACTATCTCAAGACCGAGCTTTCAGTGTCGGCGGAGGAGCTCCTGGTCGACAAGGCTCAGCTTCTGGGGCTCAGCGCTCCGGAAATGACGGTACTCGTTGGCGGTATGCGAGCACTAAGCGCGAATGTGGATGGAGCTCCCGAGGGAGTGTTTACCAATCGACCTGGGACCCTGACAAACGATTTCTTCGTCAATCTCCTAGATATGACTACGGAATGGTCTGCGATCTCGGACTCAGAAGACCGCTTCGAGGGTCGTGACCGCAGCACGGGAGAAGTGAAATGGAGTGCCTCGCGGGTGGACCTCGTCTTCGGGTCGAACTCGCAGCTCCGTGCGATTGCCGAAGTGTACGGTCAAGACAACGCCCAAGAACGCTTCGTCACAGACTTTATCGCCGCTTGGGACAAGGTGATGAACCTGGACCGCTTCGACTTAGCGTAAAGCCGGCGATGATCGTTAGTTCGGTGGGCAACCACGCAGTCGCGGCGTTGATCGGTAACCGTTTTTAGGAGCATCCTAGTGGGATTTTTTGAATTTCTAGTAGCAGTATTTCTCTTCAAGACCATCGGTGAAGTGCTTAAGGAGCACATCAAAAATAAACCGGCCCCTGGGTCGGTTTCTTCTGATCAGGTTGAGTTACTAAGAGAGGAAATCAAGGACCTAGGGCTGCGATTGCATCACATAGAAGAGGAGCGCGACTTCTACAAGGATCTTCTAGCGGCTCCGAGAGGGTCGAGCACGCCTCGAAACGTAGACTGAAACAAGCTAGTCATCTACTGAAGTCTCCACCTGATTCCGCATGTGATCGGCTACGGCATGAAAGCGTTTCCGAAGGTGCGTTCTAAGCTGGTCCGGCATCTCGTGAGAATCCAGTGCGTAGTCCATACACGACACCCATGCGTCGCGCTCTGACTCTCCAATAGGGAATGGCAGGTGACGGGCACGCAGCATCGGGTGCCCAAACCGTTCTACGTAAAGGGGCGGGCCTCCGGTCCACCCGACAAGAAAGAGGAAAAGCTTCTCCCTAGAACTTTCGAGGTCGGGTGGGTGCAGTGCCAAAATCCTGGCCGCTTCGGGAGCACTGCCCATTCGATCATAGAAAAGATCCACTAGTCGACGGATCCCAACCTCCCCTCCAAGCAGTTGATAGTGACTCTGTTGGTCGGCATTCACTGGGGAATCACCCGTCGATCGACGCCGTCCGACGCCATTCATCGTACTGACGCCGAAGCTCAAGCAACGGATTTTCGGCCATCCTCTCAGTCGCAACTGAGATGGCCAGCCAAGGTGCATTCGGGGTCCCGGCATCTGTCATGCCGATGCTCTCCGTCGCATATGGCGCATCTTGGCCCCTCGCCACAAGGATCACGGCCATAGAGGCCGTCTGACGTATACTGTCATCGTTACAGCGCACATCTCCACCTGCTACAGAACCTGCTTCTAGTGCACGCATCAGTCGATCTGAGAGCCAGTTGAATCCCGCCGGATCATCCCAGCGGTAGGCGTCTAGGGGGGCACTCACAACTTCTGAACTCTCGAGAGTGTTTCCTTGAGAGCTTACTCCGTGACTCGCATCAGCCATCACACCCGCATAGCGAGTCGATCCATAGTTATCTGTGCTGGTGCCTTGTCGAAGAGGCGTCGTGTACCCGGCAACGTTAACTAGTCCATCATGCATCGTGACTACTCCGTACTGCCTACGCTCAAGTTCATCGTCCCAGCTAGGGTCGGTGACTCGCAGGATGACCTCTTCGGCGGTAAGTCCTTCCTGCACCGCCTCGAAGACACGATTTCGGTTATCAACGTTAAACCCAGCCTGCGTGGCAGCCGCACCCATACCGGGCACTAGAGCTGCGACCGCATCACCATAAGTCGGCACACATGAGGCCACAGCGACCCCGACGTCTCCGGTTTCTGGATCAACCCCTACCACGGACCATGTCGTCATATCCAGCTCGCGCGGAAAACTTTCGCCGCTAGAACATGCTGCCGCTATCGACACGAGCAGGAAGGACAAGAGGCCGAGCGCAGGGCTAGATCCGATCTTACGCATTGAAAATCTCCATCGATTATTCCTGACTCTTAATCGGCCAAGAATTAACGAAAGTAGGCCAAAGGCACGGACATCCGCTATTAGGGCCAATGGCTGCGTTACAAAGCCAGTCTGCCACGTAGCGGAGCACCGGCAAAAAGCGATATCGTGATGGAAGCCAAGCTCAACCGCCGCATAGCACCGACGCCCTGAAAGGCGCCGTTAATTCCTTCCTTTACCCCCTTCGACCATGCCTGAGCTCGTCACACTCGATGAGATCCGCCTGCTTCTCGACACAAACAGCCTGATCGACGAGATCGAAGCCGGTTTCGTTTTGTATTCGGATGGCAAAGTCAATGTCCCGCCAGTCGGATTCATGCACTTTGATGACCCACCCGGAGATGTTCACATCAAATATGGATCCATTCAGGACGACGACTATTGGGTCCTTAAAGTCGCCTCGGGCTTCTATCAGAACCCATCACTCGGACTTCAATCCTCTGATGGGGTCATCCTGATATTCAGCCAGCGGAGCGGAGCTCTGGAACTAGTTCTTCACGACCGCTGCTGGCTCACTGATATGCGCACAGCAGCGGCAGGAGCCGTCGCCGCACGTCACCTAGCACCGCGGAAGATCGACAACGTCGGAGTAATTGGTACTGGCGTGCAGGCGAGAATGCAGCTTGAGATGCTGTGCTCGGTTGTCGAAGCCAAATCAGCCCTCATATGGGGCCGTAATGAGGCGAAGGTTGGCAAGATGATCGGAGAACTCAAGTTGAGTGCCGCTCTCCTCGCCGCAGGAATGGAAGTCCGAGCAGCAGAAAGTGTGGAGGAACTCGCTGACCAAAGCCGATTAATCGTGACCGCGACGTCTGCCCATGAGCCCGTGCTCAGAGCAGATCAGGTCCGGCCCGGAACGCATATTACCGCAATGGGATCAGATGACGACGGCAAACAGGAGCTCGACGTGGCTCTCCTAGGTAAAGCTGATCGGATTGTTGCCGACAGCGTCTCCCAATGCAGCAAGTACGGTGAATGTGTTCATGCGATTAATGCAGGAGTGATCTCCCTCGATGATATCGCCGAACTCGGAGCGGTGGTATCCGGGTCCACTGACGGTAGGACATCCGACGACCAGATAACGATCGCAGACCTGACCGGAGTGGCAGTCCAGGACATTCAGATTGCAAAAATGATCGCTCGAGCACTATAGCCAGTGCCCGAGACTCTCATGCTCAGAGTTTCGTCCTTCACTCGCTAGCGAATGCAGCCCTTCAGTCCTTCGACCCGAATACCATCTGCGTCAGCTTAGCCAAGGGATCGTAAGAGCGATCGACAACTCTTTCCTTGAGAGGAATGATGGCATTGTCCGTAATCGCGATATTCTCGGGGCAAACCTTGGTGCAACACTTAGTGATATTGCAGTAACCGATCCCCATATCGTCACGGAGCTGAGCCACCCTATTCCCAACGTCGATCGGGTTCATCTCAGCTTGAGCGGCGAAGACAAAGTGCCTCGGGCCCGCAAACTCTGCGTGCATCTGATGGTCGCGGAGAACATGGCACACGTCCTGACACAAAAAGCATTCAATACACTTTCTAAACTCCTGAGGACGCTCCACATCGTACTGGTGCATCTTCCACGAGCCATCTTCGAAGTCCGGCTCGCGCGGTGTCATCTCTTGGATCGACTGCTTCACTTCGTAGTTCCAAGAAACGTCGGTCACCAGATCCTTAAGAATCGGGAAAGCGCGCATCGGTTCGACTGTAATCGGGCCATCCCCGGCTACGTCCTCCACACGTGTCATGCACAGTAGTCGCGGTGACCCGTTTATCTCTGCGGAGCACGATCCGCACTTGCCCGCTTTACAGTTCCAACGACATGCAAGATCAGTAGCCTGTTCAGCTTGGATCTTATGGATGGCGTCTAGGACGACGTAACCGGGCTCGAGACCTACATCGTACGTCTCGAACTCCCCACCTTCTTGGTCACCTCTCCAGACCTTGAATGTTGCTGACTCCATCAACCTTCCTCCTCGATGATGTCTTTCAATTCCTGACGCATTGGAGGGATTTCTTGACGCTCGATGATCATCTCCCCATCCGGTCCCTTTCGAACGACATGGTTAAAGGTAGACCAACCCTCCTCCTTGTCCGGGTGGTCGAGCCGAGAATGCGCGCCCCGACTCTCTTTTCGTTCGCGAGCTGAAAGTGCTATCGCCTCGGATACAGTCAGCAGATGCTTCATGTCGAGCGCAGTGTGCCATCCAGGGTTGTACCACCTGTTGCCCCCGGCCCCTACATCAGCGATCTGGCCAGAGATTTCCCGGATCGACTCGATAGCATCTGTCAGCCCCTCGTCTTCGCGTGCGATCCCAACCTTGTCCTGCATCATAGTCTGAAGTTCGAGTTGAAGCTGGAACGGATTCCTCTCTGTGACACCTCGCTCAAGCGGCGCTAACGCCTCGGTCGCGGCCTCTTCAATCTGTGCTTCCGAGACAGAGTACGAAGGGTTCTCTTTCGCAAATTTCGCAGCATACTCACCAGCACGCTGCCCAAAGACGACCAAGTCAGAAAGCGAGTTTCCTCCTAAGCGGTTTGCCCCGTGCAGTCCACCCGCGACCTCTCCCGCCGCAAACAAGCCCGGCACAGTGGTAGTCATCTGAGTATCCGCGTCTACCGCAATCCCACCCATGGCATAGTGCGTGGTCGGGCCAACCTCCATCTGCTCCTTCGTGATATCAATGCCTGCCAACTCTTTAAACTGATGGTACATGCTCGGGAGCTTCTTCTTAATGTGTCCCTCAGAGTCTTTGATGTGCTCCTTAATCCACGCGATGTCGAGAAAGGCACCTCCGTGCGGGCTTCCCCGACCCTCTTGTACTTCTTTCACGATCTTCCGTGCTACATGGTCTCGTGTAAGAAGTTCGGGTGGGCGCCGGGCATCCCGATCACCCGTGACATAGCGCCATCCCTCTTCGGCATTATCAGCTGTCTGATTGACGTAAAGGGACGGAATGTCATCAAACATGAAGCGTTCACCCTTGTTGTTCTTGAGGATTCCGCCCTCACCTCGCACACCCTCGGTGACCAGAATTCCTCGCACGCTAGGTGGCCAGACCATCCCTGTCGGGTGGAACTGAATAAACTCCATGTCCCTCATTTCGGCCCCTGCATGGTACCCAAGCGAGTGTCCATCACCCGTGCCTTCCCAGCTGTTACTAGTGACGAGGTAAGCC
>DLTN01000076.1 GCA_002500925.1 Gemmatimonadales bacterium UBA7835 | reverse complement strand
GCCAGCTCTCAGCGATAGTTGATCCACGTTCCCCGCGGCTAATTCCGTACCAAGATGATATGAGAGTGTACCCAACGAACGGACTCGATCTTCGACCTCGAACGCCACCCAAGCACTGAGCGCCTCGTTGTCAGTTATTTCGGGCATAATGTCGTAAGCAGCGGCTAGCCGAATACGAGACGGGAGCGGATCAGCTTGTTCCGCATTGAGCACCTGGAGTCCGGGCCCCATATGAGCCAACATCGCACCGACACGGAATTTATCGACCATCCCTTGAAAACCAGCATCTACCGCATACGTCGTCGCCGTGGTCCCCTCATCTGCGCAGATACCACGGCATCCTAACTGGAAGCGAACAATCTTGAAATTCACTCCGACTGCTATCGCATCGTCTAAGCGGGTGGCGGCGGATATCACGCCCACATGATTTCGGATTGTTATCGAACCCGTGTAATTCCCGAATTCGTCCGTTTGATCAATCTCACCCGCATCAAGGAGGTAGTATGAAGCGCCAAGGGTCCCAGTACCCTCCTCGGCCCAGAGCACTGAAGTAGCCGTTGCGGTACCCGCCGCCGGATGATCTCCGCGAAACAGGGCGACTTGGGATTCCGTTACACCGACTAGGCCCGCCGGATTCCAGAAGGAACTCTCTGCTCCCTCCACCCACGTCATCGCACGACCAAGCGAAACAGCTTGAGCACCCACAGGGAGTAGCAGGAAGATCGCCCCTTCAGCCTGCCCATCTTGGGCCCTGGCACCATCAGGCCCCATCGCTAGAGCCAGCACCGCTGATGCGATGACAAGCATCTGCGAGTAGGAACGTTTACGCTTCATCATTGGGAGGCAGCCTAAATCCGAGATCACGCAGGTGGGCCCGATTTTTTCTCCAGGAACGAAGCGGCTTCACCCAGAGCTCCAAATACACACGGCGCTCAAGAAAGGTCTCAATCTTTTTGCGAGCTGCCTCACCCACACTACGAATCGCCGCACCTTTCTTGCCGATCAACATCCCTTTCTGGGATTTCCTTTCAACATACACGTCGACTTGGACATAGAGAGGTTCCTGGGCTTCCCGGAATTCTCCCACTTGGCAGAATACAGAATATGGGATCTCCTGGTGGAACTGCTCGAAAATCGTCTCTCGGATCAGTTCAGCAACGAAGAAGCGAACCGTATCGGTCGCCAACTGATCCTCAGGATAGAGCAACGGACCCGCGGGTAGTGCTTCTCTCATAGCGCCAAGAAGCTCGACTGTGCCGTCACCGTTGATCGCCGCTATACGATAAGGCTCTATGCCTAAGTTCTCTGCGATCCAGCCAGCCCAAGCCTCAACAGCCTCGACTGAGGCACTATCCACCTTATTGAGAGCCGCCAGGACCGGAGCAGAGGTCTCTTGAAGGGCAGCCATTAACGACTCCGTCTCACGGTCCCTAGGAGGGGTCGTAGTATCCACGACGAGCACTACAACATCCGCCTCGTTAAGGGCTTCGTGCGCGGCACCTAACATCGCTCGCTGCAGAAGATCACGAGCCTCAAGGATACCCGGGGTGTCCAAAAAGATCAGTTGATCCTGATCTAGCGTCAGGATTCCGGTGACCCGCTGCAAAGTTGTCTGGGCCTTGGGCGTGACGATCGACAAGTGCTCACCGACAAGATGATTTAGAAGCGTGGACTTTCCTGCATTTGGACGACCGACAAACGTGACGTAACCGGCACGTGTCTCCTCCTCACTTCTTTGATTGTCACTTTGGCTCAACGTTTTCTCGGTTAAGCATCTTTGA
The DNA here is from genome assembly GCA_002500925.1 of Gemmatimonadales bacterium UBA7835. Taxonomy (GTDB): domain Bacteria; phylum Gemmatimonadota; class Gemmatimonadetes; order Longimicrobiales; family Gaopeijiaceae; genus UBA2589. The sequence goes on along the minus strand of DLTN01000076.1, from coordinate 1,024 downwards.
GGGCATCGTTAATATTGGCCCCACGAGACCACCTTTGGCCAACCGCAGAGACAAGAAGCTGATCTTGACTTGGTCTAGTCGTATCCGCAATCGAGTGTGGCCTGCGCTAGAGAGTAATGTCTAAACGTTTTGATTCTGCCTCTAGGCGTTATTTTCAGGCCGAAACCTTCACTCTCACCAAGTGACCTCGGAGCGCCCAAGCGCAGAACTTCGAACAAGCCGTTGCGCCTCAGCGGGACCCTTATCATCGTGCTGCGGCAATCTCTGCGCTCGGACTCTGAGCGACTTCACACTCACCGGAACCACAAGTGCCTGGACTCCTCCCAAACGTCGACCCTGACGGGCTACTCGAATACTCGGTCGTCTATACTGATCGAGCCCTCAACCATATGTCTGAGTCGTTCCAGCACGTAATGAACGATATCTCCAGGCAGTTAAAAAACGTATATAACGCCGCGGGAGTCGTTGTGGTCCCGGGAAGCGGGACCTTTGGCATGGAAGCAGTCGCGCGTCAGTTCGCGACGGGCAAAGCAGCTCTGGTCGTGCGAAACGGATGGTTCAGCTACCGCTGGAGTCAGATCTTCGAGGTTGGCAATATCCCAGATAGTGAGACGGTACTGAAAGCCAGTCGAATCAGTGAGGGTCATCAGGCACCATTCGCTCCAGTACCGATCGAAGAGCTCGTATCGACAATCAAAGCAGAACGGCCTGAAGTCGTTTTCGCGCCGCATGTCGAGACATCGGCTGGAATGATCCTTCCGGACGAATACATCCGCGCCGCTACTGAAGCTGTACACGCAGTAGGCGGGCTATTTGTCCTCGATTGTATCGCGTCCGGAGCAATGTGGGTCGACATGGAAGACTTAGGTGTCGACGTATTAATCAGTGCGCCTCAAAAAGGGTGGACTGGTTCCCCCTGCTGCGGCTTGGTAATGCTGAGTGAGCGAGGGCTAGACGCTCTGACTACGACCAAGAGCACAAGTTTTTCTTGTGACCTCGGTAAGTGGCACCAGATCATGAAGAC
>DLTN01000069.1:661-5353 GCA_002500925.1 Gemmatimonadales bacterium UBA7835 | reverse complement strand
GGTAGGTTCGGGCGTTTGGTGTCCGGATCAGTTCGAGTCCGTTGGTGCCGTCGACAGGAGTACTACGACCAAGACGCTTGGCGGGGCACCTGGGCTGAAGATGGAGGCGTCTTAGCAAACCAAGCGAGCCATCACGTAGATCTCCTGCAGTGGATGATGGGAGGGGTGGACTCTGTTTTCGCTACTGCGAGGACTCAGCTTGTGGACATTGAGGCTGAGGATACTGCCGTCGCCTTGTTGCAATTCCGTAACGATGCGGTTGGCGTGATTGAGGCCACCACAGCTACCCGCCCCACAGATCTAGAGGGCTCGATTTCCGTCCTTGGAGAGCGGGGAACAGTGGTGATTGGCGGGTTTGCGGTGAACAAGCTGGAGACGTGGGAGTTTGAGGACTCTGATGAGCGCGACGAAGAGATCCGTCAGAACTCATCAGTGAATCCTCCGGACGTATATGGTTTCGGACATAGGGCATATTATCAGCACGTAGTTTCTTGCCTTGAGTCTCCCTTGGCACCACTGGTCGATGGGCTCGAAGGGAGAAAGAGCCTTGAACTAATCACTGCACTCTACGAGTCGATTGAGACAAAGAGGGAAGTCCCTTTGAGGTTCAAGCCAAAGAGATGTCGTTTAGGGCTCCGAGGATGATCGCTTCAACGGCTATCGTTCACGAGGGTGTAGAACTGGGGCTCAGGGTAACCGTCGAGGATTATTGTATAATAGGAGCCCCTTTGCCCAATGTTACCTCGCAGCCGAAGACCGTGATCGGGGATGACGCGGTGATAAGGTCGTTCACCGTAATCTACGCGGGTAACGTCATCGGTGACCGTTTTCATACCGGACACAAAGCTAATATCCGAGAGTACAACTCAATTGGTGATGACGTCAGTATCGGAACGCTCAGTGTGGTGGAGCATAGGGTGAAAATTGGTAATGGAGTGAGGATTCACACTCAGGCTTTCGTTCCGGAATATTCAGTGCTAGAGGATGAGTGTTGGCTGGGACCTCATGCGGTACTCACGAATGCAAGGTACCCAAAATCACCTGGCGTAAAGGGTGACTTGGCGGGTCCCGTTCTGGAAAAGAAGGCCAAGGTTGGAGCAAACGCCACTATCCTGCCTGGCGTTCGGATTGGAGAGGGCAGCTTGGTTGGTGCGGGCAGTATTGTCACGAGTGATGTTCCTCCAGGAGTGATCGTAGCAGGTTCGCCCGCCAGAGTGATAAGAGATGTCCACTACTAACGGTCCCGTACCCTTTTTGGATCTCGGAAGGCAATACAGAGAGATTGATGAGGAAGTGAAGGCGGCCATCGAAGGCGTAATGTCGATGACTAACTTCATTGGTGGGCCTGCGGTTGCTGAATTCGAGCGGGCTTTTGCAGATTTCATTGGTGCTGATTTCTGCATAGGCGTCGCTAATGGAACGGACGCCCTCGAGATTGCGCTGGAAGCCCTCGACTTTTCCGAGCCTGGGGAAGTGATTGTGCCAGCGGCATCATTTATTGCTACGAGTGAGGCAGTTAGCCGCAGCGGGCATGACATAGTCTTTGCTGATGTCGACGAGGCGACGTATGTCCTAGACCCCAATGATGTTCGGAAGAGGATAACTTCACGGACCCGTGCGATCATTCCCGTTCACCTTTTTGGTCATCCAGCGCCCATGCCTGAGCTTTTGGAGTTGGCTGAGCCTAAGGGCTTAATGCTGATTGAAGACTGCGCGCAGGCTCATGGAGCCGAAATTGAGGGGAGTCGAGTAGGAACGTTTGGGGTAGCTGCAACTTTCAGCTTTTATCCGGGGAAGAACTTGGGTGCCTATGGAGACGCTGGCGCTTTGACCACGGCGGACGAAGACCTAGCTAAAAGGGTTAGGATGATCGCTAACCATGGGCGGGTTTCTAAGTATCAGCATGAGTTTGAGGGTCGAAACTCACGCCTAGATGCAATACAGGCCGCAGTGCTTTCCGTGAAACTCCACCATCTTGAGAAATGGACAGAGCGTCGACGTTCTCTTGCAGAACAGTACAGAGAGGGACTTCGGGGTGTGGGTGATCTGATTCTTCCTGTGGAGCGCGACCTTTACCGACATGTATATCACTTGTTCGTGATTCGATCCGGTAGTAGGGACGAATTACAGGCAGCGTTAGCCGAGGGGGGGATTGCGACAGGAGTCCACTACCCTAGGGCATTACCTCAGCTGGCTGCGTATTCAGAACATCCTCAACATCAGGAAACGTTCTTTGCTAATTCGATGGCTGATGAAGTTTTGAGCTTGCCGATGGGCGATTCTATTGATTCCGGCCAAGCAGAGCGTGTGATCGATAACGTGAGGAAGTTTTTTTCTTCCTAGATCGCATACAACTAGCTCTCCCGGCTACGACGATAGCGAGCCCGAACCGGTAGGAGCATTCGCAACGATTCAGTCGGAACCGAAAGCAGAAGGGGGGGACTAAACTTGCTAAACGCCGGAGATCAGGACGGAATTCTCGTCAGATGCTCCTGCCATTACTCGAGTAGGAATGTCCGGATGTCATCTGGTGTCGAGGAGTTTAGAGAGCGGAGGACTGTACGAAGACGACTGGAGATGAACTGTACTCGAGACCCGAGCAAATTGTGAGCGGTGCCATGAATGAATTTGGAGTAACGACTTCAGATCGTGTCCGAACCAACGTCCACGTGTATCCATCTCCGATCGAGTTTGAATCGAGGATGCTAAAGGTCACAAAAGAAATCGTCTCCAGAGGCTTTGCCCGGGACATAGTGATCGTAGGAATTGCCAAGGAGGGGTTACCCCGCAGAGAGAGGCTAGACTCTAAGCGCGAGATTCTTCGAGTCCCAAGGAAATCTGCACAGGGCTTGATCAGAAAGGTGTTCCATTTCGTACTATGGAAGTTCAGGGTTCTTCGTGAATTGCGGGATTTGCCTGTTGATATGGTGAACTGCCATAGCCTTACGACACTTCCACTTTGTGCCCTGATTGCGAGTGCCAATTCTTGCAGACTCGTTTACGAACCTCATGAGTTGGAAACAGAGACTTTCAACTCTAGGGGATTCAGAAGGTTTGGGGCCAAGCTAGTTGAGAAGGCACTTATCCAGAGGGCTATTCGAGTGATAGCGGTCAGTGATTCTATTGCCCGTTGGTATCAAGAGGAGTATGGCCTTTCGAGGGTAGACGTCGTCTTGAACGTTCCACCCCGTCAGACAGTCCAGGCTTCTCGAGGCCCTGACTTTCGCGATCTGCTTGGGCTCGACCCCGGTGCCATAGTTTTTCTGTACCAGGGGGTCCTTTGGGAAGATCGAGGTGTCGGTTGGTTGCTAGATGCGTTTAAGGTCGTTGAGCACAACCTACACATAGTCTTCATGGGTTTTGGTTCTGCGGAAGACATGGTAAAGGCTGCGGCCGCAGAACATTCCAACATCCACTATCACCCCCCTGTAAGGCCCGAAGAGGTCGTAGAGTATGCTTCAAAGGCAGATGTAGGGTTTTCGCTTCTCATGGATGATTGTCTAGGACACAAGTTTGCGTTGCCCAATAAACCGTTTGCCTATCTCCAGGCTGGTCTTCCTGTGGTGGTGAGCGATCTACCTGAGCTGGGTGCGATGGTAGATAGCTATGGGTGTGGATGGAAAGTTGGTAATTCAGCGGGCTCAATTGCTGAACTAGTGTCCACTATCGACCTAGCGGCGATTTCCAACCGCTCTAGTGGTGTCCGACTCGCCGCAAACGAGTTCGTGTGGGAACGTCAGGGAGAATCAATAGAATCGATCTACACGGAGATCTTGAGCGATGCTGTGTGATTGGACTCAGATTAGCTGACTGGCAGCGAAAATTCTGAGTCGGCCCTCAATAAACTCTGCGTTCCTCGGGTCCCATTCTGTACTGGAGAAGAAGTAGCAGACTAACCAGCACACCGTAGGTCAGAATAGAGGTGGTTAGGGCAGTCTCTCCCCAGACGAATGCGACGTACCCGCACATCGCCGCAACTAGTTGGAACGGAGCGTACCGGGAGGTTCCATCAAAGAGTCGCAAGAGGATAGCTGCTAGCGCGCTTGCGATTACGAGGCCCCCGATCCCGAAGTCTGCATACATGCTTGACCAGCCGTTTCCGTTCCACCCTTCTGAGAGCCCGGCACCGAAGGACTGGCCAACCAGGTTCGCCTTACTAGTTGATGGCGTCACTCCGATTAGACGCATTGGGCCGAAATCTTGCATTAGGACAGGTGCGCCCCTAAAGGTCTCATAGTACGCGCCAAGGGTGGTGGCCTTCGCCATTATCATCCGACGTGTAAAGAGCGAACTGATCCAGATGAATTGATGTTCGATCCAGAGGTAGCCTCCCACCGCCACAAGTCCCGTTAAAGAGAATGCCAGTTTGGTGCCGAACTGAGATCCTTTGTTGATACCCAAGGCTAGCATGCCAGCGAAAAGAACGGGAAGAAACAGGTTCGACTTCGTCCCATCAAGGAAGAACATTGACAGAAGGCCGGTTAGTCCCAGGGCAAGAAAAAGAGCCCGCCTCCTGATCAGTCCATAAATGAAACATATGGGTGCGAGTGATGACCCAAGCAATGCTAGTGCATACCCGAACATGGGGAATGATCCCGATTCCATGACTTGTTGCGCTTCGAGGCGTCGGACATAGACCTCTGAGAGGTCGAAGAGATTCACGGTTGAATTAATGTTGGTCCTCGTCGCCAG
>DLTN01000069.1:0-259 GCA_002500925.1 Gemmatimonadales bacterium UBA7835 | reverse complement strand
GACAGCCGTGGAACCTTCAAAAGGGGCCCGCGGCAAAGAAGAACCAGAAGTACAAATGATGCGGACACCGCGACAAGGAACTGGAAGATCTCCTGTGCTGGACGCGTACCCACGTGATAGGTCAGGAGCAGGCTAGGGACTAGCCAGAGGAGGAAAAGCATCCATAGAGCTACATCTGACGGCTTCGATATCCTCAGTGGCATGACGAAGCTTGCGAGTCCTGCTATGAGCACGAATCCTGCGACCTCATATACAGCGG
>DLTN01000088.1:8645-8809 GCA_002500925.1 Gemmatimonadales bacterium UBA7835 | reverse complement strand
CAATCGCATCGGTGTATTTCTGACCAAGGAGGTGAACGTCGGCGGTAAAGCTCAGGGGTACGTTGCGGCAATCGATTTCTATCCTAAAGCATGGTGCCCTGGCAGTAACAACGGTGAAATCTTCTATGCCCGAGTCCCTGATCCGGACGGCCTTCACGGAGACG
>DLTN01000088.1:0-8241 GCA_002500925.1 Gemmatimonadales bacterium UBA7835 | reverse complement strand
TCGGGGAGCAGCGAGTAAGACTGTATGGGAGATGGAGGGTGGTGCAACCCTAGCAGAGTGGATCGTGGGCAACTCAGTACTCGGCCATACAGGCGACAATCTCGGAACAACTGAATTCCTTGATGGTTGGTCTTGGTATCAAGACCTCTACACCGATATGTCGCACTACTTTGGCTATTCAAGTTCAGGAGCAGGAGCACCGGAAGAATGTACATGGCTAGGAAGGAACCCCCAGGGTCCTTGCACAGGAGGGGCCAGAGCTCCTTACGGTTACCCAGCTACTCTGTTCAGATTCATACTAGACCACTACGGTCCCGGCTACGCTGGCGGTGAAGAAGGCCTGATGCGAGCACTGACCAACGCTGCTCAATTCGGCTATAACAACTTGGTGACGACAACTGGGGCGAGTGGGATCAGCGAGATCCAGACCTTATTCGGGCTCAATCTGTACTCGGATGGGCGCGACGGAGTGCATCAGAACTCGACAACGAGCGCTTTCACCTCATTTGACTTCAACCCAATTATGTCCTTGGTCAGTGATGATCAGGTTGATAGAAAACTCCAGCCATATCTCAGTTCAGATGCTGAACCAACAATAAGTAAATCGGTAAGAGGTGGCTCTACTGCTTACTTAGAGTGGGAGCCGCCAGGTTCACACGAGCCAACCGGTATAGCAATCAGGACCCCAGATGGGGAAGCACTTCCCGCAACAATGAACTTCTGGATCTTCCGCGTTCAGTGAGGCTCATCGCTCTTGCAGTACTCTTCACAGCGTCATGCTCCACAGGTTTGGATGAAGAACCCTTAGCGGTAGCACCGTCCCAGGGATGTATGACCGGCACAGTTTTTCAAATCGGTACAGGCCTTGCCCCTCTCACAATCCTAAATGGCGAGGATGAAGGGCAAATACGTATCGCTGGAGAACTTGAGGAGCAGATTCGATGGCTGAGCGGGGTGGTGATCAAAGCCTGTGGAGAGCTAGCCTCAGGCCTAGGGCTAGAGAAAATCATTACAGCTGAGTCATTCCAGGTGCAGTCTGTTGATGGCATGCCTGCATATCTGGGAGTGCTCCGACATAAGGAGGGACACTGGGAACTGGCTTCTTCGTCCCAGCACGCTGCAACTTCGATCCTCCTCTCAGGAGTACCCGGGCAGTTACGACGTGCTCAAGGGTCCGTGGTCTGGGTAGCTGGGGAGTGGTCGGGAGAAATCTTTTCGATCAGATCGTTCGGGCTTAAACCAGAAGCTTCTCCCAAGTAACCTCGGGCCTACGGAGAAAAACCCAGGCTCAGGGCCCCAGGACGGCGCGGGTCCGAAAAGCCGTAAAAGAGATTTCCGTCAAAGAGGACGGTCTGGAGGCTTCCCATAGCTCTGCCTGGCACAACATTATGACCGCGGTCCATTAATATGCGGATTGCATCAGGACCAAACCCTGACTCGACCTCCAATCGGTCCGGCTGCCACTGATGATGGATTCGAGGACGAACTGTGGCATCTGCAATGTTCATCTCATGCCCCAGAACGTTCAGTAGTAACTGCAGATTAGTCGTGATGATGCGGCTTCCACCCGGGCTACCCGTCAGGAGATAAGGCACACCGTCTCGCAGCACGATAATCGGTGTCATAGAGCTAACCGGCCTACGGCCCGCAACGATCTGATTGTCCACGCTCCCCATTAACCCGAAGGCATCCGGGATATCCGGGCGGAGCGTGAAGTTGCCCATGTTGTTGTTCATAAGGAAACCCGCACCATCAATGACAACCCCCGAGCCGTAGGAGAACATCAGCGTATAGGTGTTCACCACAGCGTTGCCGTCAGCATCCATGACTGAGTAGTGGGTAGTCTCCGGGCTTTCGTACGCAGTCAGATCTCCGGGAGCAATTTCTTCAGAAGGCCGCGCACTATCCATGTCTATACCCGCCGCGAGGTTTGCGGCATAATCCACGCTCGTCAGTTGCCTTACTGGCAGATCGACAAAGTCTGGATCCCCGAGATACTTCGACCGGTCTGCGTAGGCCAACTTCATCGCCTCGGCCATGATATGCATTGCGTCTGCACTACCGTAGCCCAACTCAGATATCGGGAACCGATCTAGGATGTTTAGCATCTGCACGATATGCATGCCGCCTGAGCTGGGGGCAGACATGGCCCGCACATCGAACCCTCGGTATCTCCCGGCCACCGGATCACGCTCAAGGACTCGGTATCCCTCTAGGTCTTCTCGGGTAATGATCCCATTGTGCGCCTCCATGTCAGCGATAATCCGATCAGCAATGGTACCGCGATAAAATGCGTCCGCACCTCCCTCACGTAGCTGCTCCAGTGACCATGCCAAGTCTGGCTGACGAAGTATTTCACCTACCTCGTAATCACTTCCATCTGCCTTGTAGAAGGCCGCAGCGGTCGCTGGGTTCTGCGTGAGCCGCGACTTACTGGCCCTCAAATTATTTGCGAGATCATCGGTCACGACTATTCCGTCTCGGGCTAATCTTATCGCGGGTTCAGCCACTTCTGCCCAAGACATGGTGCCGTACTCTCTCAAGATATGGTCCAGACCAGCAACGGTACCTGGCACGCCAGAGGACTTGTGAGAAAAACGATACTCTTCGTCATCAATGCCACCATCGGATCCGAAGTACATGTCTCGATGTGCGAGCGCCGGAGCGACCTCTCGGAAATCAACCGCAACGGTCCGGTCCTCTTCGGCGAGGTGCACAAGCATAAACCCTCCTCCGCCGAGGTTGCCGGCCCTCGGTAGCGTCACTGCTAACGCAAGTCCTACCGCCACGGCAGCATCGATTGCATTGCCACCCTGACGCATGATTTCTACGCCAACCCGAGTTGCATCCGCATTCTGACTAGCCACCATCCCGTTACGACCAACCACGGGGTGATTGATTGCGTTGTACTCGTTGATGGCAGCAGACTGAAGGGCCTGAGCCTGCCCCGCTGCATCGGCGTAGGCTGTGAGGCTTCCGAGTATGGTCACCGTGACCACGGTCAGTGCGCGCCTGTGGATCTTTCGCATTTATGTGAGCCAGAGTCTTAAATGGGAGGAGGGATTACCCAAAGGTCGTTTGAGTAGCGAGTACTCACTAGATAGACTGAACCTATACTGTGATTGCTGTGAAAATGGAAACTAGGCATCGAGACTATTCCTGACCCCTACGGTGAAGGATTTTAGTACTCTATGCCTTCCACCTGCCTTACCTAAAAGAACCCTTGAGATGAAAAACCTTTTCTCCGAGCTGAAGTCATATCCCAGGGCCCTTGGGATTTCTGCGATCGCCCTGATCTTTGCGACCCCGCTCACTGCCCAAGAACCAAACTTTGGTCGCGCGGTTGCGATGACACCGACCGACCTCATCATCGGTCAACCAGTCAACTGGTACGGACCTGGGACCGTCTACGCCTATACCGCCAACGAAGACGGCTGGGATGAGCCGCAACTGCTCACCGCACCCGACTCGTCACGAATGGACGACTTCGGACGCGCCATAGTGTTAGAAGGAAATACCATGGCTGTCGGTACTCCTCGTAAGCACGATCAGGCTGGTGCTGTCTACGTCTTTACCCGGTCGGGATCTACTTCCGCTTGGGAAATAGCTGCGACAATTATGTCCCCCGGTAGCGAGTCGACTGGCCAGATGGGTACGACCCTAGCCCTGCAAGGGAACGACCTTCTTGTCGGCGCGCCCTCAATGAGCAGTTCCGGAGTTGTCTACCACTACAAACGGAGCGGTGATACGTGGACTCTGGAAGGTACGATCACCCCTGAAAACGAAGCAGGAGGATTTGGTTCATCTCTCGCCTGGGATGGAGACAACCTTCTTGTCGGTGCTCCAACCTCAGACGATCGACGTGGGGCAGTCTATGCCACGTCAGTTTTAGCGAACGGTCAATGGGGTGAAGCCAAGCAAATCGATTTGGTTGGTGCCGCCAGCAATGAGAGCGCTCAAGCAGGAACCAGTATGGTTCTCACAAATGGCCAAGCTTTGATTGGTGCGCCAGGGACGGCATCCGTAGCGGTGCTAGAGCGATCAGGCAACGGCGCTTGGTCTCACACCGAAACTCTTGGTGCGCCAGAAGATGCTGATGGATCTCAGTTCGGCTTCTCGCTCGACCTCGTTGGGGATGAACTCTGGGTCGGTGCACCCGGGATACAGCGTCGCAACGGCCGAGTTTTCAGGTTCACCCTCAGCGCTGGGGGAACTTGGGATAACCCGCAGCGACTCGACCCAGACGATACGTCTGGTGCGTCTTGGCCCCTCGGATTCGGTTATGCCGTCGCCTCTGCAGGCAACCGAGCCGTCGTATCAATGCCAACCCGCGACTTCGGCGAAGGCCGGGCGATGACCCTTGTTCGAGATCAGAGCGGTTGGTCAGCCGATAACGTCTTGACAGGTGAGATCTATCGAATCGGATCAACCCTAAGTCAGGGAGACCGATGTGACAGTGGACAGATGACCGAATTTCCTTGCACCAACATGGAACTGATCTCCCATATGCCCGTCGATGATCTGGGTGGAGAGCGAGGCGTTTGGGTTAACGACATCTGGGGCTGGACAGATCAGGCTAACGGAAGTCGGTATGCTCTGGTCGCCCGTCGAGATGGAATATCGTTCGTAGATGTGACAGACGCTTCGGGACCGAAGCTCGTTGGGAACCTCCCCCGAACCGTGGGATCGCCACCCTCTGTATGGCGTGACGTCAAGGTGATCGGTGAACACGCATACGTGGTATCAGATGGAGCCGGTGCCCACGGGATGCAAGTCTTTGACCTGACCCGCCTTCGTGAGGTCGGTGATGAAGCCGTGGATTTCGAGCCGGACATGACGTACAGAGAAGTGTTCAGCGCCCACAACGTGGTCGCTGACACGGCATCCAAGTTCTTATACATCGTGGGTGCGAGTGCCGGTGGGAGGTCTTGTGGTGGTGGGCTGCACATGGTCGACGTCGAGGATCCGGTCAACCCAGTATTCGCAGGATGCTACCACGATACCGAGAGCGCGGGAGCGCGCGGAGCCACGCATGATGCGCAGTGTCTAGTCTACCAAGGACCGGACGAACGCTACCACGATCGACAGATCTGTGTCGGCTCGAATGAATCGGAGATCAACATCGCCGATGTCACCGACAAGTCGAACCCGATAACGGTTGCGAGGATGGGTTATCCAAACGTGGCATACGCCCACCAAGGTTGGTTCGATGAGGAGCAGCGCTACTTCTACATGAATGACGAGACCGACGAACTGTCCGGGAGCGTGGAGGGAACTCGAACCCTAGTCTGGGATCTTACCGAACTCGATGACCCGATCTTGGCTAACGAGTACATCGGGCCGGTAATGGCTTCCGATCACAACCTCTACGTGGTGGGAGACCGCATGTATCAGTCGAACTACGGCAGTGGACTTAGAGTCCTCGACATCAGCGACCGAGCAAACCCTCACGAGGTCGCCTTTTTCGATAGCGCCCCCTACAACAACAACGACCCAGGTCACAGCTCGGGAGAAAGCGGCGCGTGGAGTAATTATCCGTTCTTTGAGGATGGACTAGTCATCTTCACGAGCGTCCGCGAGGGGCTGTTCATCATGAAGGTTAGCCCACCTCCGGTGAGCTAACTGGGATATCCTCAGCAAACATGACTTCATCCGCGTATTCAAATTCACAGGAGACGTGATCGAATGGTCACCAACGTAATTTCATTCGACATCAGTAAACCTTACGCCTATTGGAAATCAGCTTTCGACAAAGCGAGTGGCTTCCTCGTAGATGCCGGCTTTGAATTGGTTTACGTCGGTCATACCGTAACGGATGAATCCAAGTGTATTCTCATTATTCGAACACCCACTGTTGAAGCACTTGAGGCCTTCATGGGCCAAGAAGCCCTGCAACCCGTCATGATTGAGTCGGGTCACATCCTCGAATCAACCCACACCGTCTCCTGCGCAGGCTAGTTCTTCGGTCTAGCCACTAGAGGGAAACTATGAAACGCCTCATCCTGATCGCATTCGCTGTGCTACTCGTCACCCCACTCGGAGCGACCGCTCAGCGCACCCAAAAACCCGTCCTCCACGGCAAACACTGGATCGCCATTACGGGTAAGCCTATGGCCGCGACGGCCGGTTCGATGATGTACCAACGAGGCGGTAATGCAGTGGACGCAGCAGCAGCTATGCTCGCAGCAACTGCTACAATGTGGGACGTACTCTCCTGGGGCGGTGAAACGCAGGCACTCATCTACCACCCGGGAGAAAAACGTGTCATCGCGCTAAACGCGCTCGGTGCAGCACCAGCCGGAGCTACGCCTGAGTATTTCCGGGATAAAGGCTACGAATTCCCACCAGAGTACGGAGTCGATGCGATGATTACACCTGGTACCCCAGGGGGGCTGATCACCATGGTCGCAGAGTGGGGCAAGCTTTCGCTAGCCGATGTCCTCGCTCCGGCAATCGAGATGACCGAGGGATACCCTGTAGAGGCTGGTGCCTCGCGTCAGATCCAAGGTGAGGCAGAACGAATGAAGGAGTGGCCCTACACAGCCTCGGTTTTCTTCCCCGATGGAGGAGACGGACCGGAAGCTGGAGAGATCTTCGTTCAGGAAGATCTCGGTAGCACTCTGCGCAAATTGGTCGAGGCAGAGGCGGACGCACTCGCTCAAGGTGCGTCACGCGAAGATGCAATCATGGCGGCCTACGACCGGTTTTACCGCGGCGATATAGCTGAGGAATACGTCCGCGGAGCCCGTGAGCAGGGGTCCTCGGTGACGATGGCAGACCTCGATCGATGGGAGGTCCACATCGAGGATCCGGTCATGACGACCTATCGGGGTATTGAGGTATACAAGCTCCAGCCATGGGTGCAGGGCCCCGTGATGAACCAAACGCTCAACATCCTCGAAAACTTCGATCTAGAGTCGATGGGCTACAACAGCACGAGGTACATTCACACGTTATACCAAGCGATGAACATGGCATTCGCTGACCGTGACTTTTACTACGGCGACCCGTATTTCCCCCCGGAAGAGCCACTCGAAGGCCTGCTTTCCAAAGACTACGCTCAGCAGCGGGCAGCTCAGATGGACCTAGAGCGCAACAACGCTAATGTGCGACCTGGAGATCCCTACCCATTCCAAGACGAAGAAAACCCTTTCGAAGAGCTACTCGAACGTTGGTCCGGCGGGGGTGAGGTCGTGACCGATCCCGAGGGCTCAAGTGAGATGGATGAGTTTCTGGACGACTTTTACCAAGGCACGACCTCGATCCAGGCGGCCGACAAAAGTGGTTGGGTCGTATCGATCACTCCCTCGGGTGGTTGGATCCCGGCGGTCATAGCTGGGCGCACGGGCATTGGGATGAGTCAAAGAGCTCAGTCATTCGTGGTGAACGAGGTGGACGGTCCCTTTAACGTGGTTCAACCTGGAAAACGGCCGAGAGCGACACTCACTCCGGGCATGGCACTGAAAGATGGGCGTCCGTACCTGTCATTCGCCGTGCAGGGCGGTGACGCACAAGATCAAAACCTCGTCCAGTTCTTCCTGAACATGGTCGAATTCGACATGAACGTGCAGCAGGCAGTGGAGGCTGCGAACATCAACTCCATGCAGATGCGAGGCTCCTTCGGAGAGCACGCGACCAGTCCAGGGCGCCTCCTTGTTCAGAACGCGACGCCCCCATGGGTGCAGACTGAACTTCAGTCTATGGGCTACGACCTGATGCTCAGCGAACGAACATCAGGGCCCATCAATGCCATCTATTTTGACTGGGCAAACGGGTCATTCTGGGGTGGATCCAGCAACCACGGTGACGACTACGGAGTCGTTTGGCAGTAAAGAATCGCTGGACCAATTACTCCTCTGGATCAAAATGCTCGGCGAACCAGTCGACCATGCGCTGCCAATGGTCAGCGAAATCGTCTTGAGTACTGGCCCTCCCTGCCCCGTGTCCGCCTGCGCTGTAATGGACCCAAACGACTTCTTTACCAAGACGCCGCATTGCGTAGTACATCTCTCTTTGGTTTGTAGCGGGGACGTTCCAATCACCTTCGCCTGAGAGCATGAGCAAAGGAGTCTCGATCCGGTCGGCGAACATTACAGCTGAGTGTTCGATGTACTTGTGTGGTTGCTCCCACAGCGTGGCGCCAATCCTGTCTTGGCCGACCTCGGCCGCCGCATAGTTCCGGGTTGTGATCTTCGGAGAGTCTCCCAAGAAGGATATGATGTTGACCTTACCAGACACGTT
>DLTN01000123.1 GCA_002500925.1 Gemmatimonadales bacterium UBA7835 | reverse complement strand
AGGCGAGTCCCTCGAGGGCTTGAAGGTGTTATCGGGATTGGGTCAGGGGAGAGGAGACTCATTTTTCGGAGTGATTCTATAACTTCTGCTGTCGCACCGTAGTGAAGTGCCTCGGCTAGGCTTCCAGCAGCGAGTGGCAATAAGTCGGACTCGATTGTGTCTGCTTCATCTAGAAGGCGTTCAGCGAGGTCTGCGGCGACTTTGGTGTCTCCACTAGTCAAGCCCACTCTCGCCGCTAGCAGACCTGCGGCGACAAAGTTTGTGTTCTGTAGGTGCCTTAACGCCCTAGTTGTGACGTTGGGGTGTCCGAGGGCTAAGGCCGCGAGTCCTAGATTCAGGGCTGCCGATGAATGTTCCGATACCAGACCGAATGTGCGTGACAGTGCCCACGCTACTCCCTCATCTACATCCGTGATCCCGGTATTTACGCGAAGAGCACCGTAGGGCCCCTCTGCTGCGCGCAGTGCATGCCCCTCTAGGTGTGATGCCGCACGCATGCCAACTTTGGCTTCTTCGGGATTTCCAAAGGCGAAGGCCAGCGCATGGGTCTCAGCGTCTGACAGTTTTATATAGATGTCGACCGCTCCTCCGGCTGCTTCGATCTGGATCTCTGTGGGCGAAGGCTCGATCCGAAATTGAGCCAACTTTCCCTGGGTGCGGATGGTCACGGTATCCTCACTATGCTCCACCTCTGGAAGCATAGTCGAGGTCGAAAGCTTGAGGCGGATGCGGCTAGCTCGTGTAGCAGACCCGGAGAGTTGCCATATGAGCATCGGGAGGGTTCTGGACGCGACGAGTGCTTCGGATGTCGCACCCCTACTACTTACAAAGTCTCTTCGGGCGACTCCGGGGTATAGAACTAGATTGGCGGCTCGCCCTAGATTCGGCGCCTGCAAACTGAGAGTGAAGCTTACTTGACCTTTCTCGTCGCAGAGGAGGGCCTCTCCCCCGCACCTTGTTTGACGTCCTGCTAAGCGCACGCGGCCCCCTTCGAGCAAGAAGGGCTCGGGAAGCGCGCGTTGTGCGATGCAGAGGCCCGGAAGAGCCGGGTCTAATGGGGGGATCGAAAGCGTCATCAGAATCGATGGAGAGACGACCGTATGATTCGTCTTGGGGGCTTTGTGTCCGCTAACAGAAGTAACCTAGACCAATTGAAGAGATCTGGGTCGGTCATCCAGCGGGTCTCGTACTTGTCGAGGTGTTGCAATTCGCCTTGAGCATGGTCCTGGGAGTAGGTTCCTACTGAATCACAGTACAAGATCTCCCCCTTAGACTCTTGGGCCATGACCTGCAATTATCGCACTCGAGGAGTGCTCTTCTCGTCTATCTTCGCGGTCGGCTTGGTCTTCGCGCCAGTCGGAGCACAGGACAGGGTAACTGTAATCGAAAATGGGCGTGTGCTTGATGGGTCAGGAAATCCATGGAAGTATGCCAACGTTGCGATAGAGGGAGATCGAATTGTTAGAATAGGAGATACCGCCGACCTGAGACCGGACCGGGTAATCGACGCGAGTGGTTTTTACGTGACCCCGGGCTTCATCGATGTACACTCTCACGCCGGATCGGCTTTGGCCTCTCCTTGGCTTGGGCTGAACCACGCAGAGCCACTGTTAGCGATGGGCTTGACCACTGTATTCGTGAATCCTGACGGAGGAGGGCCTGTAGATCAGGCTACACAGCGGGAGATGCTCCTAGCCGAGGGACTAGGCGTGAACGTGGCTCAGTTGGTACCTCATGGCTCGATCCGTAGGGAGGTGGTAGGGAGTGAGGATCGACATGCGTCGGCCGCAGAGATGGAGCGCATGCGCTCTCTCGTGATCGCTGGTATGGAGCAGGGCGCGTGGGGTCTGTCATCCGGTACGTTCTATGTGCCTGGGAGCTATGCGCCTCCGGAGGAGATAGAAGAACTGGCCAGAGATGTGGCCCGTTACGGTGGAACCTACACCAGCCACTACAGAGACGAGTCGACTTACAGCGTTGGATTGATTGCAGCGGTTGATGAGGTCATCAATGTAGGTCGGGTAGCGGAGCTCCCAGTTGTTCTAACGCACGTGAAGGCGCTGGGGCCGCTGGTCTGGGGATTTGGTCGGGCAATAGTCAGCCGAGTTGATCGAGCTCGTGAAGAGGGGGTCCAGGTTTTTGCTGACCAATATCCGTATACAGCGTCAGCGACTGGTCTGGAAGCAGCTCTTCTGCCGCGCTGGTCGCAGGCGGGTGGGCGTGATGCCCTGCTAACTCGGATGGCTAATCCGGAGACAATGGCCCGTATACGTGAGGGTATGGAGGCGGGGTTGGAACGTAGGGGTGGAGCAGATCGAATTCAGTTTCGCCGATACCAGCCCGACCCGACGATCGAAGGGCGTCTCCTTAGTGAACTAGCGGAACAGAGGGGGCAGGATCCTATCGATACGGCGGTCGAGCTGATCAGAGGTGGTGGTGTGAGCATCGTCTCATACAACATGCATGATGATGATGTGGAGACGCTTATGGTCCAGCCGTGGACGATCACATCGTCGGATGGTGGCCTCGTCCAGATGGGAGAAGGTGTCCCGCATCCGCGGACTTATGGAGCGTTTGCTCGTAAGCTGCGCCTGTACGTCAAAGAAAAAGGTACGGTCGGCCTAGCTCACGCGATTCGGAGCATGACGTCTTTGCCGGCGGCGGTTTTCCGAATGCCGGAGAGGGGAATGCTTAAGGAGGGATCTATTGCGGATATAGTAGTATTTGACCTGGAAAAGGTCCGTGATGTGGCGGAGTACACGGATCCCCACCACTACTCAGAGGGCATGGTTCATGTATTTGTGAACGGAGTGCCCGTTGTTTCGGACGGTGCTTTTACGGGTCAGCGACCGGGCCGTGTCCTACGTAAGGGGAATTAGTCTGAGTCAATTATCGGGTTCATAGAGGAGTGATGCAGTTGGGCGCTATTCGTGACTTTATGTCAAAGCACTACCTGCACTTCAACGCGCGAGAGCTCGTAGAAGCTGCGAAGGCGTATGAATCACACGTAGAGGCTGGCGGGAAGATGCTTGTGGCAATCGCCGGGGCGATGTCTACAGGCGAAATAGGTGTCTCGCTCGCTCGCATGATCAGTGCCGGGAAGGTGCACGCGGTTTCGTGCACGGGAGCGAATCTAGAGGAGGACGTTTTCAATCTGGTTGCGGGAACAGATTACGAGATAGTTCCGTCTTGGCGTGACCTGTCGGACGTTGACGAGCGCCTTTTGTACGAAAGGGGTATGAATCGAGTTACGGACACATGCATTCCGGAGACAGCCATGCGTCATATAGAGGGACGTCTTCTCGATTCTTGGAAACGTGCTTCCGCCTTGGAAGAACGTAAGATGCCCTCGGAGTTCCTCTTCGAGATTCTCTGCGACCCCGAGCTAGAGAGCCACTTTCAGATCGCGCCAGAGAACTCCTGGGTCCTCGCAGCTAAGAAGGCCGGGATTCCGGTCTACGCGCCCGGGTGGGAGGATTCCACGACGGGCAATATTTTCACAGCTAATGTCATGATGGGAAATCTTCCCGACCATTCGTGTGTGAAGTCGGGAACGGAGCAGTTCGAGTCCTTAATCGAGTGGTATCAGGAGAACCACGGTGCCGGTGACGCTCCGTCAGTGGGGTTTTTCCAGCTGGGCGGAGGAATTGCAGGAGACTTCGCGATTTGTGCTGTGCCATGCATCATTCAAGACCTTCGTCGTGACGTTCCACATTGGGACTATTTCTGTCAGGTCACGGATGCACAGCCGTCTTACGGTGGGTACTCCGGAGCGCCCGCGAATGAGAAGATCTCGTGGGGGAAGCTTTCACCCTCGACACCAAGATTTGAGATCAATTCGGATGCAACTATAGTGGCGCCCTTGATCTTCTCCTGGGTTATGGGAGACTGACTGGATGCGAGCCATGTAACGGCCAAGTTGACCTACTCGGAAAAGACAATGGTCGGAGATCGGTTTGCGTTAAATGATCAGTTAGCAACTCAGCAGTCAGTCAGTCAGTCAGTCAGTCTCTGGTGCCCGAGGAAGCTCACCGCTTGTAAGAAGTTGCTTGCTGTTGACACTAACGACTGCGATAATCTGGCCGTATACACCACCGTAATCGGACGCTTACATAGCGTTCGGTTAGGCCCTACTCCATTTCCCGATGTCCGACTTCGAAACGCTAACACCCGTTCGAAAGACCAACGACGGCGAGATCTCTCTTTGGGAGATCATGGCGGTCCTTGTACGTCGCAGGGGAACGGTCGTGGTCTTCACCCTATTTGTGAGTGCATTAGCCGCAGTCTATGCACTTGTTCAACCTCTGACCTACACGACAAGCGCAGCGTTCCGGCCGCAGGGATCGGAGCAAGGCGGAAACTCACAGCTAGCGGCGCTGGCGGGCCAGCTTGGCGTGAATGTCGGGGGAGGGGTCGCTGATGAAGCAAGTCCGCAGTTCTATCAGGAGTTACTTGTTTCTAGAGAGATTCTGACGAGTGTATCTGACGAACCTTTCGCTGTGCACGAAGTGGGCATCTTAAAGCTGAAAGACCTGCTCGAGATAGATGAGGACAGTGAAGCGCTCAGGGATGAAGAAGTCCTAGAGTGGCTTCGAACAGAGGCTGTTTCTGTTTCGACCAGTCGAGAGACAGGAACGGTAACGGTCTCGGTCAAGACGGAGTGGCCGGATCTGTCGGTGAAAATCGCGGAAGAGCTACTTACAGAGGTAGCCCTGTTCAATATGGATACACGTCAGTCCCAGGCTGCTTCTGAACGTGTGTTCATAGAGACACGTGTGGAGGAGGCTGAGGCCAACTTGGAGGAGGCCGAGGGCAATCTCCGGTCATTCCTTGAGACTAATCGTCAGTGGGAAAACTCTCCTATGTTGACTTTCCAGCACGATGGTTTACGAAGGGAGGTAGGGCTCCGCCAATCTGTACTGACGACGATGGTGCAGTCTTATGAGCAGGCCCGAATCACCGAGGTTCGTGACACGCCTGTGATTACAGTACTCCAGAGCCCATTCTTCCCGCCTCTCAACGATCCACGGCGGCTTGTGTTCATGACCGTCCTGGGTGCAATGATCGGTGGCATGATCGGTATCATGCTGGCGTTTGTTTCGGAGGCGATTCGGCGACCAAGGACCGGCGATCCTGCGCGTGCTGAGTTTGAGGAGAGTTGGGATGCAGCAGTGCGTGGGGTTCCTCTCTTGGGTGACCGAGGGGATTAGCGGAGCGCTTGATCTGTGACCTAGCGTTAGGGGTCTCATGCTTGCGAAGGAGGTCCACAGTACGGGGGTGATCAGGTCCCCCCAGTACTGTGGACGGCAAGGCTCGATTAGCTTTCTGTGCTGCCCACTTGAACGCCCGTGTCTGAAGATCCATGGCTATTCGCAACATCGCGATCATCGCGCACGTTGACCACGGGAAGACCACCTTAGTCGACCAGATGTTCGGTCAAGCGGGAATCTTCCGCGAAAATCAGGCGGTTGAGGAGCGGGTGATGGATTCGAATCCGCTTGAGAAAGAGCGGGGGATAACCATTCTCGCTAAGAACACCGCCGTCCATTGGAACGATGTGAAGATCAATATTGTCGACACGCCGGGCCACGCCGACTTCGGTGGCGAGGTTGAAAGGGTCCTTCGGATGGTAGACGGAGTCGTGTTGTTGGTAGACGCTGCGGAGGGGCCGATGCCGCAGACTCGATTTGTGACCCGCAAGGCCTTGGAACTGGACCTGCTTCCTCTGGTTGTGATCAACAAAGTGGATCGCGGAGATGCGAGGCCGGATGAGGTTCATGACGAGGTCCTTGAACTCTTCATGGACCTTGAGGCGACTGACCAGCAACTAGACGCACCTTTTCTCTATGCTGTGGGTCGCGCGGGTTGGGCGTCGTACGATGTTCACAAACCGGGTGTTGATCTGACCCCGCTATTTGATACAATCGTCGACTACTTCCCGCCGCCGAAGGTAGATGAGGACGGACCGTTTCAGATGCTCGTGTCCACGCTCGACCACTCAGCATATGTGGGGAGAATCGCCATTGGTCGGGTAGAGCGGGGTTCGGTCCGAGTAGGAGAGGAGGTGATGCTCCTGGACTTAGGAGGTGCTGGGATGGTTAAGAACTCCTCGGCATCAGAGCGAGCAAGGGTTTCAAGGCTGTACACGTTTAGTGGCTTGGAGCGGATTGAAGTTGAGGAAGCTGAGGCCGGAGACATAGTGGCATTGGCGGGACTAGAGGGCGTCGAGATTGGCAAGACCGTGACCGACCCCGAACATAGAGAACGACTCAGAGGGATCGCTGTTGAAGAGCCGACTCTCTCCGTGGACTTCACGGTTAATAATTCCCCGTTTGCAGGGCAGGTGGGTAAGTATGTAACGACCCGCCAACTGCGGGAGCGACTCTACAAGGAACTTGAGCGAAACGTATCACTTCGTGTGGAAGACACGGAGCAGCCCGATACATTCACTGTAAGTGGCCGGGGTGAGTTACACCTCACGATTCTCATGGAGACTATGCGGAGAGAGGGGTATGAGTTCCAGGTGTCCCGGCCTCGAGTGATCACGCGCAAAGACGAAGACGGAGAGCTACGGGAGCCATATGAAGAGGCAGTGATCGAGGTTCCGTCTGAGATGGTAGGGGCGGTTATAGAAAAGCTTGGCTCGCGGAAGGGTGCGATGACGGAGATGAAGCCGATGGGGGAATCGAGTACTACGAGGCTTCGTTTCAAGATTCCGGCGAGGGGGCTTTTCGGGTACCGTTCTGAGTTCATGACAGACACACGCGGCGAAGGCATTCTTCATCATACTTTTCAAGACTGGGGTGGCTGGGCGGGCCCACTAAAAGGGCGAACCCGCGGGGTCCTGGTCGCGGATCGGCCCGGAAAGGCGGTCGGCTTCGCTCTGTTTGGCTTGCAAGAGCGCGCCACCCTATTCGTGAGCCCCGGAGACGAAACTTATGGGGGAATGATTGTGGGGGAGAACGTCCGAACCGACGACATGGATGTAAACGTCAGTAAAGAAAAGAAGCTCACCAATATGCGAACTACAGCCTCGGATGAGAATATTAAGCTAGAGCCGCCCAGGAAGATTACACTTGAGCTTGCTCTTGAGTTTATCGAAGACGACGAGTTGATTGAGGTTACGCCAGATGCGATTCGACTTCGGAAGCGGATTCTGGACCCTAATCAGAGAAAAAAGGCCGCTAAGAAGGCAAGCCAGTCGAGCTGAGCCCCTGTGTTAATTAGAGGTAAGCGCTTAAGTGTGGAGCCAGGTGTGCTCTCTAGGTTGACGGGGGTCAGTGAGATTTCAGCAGAATTGGTGCACGACGATTTGGAACTCTAGAGTGTTTCGCGATGAAAAGAGCCATCAGGGTGTCGTGGCAGTGCATGACAAGTGAAGCGATGCGAAATCCCGGAAAGGCTACGTGAACAAAAAACGCTTCGATGACGCGTCCACATTCCTTCAGTTTCTCGATAGTGCGAAAGAACATCGTGATATGTGGCGCGCGGTGTATGAGAGAGCTCGGTTGCCGGTGGAAGTCGTTGAAGAGGCAATGAGGACTAGTGGAGTGTGGAACCTCCTAGCACTTTCCGAGGACTGGTGCGGAGACGCTGTGAACACGCTTCCCGTGATCGCGCGACTTGCTGAGCGCGTGGGTTGGGATCTTCGTGTCTTGGGTCGGGACGATAATCCGGACCTCATGGATACTCATCTGAGCGACGGACGAAGCCGGTCAATTCCGATCGTGATATTCTATGACGAACATTTCAAAGAGATCGGTTGGTGGGGCCCTCGACCTACAGAGATCCAATCTTGGGTCCGCGCCGAAGGACTTTCGATGTCTTCGGCTGATCGGTATAAGGTGATCAGAGCTTGGTACGCCAGGGATCGGGGGCGCACGACTCTCATAGAGATCCTGGACGTGATGAGTTCGGCTACCCGACTATCCTAGCCATCATGTCACGACGCCTCGGATTCTTCGCCCTCGCATTCGGGTCGGGTTTTGCGGTTCTTGCAATAGAGATTGCAGGGGCTCGCCTGATTGCGCCGGTATTTGGGCTTTCGGTAGTGCCTTGGACTGCCGTCATTGGTGTCATTCTTACGGCGCTCGCTGCTGGGAATCATATAGGTGGCCGACTGGCGGATGCAGGTCGGGTGCCACTTTCAAGCGTGCTCGCGACAGCTTCGATCACGGGAGTCCTTCCTGTCATTGGGTCAAGTTTCCCGTGGCTGGCTCGCGAAATCTTTGGTTTTATACCTGGCGCGCTAGTTAGTGCCTTGGTGCTTTTCGCACCACCTGTTCTTTGTTTGGGGGCGGTAGTCCCATATTTAGTTCAAGCCGATACGGACGATTTGGACTCTGTTGGACGACGGGCGGGGGATATAAGTGCCTCTGCGACAGCTGGATCGATCATAGGATCGTTTGTGACCGGTTTCTTTCTGCTCCCAATCATGCCGTTATCGGTCCTCCTCGGTGTTACTGCCGGAGCACTAATGCTGATGGCGGCTGCATCCAGAAGGATATTAGGTGGGCGATCGCAACGCGGCCGAACCCTAGTGGCGGTAATCGGACTTCCAATCCTCGGGGTGCTAGCTTCCGGGTCGCCGCCTGATACGCTCTATGCGGGGCAGACATTATACACGGCCGTGGCAGTAACTGAGCGGCCTTGGACGGATGGCCGGATCGTTAGGGAGCTATGGCAGAATGGAGGCTCGTCTTCGGCTGAGTTCGTTGATTCTGGCGCTCCCGCCCATGTGTATGCTTCGGCGAGTTTGGATATGCTGAACCTGTGGATAGACCAGGTCGATCGTGCCTTAGTGCTCGGGGGTGCTGCTCTCACCGTACCAGTCGCGATGCAGGAGGCGCGCCCGGTAATGGAGATCGTGGTGGTGGAGATTGATCCAAAGGTGACAGAGCTAGCGCAAATGTACTTCGCGTTCGGTGAGCGAGAACGACCCGCTATCAGGGTGCAACATGAAGACGCGAGGACGTTTCTGCGTTCTGGGAGTACCCGTTATGACCTCGTCTATCTCGATGTCTTTGATCATCTCTTGACGGTCCCCTGGACGATGGTCACACGAGAAGCGCTGGTTGACATGCGAGCACGACTTGAGACTGGAGGTGTGTTTATGGCGAACATTCTTTCACCTCTAGCGGGAGAGGGCACCGCTTTCTTGGCTCGATTTCGAACCACACTCGAATCTGTTTTTCCTGCGACCCGAATTTATATGACGGAGTCTTCAGGCGATCCGGAGGCAACTCAAAACCTTATTGTGCTGGGGGCGGAGTCTGAAGTTGTGCTCGATCCGCTAGACGCGTCATGGGTCGTATCGCCGGTGCCTGCGGCGGGGACTCCACTGACAGATGCTTGGGCACCGGTAGAGTCGCTTCAGGCTCGTGTGTTTATGGGTGGACTCCGTTGGCGCTGACGTTTAAGGATGGCGTGCCGGAAAACGTGCACCCACTCAATGTGGCTAAGAGGGTGAAAGGCGATTTAGTCGAGAATGAAATGCACTCGACCGCTGACACTGCGGAGGTTCCGGTGGACCGTCCGCCCCTCTTCGAGGTCTACATGCGTATGGCGGAAGAGCTAGCGAAGAGGTCGACTTGTGCTCGTTTGCAGGTCGGCACCGTCATCACCGATTCACGTCTCGAACACGTGGTTGCGATCGGATACAACGGTAACGCACGAGGCTTCCCTAACAGGTGTGACTCGGATAGGGCAGGAAAGTGTGGATGCATTCACTCAGAGATGAACGCGCTTGTAAAGTCACCAGGACATCTGCGGGACAAGGTTGCCTTCATCACAGCTAGTCCGTGTGCCGTGTGTGCCAAGCTGATAATTCAAGCGAATATTTCGTACGTCTTTTTTCGAGAGTTGTACCGGGATCCCACAGGTGTCGAGATTCTAGAAAGGGCTGGGATAGTAGTGGTTCACTATACTCGCTGGATGGATGCTTGGCGTGAGTAGTGCACTCCATTCTCAGGAGGTGAGATTGGAAAGTGATCCCCCAATTACTGAGTGCTCAAACTCGACTAGAATGGCATAGAGCTATTGGTGAAACTCTTTTACGTCTCGAGTCCTTCGGCGAGTAAAATGGCCGCGTGGGTTGCATTCCGGCCTGTCCCGTCTTCGATCTGTGCTCTGCAGCTAGTTCCGTCTGCTATGATTCGCACATCGTCTTCCGCTGCCCTCACCTGAGGCAAGACGTCCAGCTCTCCGATCGCCATTGAGGTTTCATAGTGCTCAGCATGGTATCCGAAGGCTCCTGCCATTCCACAACAACCAGATTCAATCGCTGTTGCCTCGACGCCGGGTAGTCGAGCGAGCATCCGATCCACTGCGGGAACACCTCCGAAAGCTTTCTGATGGCAGTGCCCATGTCTGAGTATGCGGAGCGGTTTTCCGTCCGGGCCCTCATAGGCTTGGCTATTGAAAGATATTGTTCGTCCTTCTTCCCATGCTTGATCGAGATAATCCTCTAGGGTTACCGAAAGCTCGGCGAGTCGGTGCGCTTCGGTGTTGTCTAGGAGTGCGGGTATTTCGTCTTGGAGCGTGTAGAGGCAAGAAGGCTCGAGCCCGACAATCTTGATATCGCCGGATGTCATCTTGCGTGCTGCATTAACTAAGCGCTCGGCTTCATGGATTGCTTCATCTACCATGCCTGCGCTGAGATACGTTCGTCCGCAGCACAGAGGACGCTCCCCGGGTTCCGATCGAAGCGGAATAACGTCGGCCCCGGAAGCCTCCAATAGGTTCTTTGCCGCTCGAGGGATCTCTGGCTCAAACCACCTAGAGAAGGTGTCCACGAACAGCGCTACTTGTGGCTTAGTCGAGTCTGCCTTGATCCCTGCGCTTCCTTGCTCCTCATCGGATTTGATAGAGGATGCTACCGACTCAAGTTCTTGGTCTCGCCAGGCCTGCTCTGACCAGCGCGGTAGCCGCCGCTTCGGCGTTAGGCCCAGAAGCCGTTTCCCAGGCAGATCGCTGGCCAAGTTCAGAAGCCGTGATAGCCTTGCTATTCTAGGAGCGATCCGTGGGAGGGCACCCAACAATCGCTCGCGAAGTGGAATGCCGGTGACCCTGTTTCGTCGGTGCTGCCATTCAATCTTCATTCTGGACATGTCGACACCTGCCGGACATTCACGCGCACATCCTTTGCAGGAGATGCATAGTGACATCGCCTCGACCATCTCGGGGGAATCCAATCCGCTGTCTCCGAGCTGTCCGCTCAGTGCCAATCGGAGAGCGTTAGCCCGCCCTCGGGTCGAGTGCTGTTCTTGGCGGGTTGCACGAAACGACGGACACATGATACCCGGGTCCGTCTTTCTGCACGCGCCATTGTTGTTGCACCGCTCGGTTGCCCCGAGTAGGCCTCCTGGTTCCCAGCTTAGAACAGTAGGCAGCACCTTCTCAGCTCTTTGTTCATCGTACTGAGGATGGAACCGGAAGAGCGAAAGCTCATCCATCTTTGGCGCGTCGACAATCTTTCCTGGGTTCAGGATGCCAAGGGGATCCATGGTGTCTTTGACCTCCCGATACGCACGGGTCACCTGCTCCCCGACCATCGCCGGAAGAAATTCAGATCTAAGGATACCGTCGCCGTGCTCACCAGAGTGAGTCCCTCCAAAGCGCCGCACTACCTCGTGCGTTTCTTCCGCAATTCGGCGGACAAGTGCGATGTCCTCGGGGTCTCGAAGGTTGAGAGCCGGACGAACATGAAGACATCCCACGGAAGCGTGAGCGTACCATGTACCATCTGTACCATGACGTCGGAATATCGCGTTGACCTCCATGGCGTACTCGGCGAGATGTTCGAGTGGCACTGCACAGTCTTCGATGAAAGAGATCGGTTTTCGATGTCCAGCCATAGACATCACAATGTTCAGTCCGGCCTTCCTTACATTCCAGATAGCAGCCTGCTCAGCGGATGTGATCGCACTCGTCACGGATGAGGGATATCCGATTTCGGTCATGAGGCCATCTAAGTGTCCTAGCTCTCTTTCCAACTCCGCTCCTGGATCAGGCGAGGAGAATTCGACGAGCAGAAGCGCTCCTGGAGTGCCGCGGACGAACCTTGCAATGGTAGATCGGAAGTCTGGTATCCCAGCAGCAAGTGTAAGGACATTGGAGTCGACTAGTTCTACTGCGGAGGGGCCCAGTGAGACCAAGTGTTGGACTGAGTCCAACGCTTGGATGAGGTCCGGAAAGTGGCACAGACCGAGAACGCGTTTTCTGGGTAGCTCGGCAAGCCCCAGCCTAAGCTTCGAGAAGAAGGCGAGCGTGCCCTCTGACCCTACCAGGAGCCTTGCCAGCGCCTCTGCGCCAGGGCCAATGCGGTTCAGGTTGTATCCGGCGACGTTACGCATCGTTCGCGGTTGTCGTTTACGGATTTCTTCTTCGTTACTCCTATAGAGGCTCTGAAGTCGCTCTCGTTCTACCGCGATGATGTCGGCACAACCGGTTCTGACCGAGTCGCCAAGCCAAAGTCGTCGCCCGTCTGCGAGGATGACTTCTAGGTCGATCACGTTATCTACCATCATCCCATAATGGATTGATCGCGATCCGGCGCTGTTATTTCCTGCCATCCCACCGAGCGTGGCTCGGCTGCCCGTCGAAGGGTCTACGGGAAACCAGATGCCGCCAGGGGTGAGAGCCGCGTTCAGATGGTCGAGTACGACACCGGGCTCTACATCAATACGGCCTGAAAAGGAGGCCTGGGATCCAATGCCAGATTCTTCGCCGTAGCCGAGTGCTTCTACTGTTCCCACGCCGTTTAGGTGTCGATGGGTATCGAGCACTATAGCTCGGCCGATCGTCTGACCACACTGAGATGTCCCACCACCTCGGGGAAGCACCGGAACATCATTGGAGCGTGCGACTTCGAGGATGGCCTGGACGTCGCCGACTGAGCGGGGAAAGACTACACCGAGCGGCTCCACTTGATAATGCGACGCGTCGGTCGAGTACAGGCCGCGTGTCAAACGATCAAAGCGGACCTCGCCCTCAATAGCTCGCGCGAGTTTTCGTTCGAGAGTTGAATCTCCTGGGGAGAGTCGAGTCAGCGCCATCTGTTCGTGTGATCGGTTACCGGACCCTATGTTGGCCCGTTCTTGGACGTTGTCAACGTACCGATCGTCTTTCTCTGTCGCATCTAAGTGAGTGCGCCTTGACATATCAAAGTGGACGCCATTTCCTGCAGCTTCCTGGCCCGACTAACACGCCTGCTCGTGTGCTTCAGGCCATGGCAAAGGCAACGATAGATCATCGCGGCCCTGAATTCGCCGATCTTACGGCTCGCCTTTTGGAGGGGCTCCGTTGTCTCTTCAAGACCGAGCATGACGTCTTTATGTACCCTGCCTCCGGCAGCGGTGCATGGGAAGCTGCTATTACTAATACGCTTTCACCGGGTGACCGGGTTCTCTTGTTCGAGCAGGGCTTCTTTGCGCAGACTTGGGCGAAAGTAGCAAGTCGGTTCGGAATTGATGTAGTGCAGGTCGAGTGGAACCCACGCATAGGTGTGAGACCCGAAGAGGTTATTCGGCAGTTGGAGGAAGACGCTGCGATAAAGGCGGTCTGCATCGTGCATAACGAGACTTCGACCGGTGTCACGACTGATATTGAGTCGATCGGAAGAGCAATGTGTGACTCAGGCCATCCAGCGATGCTCTTTGTAGACGCAGTTTCATCATTGGCTGTTACGGACCTACAGCATGACGCTTGGAGCATCGATGTGACCGTCAGTGGGTCACAGAAGGGTATGATGTTGCCGCCCGGCCTTGCTGTCCTCGCGGTCGGTCCACGTGCCATGAAGGCACATGAGGGTGCGAAGCTGCCCAGGTCTTATTGGGATTGGGGTGATCAGAAGCGTTTCAATGAACGAGGTTTCTTTCCCTACACTCCAGCTACCAACCTTATGTTCGGCCTGGAAGAAGCTCTCGCTATGCTCGCAGAAGAAGGTCTTGAGAATGTTTTCGCGCGCCATGCATTGTTCGGACGCGTGACGCGAGCAGCAGTTAAGGGATGGGGGCTTGATGTCATCTCACAAAACGAGTCGGAGGCGAGCCAGGCGGCTACCGCCATCCTGGTGCCCGAGGGGCATGATGCCGATGCGGTTCGTGCATTGATCCTAGATCGTTTCGACATGTCACTGGGAACCGGACTTGACCCGTTTCGAGGTCAGGTCTTCAGGGTGGGTCACATCGGAGACCTAGGTCCGTTGCAGCTAATAGGAACGCTAGCGGGTGTGGAGATGGGCCTCCAGCTTGCTGGAGTTATAAGCAGAGCCGGAGGGGTGGCTGCTGCGATGGAGGCACTGATCAAGGACACTGTGCTATGATTAATGGAGTCGGTTTCCACTCGGGCCTGCAGTGGTTTTCCTTGGCTGTGTGTGCGGCCTTTTTGTCAGGTTGTTCCTCAGATGCCTCGTCACCACGAGAACTGAAGTTCGGTCATGTAGGGGAGCCAGGATCTTTGTTCGCACTCTCCGCTGACGAGTTTGCGAAACGTGCCAACGAACGGCTCCCAGAGGGCTGGGAGATAGTGACTTATGGCTCTAGCCAACTCGGTGGAGACGAGTTGCTTCTGCAGAAAATTAAACTTGGCACGGTCGATTTCGCGTTGCCGTCCACGATTATGTCTTCACAGGTGGATGCCTTCGGCCTATTCGAGATGCCCTATCTAGTTCGTGATCGGATGCACATGCAGTCGATTGAAAAAGAGGTTGTATGGACGGATCTCGCTCCCTTGGCGGAGGCTGCGGGCTACCAGGTTCTTGCTGTTTGGGAGAATGGGTTTCGGCACGTTACCAATAGCTCGAAGCCAGTCGAAACGCCGGATGACCTAGAAGGTATCAAGCTTCGGACGCCGAGTGGGGTCTGGCGGCTCAAGCTTTTCCAGGCACTCGGGGCTAATCCGACGCCAATGGCATTGTCAGAGGTTTTTATTGGCTTGCAGACTGGTGTGATTGACGGACAGGAGAACCCCTTAGCCCAGATCTGGGGGTCGAAATTTTATGAAGTGCAGGATTACCTCTCGCTGACAGGCCATGTTTACACGCCCGCGTATCTAGTGGCCTCTCCGTCTCGCTGGGACTCTCTTCCCCTCGAGATTCAGTTGATTCTGCAAGATGAGGCTCGAGCAACTCAGGTTTATGTTCATGAGACTGCTAAGCGACTTGACTCGGAGCTAGTAGGCCAGATCCGTGAGGCAGGAGTTCTTGTGAACCAGCCGGATCGAAAGCCATTCCTGGATGCCAGTGCTGAACTGTATACGGAGTTCGGTTTGACCGTTGATTCAGGTGAGTCATTGCTTGAGCGGGCCGCCGCTGCGGGGTCGAACTGACTCTTAAATCGTTGAGGCAAAGCCTCAGAAAGCTATTAGAGGTCATTGTCCTCGTCCTGATGGCAGTTTTGGCCGTAGTGGTTGTGGTGGGCGTCATATTTCGTAAGTCAGGCGCCTCGTTGATCTGGTACGACGAGGTTGCGTCAATTCTTCTTGCTTGGCTGACCTATTACGGTGCCGCGTTAGCAGCGCTCAATCGAGCACACATAGGTATGCCTACGCTGCTTGATCGGTTACGAGGAACTTCTCGCACTGCTCTCGTTCTGTTCGGGGAGGTTTGTACCATTTCCTTCTTCGCAGTGCTGACGTGGGCTGGTGTTAGGGTGCTGACGGTCCTTGGAGGGACCTCTCTAGTCTCTCTTCCTTCAGTGCCTATGTCTTTGGCGCAGTCGGTTATTCCGATAGGTGCGGTTCTCTTTATCGCGGCTCAGCTGCTGACGATCGGTGACGTATTGGGATCAGTTAAGAGAACAGACACTATTGCAGGTGAACGAACGCTTGTGGCCGTCGATCCAGAGGGTGTCGACCGGTGAGCCTGCTCGCCATTGGTCTACTTCTTCTGGCGCTTGTCGTCGCCGGTATCCCGATCGCGATCGCGCTTGGGATAGCTGCGGTAGTCGCAATGCTTACAGGGCCGGACGGGTCTGGTTCACTCCCCAACACCGCTCTGGTGATGTTTGATGGCGCGACGTCTTTTCCATTGATAGCGATCCCTCTGTTCATCCTAGCGGGCGCGATCATGAATGCGTCTGGGATTAGTCGACGGCTTATCGCTTTTGCTTCAGCTGTGGTTGGGTTCATCCGTGGCGGCCTGTCGATGGTTACCATCAGTGCATCTCTCTTTTTCGCTGAGATCAGTGGGTCCGCTGTGGCAGATGTAGCGGCTCTGGGGTCGATTCTAATTCCAGCAATGAGAGAGAAGGGGTATTCGAAGGCGTTCGCAGCAGCAGTGACTTCGTCCTCTGCCACGCTTGCAGTGATCATCCCACCTTCGATTCCAATGATCATATACGGAGTTATGTCGGGCTCCTCGATCGTCGAACTCTTCGTGGCAGGCATCGTGCCGGGGGTGCTTGGTGGAGGCCTGATGATGCTAGTTGCTTATTTCCTTGCTCGAAAACACGACTTCCCAAGGGAGCAGGAGTTTCAGCTAGGGCGTGTATGGCGAACTTTCAGGGATGCTGGCTGGGCTCTCACTCTCCCGTTGATCATTCTTGGGGGGATTTTCTCGGGTTGGGTAACCGCGACGGAAGGGGCCGGACTCGCAGTGGTGGCGTCGGTACTAATCGGGGGCCTAGTCTATCGTGAACTGGATTTGGCTTTGCTGAAAAGGGCTATGCTTGAGGGGGGGCAGCAAACGGCGGTCGTCATGCTTCTTGTGGCGGCTTCGGCCCTTCTTGGTGATTACCTGACCGAGGTGCGAGTTCCTCAGCAGGTAGCGGAGGGGATTATGGGCATGACCCAGGACAGATGGGCGATTCTGCTACTCCTTAACGTGTTTTTCTTGGGCATCGGCCTTTTTTTGCATTCTGCTGCCGCGATTATCCTTGTCGTCCCTATCGTCATGCCACTTGTCCAGGCCGCAGGTATCGATCCGGTGCATTTCGGACTGATTGTTACGCTCAACCTAGGTATTGGTCAGCAGACGCCACCGGTCGCATCGGTTCTGGTTACGGCGTGTTCCGTTGCGAAAGCGGATGTTTGGGAGGTTAGTAAGGTGAACCTTTGGTTTATCGGAGTTTTGGTTTCGATGCTATTGCTAGTGACATATCTGCCCATCGTCCCAATGGCTCTGGTGGAGCTTTTCTACCGATGAGCGTTGTTGCTGAGGTTACAGGTCGGATCGGGACCGTTCGTCTGGATAATCCGAAAAAGCATAATGTGCTGGACATGTCTGGCTGGTTGGCGCTTGCCGCCGCTGTGCGGACTCTATCGGAGAGGGACGACATTCGTGCACTGGCGATTCGCGGGACGGGCGGACGTGCGTTCTCGGCGGGTTCGGACATAAGTGCTTTCGCCGAGCAACGTTCATCCGCGCGCGATGTTCGTGATTACTCAGACGCGATCGCACTGGGAATGAGGGCGATACGCGCTTGCCGACATCCTACGGTCGCAATCATTGAAGGGATGTGTGTGGGTGGAGGGCTCGAGATTGCGGCCTGCTGCGATCTTAGAGTTTGCTCGGAATCAAGCCGATTCGGCGCTCCCATTAACAGATTGGGACTAACTATGTCTCATGATGAAATTGAGCCTTTAGTTCAAATTTTAGGCCCTAACTTTGTTTTAGAGATCCTGCTGACCGGGGAATTGATTAATGCTGATCGTGCGTTAGCGGTTGGGTTGGTAAATCGGGTGTGGCCAGACGCGGATATCCTGGAAAAGGGATACAGTTTTCTGTCACGAATTTCAGAAGGTGCTCCACTAGTCAACCGATGGCACAAGAAGTTTGTGTACCGTCTGATGGAGCAGAGGATGCTCACAGAGGAGGAGCGGGAGGAGGCGCACGACGCCTTTGAAACGGACGATTACGTCGAAGGTCGAACCGCCTTCGTTGAGAAGCGGGACCCGGATTTTACAGGCTCATGAGATGGACATCTCTTAAGGGGAGGCTCCCAACGTGACCGGGCCGCTTTCAGGCGTTCGGGTCATTGAGTTGGCTCACATCATGGCGGGACCGGTCTGCGGGCTCATGCTGTCGGACATGGGTGCTGATGTCATCAAGGTTGAACGGCTCCCCCAAGGCGATGGGACGAGGGGCTTTATCCCACCGAACATTGGGGGAGAGTCAGCTGCCTTTATGATGCTCAATCGGGGAAAGCGAAGTGTAGCGCTCGATCTTCGATCGGAGGAAGGTGTGGTGATTGTGCGTCGGCTCCTGCAAGAGGCTGACGTAGTGATAGAGAATTTTCGAGTCGGGACGATGGAAAAGATCGGCCTAGGCTGGAGTGGACTGAGTGAGTTGAATCCGAAACTGGTATACTGCCAGATCACTGGATTCGGTCGGACAGGGCCTATGTCCCAACAGGGCGGTTTTGATCTGATAGCTCAGGGTTATTCGGGACTGATGAGTGTTACCGGTGAAGCTGAGCGCCGTGAACCGGTGAAGGTTGGGACTCCGGTAACAGATGTTACTGCGGGAATACTGGCTGCCTATGGAGTTGTATCAGCTCTCTTCGAAAGAGAGCGCACTGGCGAAGGCCGATTAGTAGACACTTCACTGTTCGAAGCAGGTATAACTCAGACTTATTGGCAGAGCGCCATAGCACTTGCCTCTGGGATCTCTCCTGGACCACTTGGGTCGGCGCATCCACTTGCGGCTCCCTATCAGGCGTTCCGCACAGCAGACGGTTGGATCAACATAGGAGCTTCTAATGACCCAACCTGGCATGGGCTCACGCGTGCGCTTGGCATGCCAGGTCTCACTACTGATCAGCGCTTCAAGGACAACGCTGGTAGAATGAAACACCTAGATCAGCTAGCCGAGGTACTGGGTTCGAACCTGGTGACCGAAACGACCGAAACTTGGCTTGAGCGGCTAGCTCGTGAGGGCGTGCCTGCTGGGCCAATAGCCTCTATCGGCGAGATGCTTGAGAACCCTCAGACGATTGCGCGAGCAATGGTAGTTGAAACGGAGCATCCTACTGCTGGTCGGGTTCGGTCACTCGGAAACGCTGTGAAGATGTGGGGGCGTGGCACAGGGGCGACGAAGGAGACAACTGCCTCGACCATACCAAAAGTTCAATCAGTTCCGGCTCCTATGCTGGGTGAACACACGTGTGCGGTTCTTCTTGATGCGGGTTATACTGAAGAGGAGGTTGGGCGCCTTCTCGGTACTGGTGTGCTTGTCAGCTCAGATCCCAGAAAGGTCCTGTAAGTCCTAATGTCTCAAGGATAATCTGGGCGTCCACGGCTGCTCTTCCTCGCCACTCGCGCGCGAGACGACCAGCGTACCATGGCTGCACTAGTGCCCACATTTGTGAGAAAGATATGGTCTCGCCGCCGGTATGACCGGTTCGCTTGAGCCAGGAATCCAAATGCCCTTCCGACCGGAAGGCTAGGTAGTGGGCTCAGGTGAAACCGATGTCTTCCCAAGCGCGTCGCAACGGTGTTACAAGGTGAATGACCCCGTCGTCCCCACCGAGTATTCCGTCTAGAATGCCGAACTCGAGTGCAGTACCGCTTTCGGCACATTTTGTGCGAGTCCAGCCGTCTGTGCCGAGTATGGCCGGTACTCCGAGTGCGTCCCAGGCACAATTAGCGTAACAAGTCACCTCTGGTGTTGTGACCACATAATCAGTGGGTATGCCGGAAAACGGGTTAGCCATCCATATGCCTCTGCCATCAGGCAGAGGGGCTATCTCGTGAGCTTCGAAGAGTTTCTGAAGTGACACCTGCACTC
The DNA here is from genome assembly GCA_002500925.1 of Gemmatimonadales bacterium UBA7835. GTDB lineage: Bacteria > Gemmatimonadota > Gemmatimonadetes > Longimicrobiales > Gaopeijiaceae > UBA2589. The sequence continues at coordinate 49,603 of DLTN01000123.1, read as the reverse complement.
GGTTCTCGGTGCTGCGGGCTGCTGCCGCTATATCTCCGAGTGTGGGTGCCTGACCGGACTCGGCAAATGACCTATAGATGTGGGTACGAACGTCCCAATCGAACTCGGTCAGGGCTGCGGAGTTGCTCACTTAGCTCTCCTCAACGGATGACCCGATAGCGTCTGAGGATATCGACTGTTTGTTCGATGGGAAGGGCCTGAATTGTGCGTCCGTTGCTTGTCACGGACTCGGCCATGAAAAGGGAGTTATAAATAGCTTCCTCTGTAGCTTCCAAAGTCGCCTCGAATAAAGCACTAACGTTACTGTTCGAAAGATCGCTATATCGGTGGATCCCGTCCTCAGTGGATCTTCGCACCTGTTCGGAGGTCGAAAAGGCTATCACGTAATCACCTGAGCCATTACTGGCATATGATCCAGTCCTTGATAGGCCCATAATGGCTCGTCGAGCAATACGCTCAAGGTTTCGGTCCGATAGCGGTGCGTCAGTGGCTACCACGATCATGATTGATCCCCACTCTTGGAGATCTGTGTCTGGATCGTACTCGTCGTCGTGCCCCACCTGATTGGCGAAGGCGTACTGTCCCAGCTCCCTCCCTACTGGGGCTCCTCCGATTTGGAGAATACCACCGAAGTTTGACTGGACTAAAACCCCGACGGTGTATCCACCTAAGCTCGAGGGCAGAACTCGGCTACTTGTTCCGATTCCGCCTTTCCATCCGAATGCGACAGTTCCTGCTCCAGCACCTACTCCGCCCTCAGCCACGGGACCGCCTGAAGCACTTTCCAGCGCGGCAAAGACATGCTCGGGTTCGATCGGTCTAGAACGGATGTCATTAAGCCTTCCGTCGTTGGTCTCTCCGACAAATGCGTTTAGTGAGCGTACGTTCTCCATGCCGGTTTGTCCGAGCATCCATTCCACCATGGCATCAGCTGCTTTCCAGACGCAGAGCGTGCACGTAAGTAGTATTGGCGTTTCCAGTTCTCCTAGCTCGCGAACCTGAGTGACCCCCAGGAGCTTTCCGTAACCGTTACCGACGTGGAGCGCCGCGGGCACACGGCTCATGTATGCGTTCTCCGCGTGAGGCAGAATCGCGGTCACCCCTGTCCGCACGTTCGGAGCCTGAACTACAGTAGAATGGCCGACTTGAACTCCGCTGACATCCGTGATTGCGTTGTGCACGCCGGTTGGGAACACTCCGACTTGAATCCCTAGCTCTCGTGTTCTAAGTCGTTCATTGGCTTGAGCCCAAACGACACTTGGAGCGAGGATGGCAATTAGGATGGCGATGTTTATCGGCTTCCGGAGCACGTAGCGATTCATTTTAGGGCTCGATCATGAGTAGTCGAAGCGTGTCAAATATCATGAGTAAGAGCAGAAGTGGGTGGTATAGGAGTGAGGCAAAGAAGACCCCCCGAGCGTTTTTGTCGCTCATTTCTCGAAGGGCCCTGAAGGCTGTAACCAGGAAGCCCCCTCCGATTACTGTAGCTCCGACAGCGTAGGGTAGAGCCGTGAAGCCGAGAAGTGTCGGTGCCCAGCTGATAGGGATCAGGATTGCGACAGACGCCACCATCTGTAGACCGATCGATCGGGCGCCCCCGGGCGGGAGAAGCTGGAAGCCAGCTCGAGCGTAATCTTCTCTAAGTAGCCAAGCTAAGCCCAGAACGTGGGGGAGCTGCCAAAAATAACCTATGGCAAAGAGGGCTAAGGCACCCGAGTCTATCGAGCTTGTTACGGCGCTCCATCCGATGAGCATCGGGAGCGCCCCAGGGATGGCGCCAGCAAGGGTCGCGACGTAAGAGCGGGTCTTCAGAGGCGTATAAACGCCGTGATACATGAGTCCGCTCGCTGCTGTTATGGCTGCCGGCAACACCCCGAGCGCCAGCGCGATGTAGATGAGTCCCCCAATCAGCAGTGCGGAACCGAAGCCGAGAGCTTCCATGGGTGATACACGCCCAGTGGGCAATGGACGTCCTTGGGTGCGATGCATGACGGTGTCGACTTCGCGCTCGACAAACTGGTTGAGCGTCAGCGCGCCGGCTGTGGCTATCCCTGTGCCAGCTATTGTGTTCATGGCTAAGGTGAGCTCTAGTCGCCCGCGGCTCGCTACAAATGCGCTCACTCCCGCGGTTACCATGACGAAACCTGTGATCCCAGGTTTCGTTAGATCGTAATAGGCGCGTAGGCGAGATCTTATTGAATTCGTTGTTTTCGCGTCGGCCTGTGCCATTCGATGGAGCCGGGGTTAAAGCGACACACCTTTGACCGTAAGAATCAGAGGCGCTTACAGAGCGAGAATGTACAGGGTGAGAAAGAAAGGGCGAAGTAGATACGTGTTTTTGTGAGAGTGTGCGGGCGGAAACTCCAAAATTGTGTTACCGGTAGTAATGCGAACAAGCCTATTATGAGCGAGTCCTGGGAGATCAGAGTCAAGCATCGTCAAAGTCAAGACAAGCTGACCTGGCGCAAAGGTTTCGTCTATTCGGTCCTCTTGCACCTGATCGTTATTATCGGTTGGAACGGGGATGTTATCCCTCAAACGATGCTAACCGCATCTGGCTCTCGAAGCTCCAGCGGTTCGGCTGTTACAGGATCGTTGCAGGTAATCATCCTGAGGACGCTACCAAGTCTCGGTATCATTCAGCCACCGAGGCCTGTTGAGGTTGAAATTGGCATGCAGCCTGTTGAGTGGAAGGACCAGTTCGAGCAAGAGCTAGGTAAGGGGTTTAAAGCGGTGTCTCCGTTTGCTCTGGAACCAGCAGGAGACACGAATACTGGTGCAGGAGATGAAGGAAATGCTGAAAGAGGAGTCGATCGATTGCGACCGGCATCTCCAATAAGGCTTACTCTGCCACTGGCGGTGAGCGATCTTCGCGGTACTCAATTGAAAGTCAGGGTATTCGTCGACGAAAAGGGGAGGGTGGTACCGGACTCGACTCGACTCGACCCACCGTCCCAAAATCGATTATACGAACAGCTCTTAATAGGCGAAGCGACCGAATGGACGTTCCGACCCGGCTCCTTCAGGGGGAGGCCTGTTAGTTCTTGGTTCTTTTACACTCTCAAGATGTAGCCCTAAAAGGGCGGTGTAGAATCCTGTAGCAGGCTTCTATTTTCGATAACACTGATTATTTAGAGCACAGAAACCGTGATAACCGATAAATCAATAAAGAGAAGGAGAACTCTTGCTGTGCGACTAGGCTACAGTGTGTCGCACGCAGCTGTGATAGGGGATGTCGCAAGAACTCTAGGAATAGATGTTGTGTCTAGTGACGGTGTTGTTAATGAAACCGTCGTAGGTGATGTGATCCTGCCTCTTGATGCACCCCGTTGGATGATCGAGGCTGCTGTTCTGCGCTCGCTTGCCCCGAAGCACATTCTGTTTCTGTGTGTCGCGAATTCCGCTCGGAGCCAGATGGCAGAAGGGATCGCCCGGTCGATGGCTTCTGAAGGCGTAAGGATTTCGTCCGCGGGATCTGAGCCGACTGCACCGCACCGTCAAGCGATCAAAGCTCTTTCTGAATTAGGACTCGATATCAGTGGGCATACCTCGAGTGACTCCATTAGCGTCGAGGGAACTGTGGATGCAGTGATCACGTTATGCGCAGAGGAGGTTTGTCCTGCGTGGCTCGAACCGGCATGGCGGCTCCACTGGGGCTTACCTGATCCGGCCCATTCAGGTGATATACCGGATCAGGAGGTGACTGCATTTAGGGCGGTCAGGGACGAACTGATTCGCAGGCTCACCGTGCTGTTTCTTGGAACGTGCGAGTAGCTTAGTAGCATGACGAAGGCTCCCCGCCCGATGAAGCGCATTCTCTGGGTCGACGACGAGGTCGATCTTTTGAAGCCGCATCTACTATTCTTGCAGGCTCGCAACTACCACGTCGATGCGATATCGAATGGTGATGACGCTCTAGAGCTGATGCGCGGAGCGCCATACGACTTAGTACTCCTAGATGAGCAGATGCCGGGTCGGAGTGGTTTAGAGGTGTTGGAGATTATGCGCCGCGAGGCTCCGCATCAGCGAGTCGTCATGGTCACGAAATCCGAAGAAGATCACACGATGACCGAGGCAATCGGTCGACGGGTGGACGACTATCTAGTGAAGCCAACGTCTCCTCGGCAGGTGCTCAGCGTGGTTACAAGAATCCTTGAAGGCTCCTCGATCCAACAGGCTCAAGCGGCTCAGGACTTCGCTGCGATTTTCAGCACGCTGTCCGCAAACGTTCAGGCGGCGCGGAACGCAGATCAATTCGCTGCGGTCTATACAGAACTAGTCGATTGGCAGCTTCGACTCGGAGAGGCTGGCGAGGAGGGATTATTAGATACCGTTGCGTCTCTTGTTAACTCCCTGCGTCGGGATTTTGGCGAGTGGGTTGTCAGTAACTATCCAAAATGGATGGACGGCGCACCGGACCGCCCGCTTCTCTCTGTTGACCTAGTGCGAGAGTTCCTAGTGCCCCGTTTGTCTTCGGATCCAGTGTACTTCGTAGTGCTAGACTGTATGCGGCTGGATCAGTGGAGGGCCATCGCCCCGTTGCTCTCTGAATTCTTTGATGTCGAGGAAACAATTCATTACTCGATTCTCCCAACCGCGACGCCTTACGCGCGGAACGCGATTTTCTCAGGTCAGTATCCTGACGAGATCGCAGAAAATCACCCTGGTTGGTGGGACGCGTCAGACGATGAGGGAAGCCTTAATACTTTTGAGGACGAGCTTCTTGCGGAGCAACTGAGGCGGCTAACTGGACGAGATGTGCCGGTTCATTACGATAAGATCTTTTCTGACCGGCAAAGAGCGAAAGTTCGTGGTAGGGTGAACTCTGCCCTCAAAAAACCGGGGTCCGTGATCGCGCTGGTCTTCAATTTCGTGGATCTGATGACGCACGGTCGCTCCGAGTCCCCGATTCTCATGGAGGTAGCCAGGGATGAGGCAGCGCTGCGTGATCTGACGAGAACTTGGTTCGAGCGATCGACCGCGTTCGACATACTTCGGGAGGCGGCACGGCGCGGTCACGAGGTCATTCTCACGACCGATCACGGGTCGATTCTGTGCCAACACCCATCGACCGTCTTCGCTCGCAAGGACGCAACGAGTAACCTCCGCTACAAATTTGGACAGGATCTGCGAGCCGAGCAGAAGAGTACAGCTTATGTGACACGTGACGAGAGACATCTTCGCCTACCAGCGGGGCGCCTTGGCATGTCGTATCTTATCGCTCTTGAGGATTATTTCTTCGTGTACCCAACCAAGCTCCGCGAGTACCAGGCACGCTACAGAAACTCCTTCCTCCACGGTGGCATAAGTCCGGAGGAGATGATTGTGCCTGTCGCGAGCCTGAAGCCGCGCGCTTAGGCTCGGGTATGAGCGTCTACCCGCGTATGGTCGGGTTTGTCCGGCCGCACTCTGGGTCAATTCTGCTGGCCACAGTCGCTGCCGTGAGCTACGCGGCTCTGGACGCTGCGACCTATGTGCTTCTGATCCCGTTCGTTGACGCTCTCTTTGTGAGCGGTGGGGCGACCGCGCGGTCTTCGGGTGACAACGCTGCGCAAGCTCTACTAGACGCGACTGTATACTCGTGGGTGGACCTTACCGGTGATCCACTTATTGCTATTGAGCGGATTATTGTCCTGATCCTTTGCGCCTTTCTATTGAAGAATGTCTTTGCGTTCACTCGCGGTTACGTGCTAGCCCAAGCTGAGCAGGGCGTAAGTCGGGATCTGCGAAATGCGGTGTATGATCATCTTTTGGGTCTGGATTTAGGCTTCTTTGCGCGGACGCGGACAGGACAGATAGTCAGTCGACTGACTACCGAGATAGAGCAGTTCCGGACTCTGGTTACTCGCGAAGTTGGGCGCTTGTTTTCATCTGTTTTCGAGTTTTTGGCCGCACTCGTCTTCATGCTTTTGATCTCTTGGCAACTAACGCTGGCCGCTTTCTTGGTGATCCCTTTGGCGATGGGGGTTTGGGGTCCGTTGGTCCACATACTGCGTCGGCGGGACAGACGTGCAGTCGACCTTGGGGCGGAACTCAACGCGCATATTGTTGAGACTGTGTCCGGAGTCCGGCTAGTGAAATCCTCTTCTGCTGAGGAAGTAGAGCGGGGACGCTTTAACCGTCTCACCGCTGACTATTACCGCCATTTTATGAAAGCTGAATCGGCGCGCTCTTTGGCGGGGCCCATGACCGAGGTACTAGCTGCCCTAGGCACGGCGGTGATCCTCTGGTATGGATCCCGGTTGGTGGTTAACGCTGAGGTCACTGGAGCTCAGTTTGTCGGCTTCCTTGGTTTATCGCTAAAGCTGTATGCTCCAGTGAAAAACGTCGCAAAGTTTCCGGCGGTAGCGCAGCCTGGGCTTGTAGCCGCTGAGAGAGTCTTCGAGTTCCTAGATACCGATGCTAAAATCAAAGACAGACCACACGCGAAAGCCGTTCAAGGCTTAGAGCGGGAGATTGTCTATGACCGAGTCTCGTTTTCCTATCACCAAGGGGCTCCCGTCCTAGAGGATCTATCTTTTAGAGTCCCCCAGGGAACTGTCCTGGCCCTTGTAGGGCCGAGCGGGGCAGGAAAAAGCACCGTAGTCGATCTTCTGAGCCGCTTCTTTGAGGTGTCAAGTGGCTCTATTTCAATCGACGGAGTAGATGTGCGGGATGTGCGGGTATCTGATCTGCGTTCCCTCATGGCGGTCGTGGCGCAAGAGACGGTGCTCTTTCACGACACGGTAGCCTGCAACATTGCATACGGTCGACCGGGGGCGACAGCCGAGGAGGTCGCAGCGGCATCTCACGCTGCGAATGCGCACGAGTTCATCGTGGGACTTCCTGATGGGTACGACACTGTCGTTGGCGAACGGGGCGTGGAACTTTCTGGTGGACAGCGTCAGAGGATAGCGATAGCTCGCGCCATCCTTCGTGACGCTCCGATTCTGATCTTCGACGAGGCCACAAGCGCTCTGGATACCGAATCCGAACGGCTCATTCAGGACGCCTTAGCCCGACTTGTCGAAGGACGTACGGTACTTGTCATTGCCCACAGACTATCGACAGTTCAGCGTGCTGATCAGATCCTCGTCCTCGAGGATGGTGGTCTTGTCGAGTATGGTGATCACGAGACGCTCTTGGCCCAAAGCGGCCGGTACAGGGCTCTTTACGACCTCCAGTTTGGCCTGACCCCCACGGTGGTGAAGCAGTGAACGGGGTCCATTCGACAGAAGTATCCTCTCGTTGTGCGGACGTCCGAAGATCGCTCCGGCAACGGCTCGAACGCGAGGTTTACCGGATCGTTCGGGCGGCACTGATGACGTTACCCGAGGACCTGTCGTTGCGCCTCGGCTCTAGTATCGGTTGGCTCGCCGGAGTGGTTTTCCGTATTCGACGTAACGAGGTAGACAATAATCTAGAGAGAGCCTTTCCAGGACGGACGCAGGTGTGGCGAAGTGAGATTGCTAGGCGGAGTTATATGCATTTCGGGCGGGAGGCAGCCTTTTTCTTTCGGATGTCCCGATGGTCATCCGAAGAAATTTCGGCTCGAGTTAAGATGCTTGGCTTTGCCCCTCTTAGGGATGCGGCGGAGCGAGATCGAGGCGTTGTGCTTCTCACAGCACACCTCGGGAATTGGGAGGTGGCTGGTGCAAGCATCGTGGCGTCAGGCATTCCAATTGACGTTGTGGGCAAGCGGATGACTAATCGACGGGTTGGAGCGGATATTTTTGAGATGAGAGAGCGGATCGGAATGAGGATGATCGATGTCGCCGATGCGCCGAAGGCAGTGCTGCGTTCACTCGGATCGGGTAGACTCGTTGCGTTGCTTGGCGATCAGAACGCCGGCCGAAGCGGAGTGTTTGTGAGGTTTTTTGGTCTTGATGCTTCTACATCGCGGGGCTCCGCTATATTTGCCCTCCGCGGCGACGTCCCGGTCTTTGTCGGGTTCGCGATTCGACAGCCTGGGCGAGCCCAACGTTATGTCATTGAAGCTTTTCAGCTGGACTTCGAACGAACTGGCGATTTCAAGGTCGACACGAGGTCAATCCTGACCGCCTACCACAGGGTCCTCGAAAAGGCGATTGTTTCTGCCCCGGATCAATACTTCTGGCACCATAAACGCTGGAAGACGAGGCCTCCCGAAGAGGACGCTACGTAACAATCCTAAAAGTGAGGAACAGGCCTCAGAGCCCTTGGTTAGAAGTTAATTACTCGCGTCGAAGTCGTTTCGGCGCTCTCATATCCTAATCGAAGCAACGCCGCCCTAAGAGACCAAGACGTGATCTACATCTGCATTCCAACCCATAACGAAGCATCGACTGTCGGAGTGCTCCTATGGAAGGTTAGGAACGTCTTGGGTGAGTTCGGGAGAGACTATCGTATAGTGGTGCATGACGATGCATCGTCTGATGAGACGCCTGAGGTCCTTCAGCGATACAGGCGCTCTCTGCCACTCACCGTGCTGCGATCAGATGAGCACCTCGGGTATGGCCGTTCAGTCGAGAAACTTCTTAGGCACGTCAGTAAAGCAGCCCCATACCCCAAGCGTGATTGCGCCGTTGTGCTCCAGGCAGATTTTACTGAACGTCCTGATGATGTGGTTGCCGCGGTTAAGATCTTAGAAGGTGGAGTGGATATCGTTGTTGGGTCGATAGAGTTTGGGGAGTTGCATCGCGTAACTAGGGCAGTTCATTGGGCTTCTCGGACTTTTTTGCATAGAATCTTCGCAAAAGCCCCGGTCTCGGATCCTCTGGCCGGACTGCGAGTGTATCGTGTGATTGTCCTCAAGAAGGCTTTTCGGGACAGCTCCCAGCAAAAGCCCCTAATCTCTGCGGAGAGGTGGGCGGCCAATGCAGAGATGCTTGGATACTTGGCTCCGCACGCACGTCGGATCGTAGAAGTTCCCGCGCGGCTTCATTACGATCTGAGAACGCGACCTTCGCGTTTCCGGCCTTGGCGGACTTTTCTAGAACTTGCCCGGTTACCTAAGAGCTTATGGTCATCAAAGGCAGAAGAAGCGTGAGAAAAGTCTCTGTGATTCCTCTGCTTCGACCATTCGTGCTAGTTGTCGCTCTTTTAACCACTTCACTCGTACCACCCCTCCAAGCTCAAGAGGAACGAGTCTTACGAGATATTCTTGTCGACTCTCTGCGGTCAGTTTACGACATCTGGGAAGGTCAGGTGCCCGCGGTTCTTGAGGAAGGAGATGTTCCGGTCGATCAGTTCGCCGCTCCTGCTCCTTTCGGTCCAGGAGAGCATTTAGAATACAAGGTAAAGGTCGGCATCTTTAACGCCGGCGATGGTTACATGAGTGTCTTGGGCATAGAGGAGCATGAAGGAAGTCCGGTTTACCGAGTCAACCTCGGCATTAAGGGTGGCATCGGGCCAGCTAGGGTGAACGACATGTATCAGACCTGGTTCGACGTGACCACCCTGCAAACTTGGCGTTACATCCGAGACATCGACGAAGTTGGCTACCAAAGCTATCGACACTGGGAATTCTATCCGGAAATAATGCGATGGGAGCGGATCGATTTTGATCGTGGAGGTGACTTGGGGTCTGCGTTACCGCTTGATGAAATAGCGTTCATATACTTCATACGGACCCTGCCCCTCGAAGTGGGCAAGACTTACACCCTGAACCGCTACTTCAAGGAAGAGGGCAATCCGGTGAAGGTGACGGTCTTGCGCAAGGATCGGAGGGAGACCGAGGGCGTCTTCTATAACACTATTGTCGTGTCGCCGGAGATTCAGACGGATGGGTTGTTTGGACAGGGGGGGAAGGGTGAGATTCACTTCACCGACGATGAACGGCGGATCCCGGTTTATGTCAAGTCGGATATCCCGAATTTCCCAGGGTCACTGACGCTTCATCTTCAAAGCATCACTGAAGGGCATCCGCTGAACCCTGTGTCACGGTTAGCCGCTAAGGAAGGCCGGGCGTCGAGGGGGGGGCAGACTGAAGCCCCGGGCTCAGGGCTTCACTGACTTCTGATGGCCTCAGATGATAGCGCGACGAACCATGCGTAGGTTGCGCTTGAAGACCGTGTGGTTGGCGGTGTTCCCTTTCTTGTGGATGTCGAGTCCTGACACGGTTTCGCTTTTGCTTGGAGCCGGCCTCGCTTTGCCCGGTCTCTGGATTAGAGGCTGGTCTGCAGGCACGATTCACAAGGATAAAAAGGTTGCGATGACCGGTCCCTACGCATTAACTCGGAACCCACTCTACTTAGGGTCATTTTGTATCGGCTTAGGTGTGGCATTGGCGGGTGGGCAGTGGTTTTGGTCCCTAGCCTTTTTAGCTTTTTACATCGTCATCTATCCTAAAACGATGGAGAGCGAGGTCCGCCATCTCACTGAGTTGTTTCCAGACGTGTACAGGGAGTATGCGTCGAGTGTGCCGACGTTCTTCCCTAAGATTACTGCTTGGTCTAGTCGAAATGAGATGGATTTCGGTGGATTTTGCTGGTCCCAATATCACCGAAATAAAGAGTGGGAGGCCTCTGTCGGCTTTATCTCTGTTTTCATGGTTCTTTGCGCTAAGGTGGTGTGGGCGTTTTAGGCCTAAGTCTGCTCGCTCGGCTTATCATCGGTCATGGGTAGATGTAGCGCGCGGCTGCGACGTGGATTTTTTCCAATACGTCGGCGACGCGGATTCGGCTCATCCCGTCGCGGTATGCAGGAATTAACGGGTAGTTCTCTCCAGGGTAATCAGCGTAACCGTCTACGATTAGGTCTTCGAAGGCGCGCCAAGGACCAGAACGCTTTGGGTTTGTATGCCCAAAGAGTGACACCACAGGTGTGCCAAGGGCACGACTGATATGGAGAGGACCCGTATCCGGAGAGATGAGAAGCACAGCACCATCTATGATCCACATAAGGCGCCGGAGGTCATCGCCCAGCTTGTCGATCACCTGAGCTTCGGTTTGCTCGAGGATCTCGCAAGCGATTCTTCGTTCTGTCATCGAGCCTCCACCAACGATTACTGGCTGGAAGCCGTGATCCCTCTCTAGGGCTTCAAGGACCCGCGCGTACCCTTCGACATGCCAGTTCTTCTTGGTCTTACTCGTAGAGATGGCCACGGCACATACGGGACGCTGAATTCTTTCAAAGAAGTCTGCCTGCAGGCTTCGCTCATTCTGAGTGAAGGTCAGTCCCCACTCGACTGGATTAGTATCGATCCCAAGGTATTCCAGAAACTCTAGGTATTGGTCTTGAACGTGGCGCTGCCCCCGGGCCGGGATTCGGACATTCGTGAAGAGCCACTGGCCATCACGAGCTCTGAGGCGATCGAAGCCCAGTTTGATCCGAGCGGGTGCTAGGGCCGTGATGAGCCCGGCCTTGAAGTACACCTGCAAACCAATAAGAAGGTCGAATTGGCGACCTCGCATCTCCTTCGCAATGTCGTGAAGCCCTCTCCACGCAGATAATCCGCGCCGACGGTGGAAGATGATGAACTCGTCTACCGCTGGATGGTCTTGCACCATGCTCATTGCGGCTGGTTGAATCACCCACGTGATTCTGGTTTGTGGCCAAACTCTTTTCAGAGCTGTAGCCACAGGTAGGACGTGGACGGCGTCTCCTATAGCAGAGAGCATCACGATACAGATTTCTTTAGGTGGCGGGCCCTGCCAACCCATTCCTGAAACGATACGCCCCTCGATCGTCTGCCCTCCGTCATTGCTCCCCGAGATGATGCTCATTGGTGCCCATTTGTCGCGGAAAGGGCGTTCAAGAGTTCGCTCTTTCCGCACTCTCTGCCTATAGGTGCTCTGATCTTCAGGATTGACCTCACTAGGCGGCACTTCATTCGGCCAGCGAAGCTTATCGACCCTGGTGCGGTCACCCGTGCACGATCGAAGTCCACAACCCAAGCAGGTCCATCGAGCTTTTGCGGCAGGAGGATGTTGTTTGCGTTCAAATCGACGTGGTAGACGCCCGCGTCATCGAGTGATCGGATCAGATCGCCGGCTCGGGCCAGACTGTTTAATGATTGGATCAGATCGTTTTGTTCGAGAAGAAGGTCGGTGAGTGTGCGAACATCGGGTATTGCTTCGGTGACGAGATCGCAACGATAAGCCGCACCGAATGAGTAGGTTGCGCCACAGACGGCTGCTGGGGTGCGAATGCCCCGGGCTCGGGCTGTTTCGATTGCCTTGATCTCCCAAAAGGGTCGCGGCTTCCCAATTCCTAGATATAGGTCCCCGAGATGCGTCGTCACTCGACCCCCGCGAAGGTAATGGCGGACTGCCCAGCGGGACCTTGCTTCCGGACCTGGTAGAGGGGCTGGGATTGAATGGACGAGGCCCCGGCCTGAGAGAACGACACGATCTTCTTGGGATTTTGCCCAGTCGTAGAGTGTGGTCTTTTCGAGAATTGGAGCGATGTGACCTGCAGCTCCTTCCCACGACATGAACTCGCCATGGGTGTGCTGACAACTGATATAGCCTTTTGGAGCGAGGCTAGTTGCCACGGAAGCCTCCGTCAGGTGTCGGTCTGGGCTTCTGGGACTTCGACTAGGTATACGCCCGGGCCGTCGATTGTATTGCCTTTAGCTTTAATCCGGAACGTGTACTGCCCCGGATGAGGGAACAGGACCTCGTGCATCGGGACTATGACTGGCGTTTTGGCGCCCGCTTCAAATGCGGTAGGCTTACGCACCTCTGTTTCGACGTCCAGGACCCGTTCAGAAAACGGTGCTGTCTCATGGTCGAGAGTTACTTGAAAACGGTAACGGCCGTAGTCCTCACGATCCCATTCGATTACGATCACAAGGACCATGTGGTCTTGGAGTGCTGGGAACCCAGGCGCGGGTAGAGAGTGAAATATTCCGTGGACGTCCAAGCGTCCATCTGTCCTTGGTTGAGCGTCCTCGCAGACGGCCGAAAATCGAAGCTTCATAAGATCCCCTTTTTCCTAGTCCTCGGCGTGGCCCCAGCCCCCGCCTCCGGGTGAGCGAATACTCAAAATATCCCCGGCTTCAACCCAAAAGGTGTCTTTCCCTCGAAGCACGCGTTCCTCCCCGTGCCGGATGAGTACGTTTTCACCTGGTGCACCGCTTGCCCCACCCTGGGCACCTGCGGGCCCATGTTCTCTCCGTTCGCTTAGGAGCGCTACCCTACACGGACCGATCACCTGGAGATCGCGACGTAGGCCGTCACCGCCCCTGTGTTTCCCGCTGCCACCAGATTCTCGACGGATGCCATATTGGGTGATACGGAAGGGGTATGCGTGCTCAAGCGCTTCAATGGGAGTATTGAGCGAGTTAGACATGTGCACGTGCACACCACTTAGACCGTCACCAGTAGGGCCTGCTCCCATCCCACCACCGATCGTCTCATAATACGCGAATGCCTCACCTGTTCTCGGGTCTGTGCCGCCGATCGTTGTGTTGTTCATAGTGCCCTGGGAGAGTGCCGGTATCAGGTCGGGAAGGGCTTTCCCGAAAGCCCGGAATAGTACGTCGGTGATTCGTTGACTGGTCTCAACGTTTCCTGCGGCTACAGACGCGGGAGCGGCGGCGTTGACTACGCTGCGTTCAGGTAGGTGGAGCATTACGGAGGACATGGAGCCGCCACCTGCTGGCAACTGCTCTCCTAGTAGTGCTTCTACTACGCAACGGACTACGTATCGTGTGGCTGAAGACGTTATGGCCTCCACAGCGTTTACTCCTCCCGGGACTTGGGGGGAGGTGCCGGAGAAATCGATTTCAAGCAGGGATCCTTTCACATCTATGCGGACGAGGATCGGCACTGGGCCCGATCCAAAGCCATCATCTTCGATTACGTCTGCTCCTTTGTATGTCCCGTCCGGAATTTCTTTGAGACCGGTGGCCACTAGTCGATCCGCATAAGTGATCAGTTCGTCCATGGCAGAGAGCGTTCGGGTGGTCCCGCGTCTTTCAACGATCTCCAGAAGTCGAGTCGATCCCGTGTGGAGTGCTGCAATCTGGGCATCGAGGTCTCCTGCACGCTCGACAGGGGTTCGGACATTCGCAAGCAGAAGGGCCCATACTGCTTGATTCAGAGTGCCCCCCCTGTAGAGTCGGATTGGCGGTATGCGCAGACCTTCCTCGAAGATTTCCCGCGCTAGTGGCATTGAACCCGGGGTGGATCCTCCGACGTCTGAGTGATGCGCCCTGGAGGCTACATAACCTATTAGGGTTCCAGTGGGATTATGCACCGCCGAGATAAGAGTGATATCCGGGAGGTGCGTCCCCCCGCAGAACGGATCATTAAGACATATCACATCGCCTGGATCAATCACTCCTACTTCTTTGAGCGCCGCTGTGACACTCATCGGCATGGCACCGAGGTGGACCGGCATGTGGTCGCCTAATGAAACCGCCTCTCCAGCCGGGTTGAAGAGTGCACACGAATAGTCGCGGCGCTCCTTTATATTCGGCGAGAAGGAAGCACGTTTGAGAGCGGCACCCATTTCGTCCGCGAGTGCGGTGAAGAGGTGCCGAAACACTTCGAGTTCGACTGCGTTAAGGCCGTCGCTTTGTTCCACTGGCGCTCCGGTTTATCTGAGAACCGATCACGATTAGTTTCCGAGGCTGAAACTAAGACGTTGAGGCACCGCGCTGAAGGCGCGAACGGCAATACTCTTAAAGGAGAATGATTTGTCCCACGAGAAGCTCCTCGAGCGTGCACGTGACGAACTATTTAGTCATGTGCATCGCTGCGGCGTCCTGAAGGCAGCTGAAGACGATCAGGTGCATTGGATGGACGAAACTATAGACTACATCGGGGAGCGTTACCCTGATTTATCGGATTCTGATCTTCGAGGGTTACACGACATTGGGATCCGTTTTTGCAAGCCTGCCATAGGGCACGGCGAAGCCACCTCTCGGATGGTTGAAGAAGCTGTCACCTGAGACATCCCTCTAGTACCATGGATTACGCTTTTAGGGGCGGGGCCGAGTAGGTCTACAGCCACTTTCGGCCTTGGTTTCTTTCGAATACGACAATTGGACTAGAGTAGGCTGGTTGACCCGTTGTTGGGATGCGGTATACTTCCGCCCACTTTTCTGTCTAAAATCGCTTGGGAACCCTAGAGTTACTAAAGATTTCTGAGACTTTCGGACAGTGACCGAGGGGGAGCACTTGGGCGACGCGTTTCGGCTGGACCGCGAGAAACAGCTGCTAAAGCAATACTATGCTGGACAGCAGATGGAATCCCCTAACGGGGGGTTTCTCATTTGTCTCGGGATTCGCCAAGAGGAGACGGGGGATGCGGTCGGCATATTTGAGTGCAACGCGTCCTGGCTTCGCTACGAGGTGGCCATACGTAAAGCGACTCGGACCGAACGAAAGAAGGTCAGGGATGCGCTTACATCGGGTGAAGAACCTGCATGCCCGCGGTGCGTGATGAGCGCGCGCCTGGTCCGGGCTGGCAAGTCTCTGGTTTGCAATCACTGCGGCATCGCTTACGGTAAGGTCTGAGGGACTGGGCTGGGAGCAGAATGGACCCGGTGGTGGTATACCCTGAATCGAGCACGCACGTTAGAATTGCCCGCATGACCTCTGCTGTGCGATTGCCCGTGTCTCAACCCGGAGTCTAGTAGATGTCCGAATTGTTCCTCTCATCTGAGGAATACGACGAGCGGGCCCACCAACTCTACAGTAAAGGTGACTACCACGGCGCTCTCGAGGTGCTCAAGGAGGGTCTGTCACGGTACCCAAAAGCAGTCGATCTCTGCGTTGGTCTCGGCTATGCCCGGCTTGCCCGTGAGGAGTATGCTTGGGCGCGGCACGCATTTGAAAGGGCAGTCTCACTGGATGCAGCTCACGAAGATGCTCTTGTTGGTTTGGGTGAAACTCTTTTGCGCTTTGGGGAGCACCGTCAGGCCCTTCGTCTCTTTGATCGTGTTGTGTCGATGGGGCTCGATGATGATGTCGAACTGATGCTCACGATCGGCCGAGCCCTGTATGGGGCCGCTCTGTACACAGATTGTTACGACATCTTTGCGAAGGCAGCGGCGAGCCGTCCGGATTCCGCAGATGCGGCAGCAGCACTCGGCTATACGTTGCACCGGCTCGGTGATGAGGTGAGAGCTGGCCGTCAGGTTAGACGAGCACTTCGCCTAAATCCCGATCTCTATGAGGCACGTATTTTTCTCGGTCACTTGTTTTATGACCGCGGTGACTGGGAGGGCTCCCTGAGAGAGTTGGAACAGGTTCCGCCTCAAGAGCATTGGGATCCTCTTGCCGTATGGCGCCTGATGGAACTCAAGCGGACACTCTGGCACGTAGAGTCCGGGGATCCGAGGCTTGCGCCATGGGAGCAGAGGCTCAATGAGCTGGAGGAGATGGAGGACCCCATAGACCGACTCCTTGCAGACGTCGAAAACAGTATGGATGCGGCTCACACGGATGTCTATCTTGACCCGAGCCAGCTCGAGCTTTTCGAACTCCAGGAAGATGGCAGTGTGGACTCCCGTATGATCCGGCTTGCCGACGGGCATCTGTTGCGCGGAGACTGGGCTGAAATAATTCGCCAAATGCGCGATCAGGCTGGCTTCGGCCACGAAACGGTGCAGGACTATATGCGTAGACTTGCTGAACGATGGCAAGATCAGGCCGGTGTCAGTGTACCGAGTGCTGATCCGGAGTACTTTCTTCGTGCCGCCGTCGAAGCAGGCCTCATTCGCCTGGAACTCGAGGAATAGGACTCTGACGTTTTTTGGGGCGTCCAGTTGAGGCTGTGCGGGCATTATATCGCAGCCTTTCTGTTAATGGGCAGTGCAGCTTGCGAGCAAGGAAATCCGGCGTTGCGTCCGGACTTGCAGCTGATGGAAGAGTTGGGTCTGTCGGGAACTGATCGGGTTCATACAGTGAGACTCACGATGGCGGGCCAAGAGCGGGCTCATCCAGATTCGATCCTCGTTCAGGAAGGGGATTACATCCAGTTTGTGTCCGATGACTGGTTCCTTCATGAAGTGCGTTTTGACTCAACAGCTATGAGTGAGCCGGCTTGGGAGTTCATGGTTTTGAATAATCAGGCTGCGTCCCCGCCGCTACTTCAGAATGGAGCGCGGTTCGTGATCTCGTTCGTCGAAGCTGTGCCCGGTGCTTATCCTTTTTTGCTTGAGGGTAACCGTGAGCCTGGATTCGGTGTAATCGTGGTGGCGTCTCCCTCGGGCATACCGTAATCTGCCGAGTGGTTTCCGCTCGTCTGTCACAAACCGAAACATCATTGAATGCCACGCATAGCACTTATCCCTGGTGATGGAATTGGAGTCGAAGTCGTTCGTGAAGCTCGGCGGGTGCTCGAATTCGTCTCGGAAGCCGAGGGTGTACCCTTCGAACTAGTAGAATGGGATCTCGGAGCAGATCGATTCCTCAGGGATGGAATCACTATAACCGAAGACGAGTTCGTGTCGCTTGATCGGGATCACGATGCCGTTCTTTTGGGAGCCCTGGGGGACCCTCGGGTTCCGAGTAACCAGCACGCTAAGGACATCCTTCTTGGAATGCGCTTCAAGCTGGACCTCTATGTGAATTTCCGGCCTTGCGTCCTGATTTCGCCCGAGCTGTCTCCCTTAGCGGCCGTTTCCCCTCTCCGGCTTGAGATTTTTCGTGAAAACACGGAAGGCGAGTATACCGGAATGGGTGGGGTAACCAGGAAGAATACGCCGGACGAGGTCGCTATCCAGGAGAACCTCGCGACGCGACATGGTGTGGAAAGAATAATTCGGGCTGCCTTCCAGTTTGCAGAGTCAAGAGGACGCGACAGGGTGACGTTGGTTGATAAAGCGAACGTTATGCGGTACGTCGGCGACCTATGGAGACGTACTTTTTCCGATGTAGCTTCCGAGTATGCGGACATAGAGGTAGACGAGATGTATGTCGATGCCATGGCGATGGACCTCGTGCGCAGACCGGAGCGTTACCAGGTGCTTGTGACGTCAAACCTTTTTGGTGACATCATCAGCGACCTAGCGGCAGAAATAACGGGTGGTCTCGGTATGGCACCGTCAGCCAACGTCCATCCTGGCCGCAACGTTCTTTTCGAGCCCGTTCACGGATCTGCTCCTGACATCGCGGGTCAGGGGAAGGCGAACCCGATCGGAGCAATTCGTTGCGTTGCGCTGATGATGGATCATTTCGGCTACTATGCCGCAGGAGATCACATCGAAGCCGCAGTTCTGTCCGCGTACAAGATGGGTCAGGTAACGCCGGACATTGGTGGCAAATTTTCTACAACCGAGACGGCGACTGCGATCATTGAGCACATTCGTGTGGCTTACGCCGCGAGTGCATAACTGGGTCGATCTACTAGGCCTATTTTTGTGTGCGCGGTTCGGAGTAATAACCATAGCACACGCTAACCTTCATACAGGCTCTCATAGGGGAGTGAACCGCTTGCGCCGCTAGGGGTAACGCTCTTTTCAGTAACTAAGCTCGGTTTCTTAAACATTTATTCGAGGCTTCATGGCAACGCAGGGTCATTCACGCGAAGTAGTCGTTCTCTCCGGGAAGCGTACCGGCTTCGGTACCTTCGGTGGCTCACTCAAGGATTTTACTGCTACTGACCTGGGTGTATTCAGTAGCCAAGCTGCGATCGAGGCAGCAGGTCTTACACCTAGTCAGGTGGATCAAACGTTTGTGGGCAACGCCCTGCAAACGTCGGCCGACTCGATTTACTTGGCTCGGCACGTAGCGCTCCGCTCTGGCGTACCCCAAGATCGCCCTGCGCTGACCGTCAACCGGCTTTGCGGTTCGGGTTTCGAGGCGGTTGTCCAAGGAGCGAAAGAAATTGTTCTCGGTGAAGCAGATGTGTGCCTGACCGGTGGAACGGAGTCTATGAGTCAGGCACCACATGTTGTTCGTGGCGCTCGGTGGGGGAAGGCACTCCGATTGGGCCCGGCCGGCTCCAACCTCGAAGATCTGCTCTGGGAGGCCCTGCTAGACACTAACTGCGACCTCACGATGGCTCAAACTGCCGAGGAGCTTGCAGACCGCTACGCGGTCACGAGGGAAGAGGCCGATCAGGTGGCTGTGAGTTCTCATCAACGAGCAAAGGCAGCTTGGGACAATGGGTACTTCGACGCCGAAATTGCCGAGATCGTTATAAAGTCCAGAAAAGGTGAGAGGGTCTACGCGACCGACGAGCACATACGCCCTGACACGAACCTGGAATCTCTGAGCGGATTGCGCCCTTATTTCCGCAAAGACGGACTTGTAACAGCTGGGAATGCCAGCGGGATTGGCGACGGGGCGGCAAGTGCGGTTCTCGCGAGCGCCGAGTGGGCGGAGGCAAACGGAGTCAATCCGATCGGTCGGATACTGTCATGGGGTTTCGTCGGCGTGGAGCCTAAAGTCATGGGAATTGGCCCAGCTCCGGCTGCCCGGATGGCCCTTGAAAAAGCTGGCCTGTCTCTCGAAGACATCGACCTGGTCGAAGTGAATGAAGCTTTTGCACCACAGTACAAAGCTGTCGAAAAAGAGCTTGGTCTAGATCCTGACAGAACGAATGTGAACGGGGGGGCAATAGGGCTCACACATCCCTTAGCAGCATCGGGTGCACGGATCACGATTCATCTTCTTCACGAACTGCGACGCCGTGGTGAGAGGCTTGGCCTAGGTTCTGCTTGTATTGGCGGGGGTCAGGGTGGCGCTGTCATCGTAGAAGCGCTCTAGGTCGTGCCATCGGGGTCCTCTCTCTCGTGAGTGACGAGACCGGTAGTAATCTGAGTCGGCAGCAGTTCGACTCGGTCATTCGACGTGCCGCAGAGCTGGCGACTGGGGATCTGGATGCCAAAGAGGGACGAGTGAGTGAAGTCGAACTTTTTCGAATAGCGTCAGAGGTGGGGCTACGTGAAACCGACGTGCGCAGGGCCCTTATGGAGGTTCGAAGCAGTGGAGGAGGTACGACCCTCGATCGTATCTTTGGGTTTGAAACCGTGACTGCTTCGCGTGTAGTGTCTGATGCTAGAGTCAACTTGAAAGATCGGTTAGACGATTTCTTAGTAGCCTCGCAGCTACTTCGCCCTGTGCGCAGGACCCCCGACCTCCTCGTCTACCAGCCGGCTGTCGATTGGGTTTCTCGGCTCGCTCGAGCAGCGAGCTTGACGTCCCAGGAACATTACATCGCCTCAGCGAAGTCTGTCGAGGTTCGTCTAGAGAAGCTCGACAATGAGCGTGTATTGGTAGAGTTACTTGTCGATCACGGAAACAGGTCTGCCTGGATCGCTCAGGCGGCTTTGGGAGGAGGTGTTGTGGGTGCGGCAGCCGGGGCGTTGGTTACTGTTCTTGGGGGCATAGTGACTGGGGGTTTAATCACTTTGGCGAGCGTTGCGGGACTTGTCACCTGCTTAGGAGTGTGGGTAGCTATTGGGAATGGGGTGGTGCAACGGCGTAGAATGAAAATCGCGCAGGTTATAGCGGAGATCGATGGTGTATTGGACCGTCTTGAGACGGGAGAGGCGTTAGAGCCTCCACCTGCGTCATGGAGACGCTGGGTCAAGCGACATTTTCACGGGGTTGCCCGTGATTTTTCACGAACAGAAGAAGGCGTAGAGTGAGATTCACTATAAGGAGGAAGAGTTGAGCATCACCAATGTTGGAGTCGTAGGGTGCGGGCTCATGGGTAGTGGTATTGCGGAGGTGGCGGCTAAGAGTGGCTTCACGGTGACTGTTCGCGAGATGAACAGCGACCTTCTAGAGGCCGGACAGAAAAGGATCCGGAAGTCAATGGATCGGGCGGTGGAGAAAGAGAAGCTGACACCTGAGGAGCGCGATGCTGCTTGGGAGTGTCTTACGTTTGTGACGGCTTTGGAAGATATCGCTCACTGCGACATTGTTATTGAGGCGATCGTAGAGAGCTTAGAGCTCAAGAATGCACTTTTCAGTGAGCTGGACGGGTTATGCTCGCCTGACACGATTTTTGCGTCTAACACAAGTTCGCTCACTATTACAGACATGGCTGCCAATGCGCGTGCAGACCGCTTTGTAGGGTTGCATTTCTTCAATCCGGTACCGGTGATGAAGTTGGTCGAGGTTGTGCGCACGATAGCAACGAGTGAGGAGACCTACGACCGGGCATTCGAGTTTGCCAAGGCTCTCGGGAAAGTCCCGATAGCTGCCAAGGATAACTCAGGCTTCGTAGTTAACCTCCTGCTCGTTCCTTATATGCTCGATGCAATTCGGCAGCTGGAGCGGGGCGTTGCGAGTGTCCAGGATATAGACACCGGGATGTCGTTAGGCTGCGGATACCCGATGGGACCGTTCATGCTGTGTGATTTTGTCGGGATCGACACGCTCTACAAGATCTCGGAGATCATGTTCGATGAATATAGGGAGGAGCGTTACGCACCTCCTCCTCTCCTGAAACGGATTGTCGCTATGAACCGCTATGGTCGAAAGACAGGAAAAGGATTCTACGACTGGAGTGGAGAAACTCCGGTCCCGCTTCCGCTCTGAGGGGCACTCGGCCTCTGCTTGGTATAAAGGCCAAGTCGCACATGTTCAATGACTCGAAGATTCTTCGAGGGCTACCCGGCGGCTTGAAAAGAGAAAGGCGGCTCCCAGAACACATGGGGGCCGCCTTTTCCTATACGTTTAGCGCTTTTGGACGCTTACGGGCGCTTGCGGCGTTGGCGCCTTCGTTCACGACGAACTGCCGCCTCGCGTTTCCGTTTCCGTTGGGCGCTTGGCTTTTCGTAGTAGCGCCTCTTGCGTAGTTCCGAGTAAAGTCCCGACCGCTGCACTTTCCGCTTAAAACGGCGCAGGGCGCGGTCGAGACTCTCGTTGTCCTGTACGACGACTTCCAAGACAATCACATCCTTGTGATAGACCTTTACAGTATAGCTGCCAAAGCTAAATATGGCTGCTTACAGGGGCAACAGCCTTGGACCTTGTTATTTCTTGACCCGCGGATCGTCGTTTGGTTGAGCGGCTATGGCAATCGACCTTCACGATGTAGCGTATGCGTGTAAAGGCGATATGCCTCAGGGCGCGCAAGAAAGTCCCTTGCCCAAGATTCGAAGTCGGGCAGGGGCATAAGCTCCTCTATGTGATCGATCACGATACGGGCGAACTGCAGCCGGTCTTTAGCGCGGAAGTCTATCCGTTCTCCTTCTAGTATGCGGTCCACAGCATGCGCAAAGTCATCCGCATCTACCATCGATATAAAATGACATACCTGATCGATCCGATACGACTCGTATAGAGAGCGGAGACGTTCAAGCTCGTCCCTCGAAATGTCGTTGTCGGCCCAGTGCCCTGCCAACTTTGCCGAATTTGTGTTGAGAAGGGCCCTGAATTGTCCGCGGAGCGGAGTCGGCTTGTTCTCCAAGAGACTTTTGGTATGCAGCGCTGACTCTAGTAGCCCATTCAAAAGTGGACGTCCTAGGCCCCGGGCTTTGTCGTGGATCTGTGCCTCTGAACTCTCTACGAAGATGTGCGTGGTACATACTTCGTCCGAACTGTTTTCTGAATGGCTGGGACGAAACGCTATGTAGCCGTGCCATGTCGAGCCGGTGGCCTCGAACGTTACGAGGAAGCAGGCCCATGAGCTCTCATTAGTCTGAATAAAGCCCAGCGATCGCCTTCTTTCGGCTGGGGTGGGCGGCTTTTGGCTCGGATACGCCTTCAAGTATCAGTGTACCCCGGTGACATACGGTCGATCGTCGGTTGAATGATGCTTGAGTAACGAATCCGGTGCAACCATCAGATCCTATTCAAATTTTTTTCCTTGCGATGGACTTAAACAGATTGTTATTTGGTGACCCCTCTCTGAAAACTGTAAAACAGTTATGTGCTCAGGGTGGTGGATTCATACTGGATATTTAGAGCACCTTGCCTTGTGACAGGGGCGCTCTCCCCTGCTAAACGCACTTCGCCAAGCTCCGGAGGAGCCGCGATGCAGCTTCATTCGATGACTCAGGCCGAGACTCGCCCGGACGCCATGGGTGACGTACCGGGTATTTGTGAGATTCCACTAACACGTGCGGTTGTTCAGTATAGGAATCTTCATGAGACGGACGCCTCAGGTGGCCGTATTGAAGATATCGGCCTTGCTCTGATCGTCGACGGGCGTTTTGCCTCGACGTCAGCAGCTGTTGACCTAGGCAGCGGCAATGTGAAGGTGCTGGATTTGAGTACGGAGTTAGTAGTGCTTGACTGGGTGTACGAGCCGACGGTGGAATATGTCGCGGCTTTAATTACCGAGTCTTCCTCCAAGCAGGAGTACGATGCCATTAGAAGCTACAGCCGGAAGCTCGGACTTACGGTCCTTGAGCGTATCGGATTTGGCCCACTCTCTCGCCCGACCTTTCTTCGGGTCGGGTTCCGCGATATCTGTCGTGATCTTGATCTGCATGAAGGAACTTCGATCCGATTTGTGATGGGGCGGGGACGTTTGACACGGGCTTATCTGGATTACGACACGTGTTCACTGTTGTTCAAGACAGCCTTCCAGGCGGCTGACCGTCAGCTTGAGCACGCTCTCGGCGTGGCGTTCACCGAAGCGGATATCCATCGGGAGGACCCGTCTTCCCGAACTGATGCGGTATCCTATCACGTCCGCTTCCCGGTTCCAGTAGGTCTTGGAGAAGCCCGTCTAGTATTGGGACAGATGAGACGTGGCCTGGTTGCTTTGATGGCGCGCTTTGAGGCAGAACGCTTCTCTTCGATCGAAGCTTTGATGAACACCTTTGGCGCACGTGAGACTCTGGCAGGGCTTCAGATCCGAGAACCGAGCGTGAGTACCGTCCGCATCCAGTCACCGATGGCGGGATCTGACTTCATCCACTGATTGATGTTCTCTGTGCCTAACTAGTGTCGCCTGGATTCCATTTCGGGCTTTGATTAGGACCGGTGGGTCGCTACCGGACGGAGAGGACTGTTGGCGCTAGCGACGTTCGCGACCGCTGCAACTCGCGTGATCTTTGTAAGCGTCGAAAGTCCATTTTACTTTGCCGTGATCGTGGTCCTAACGAGACTGCACAGAGTTCGTGTGCTCAGTCGGCTGGGCTTGGCCAATTAGCTTGAGTCGGCTCAGATGAAAAGGCGCCGTGAGAGGCTCGCGAAGATTTTTTTGATTCGCAAATGAGCCCCCGAACTCACTTTCTTCGCAATGTTTTTATCTGGCCAGTTTTTGTAAAAAAATCTCAACGGGTCCTGCTCGTTTTGGTCTACATGCCGGAGTCGCAAGGCAATGCAAGACTTGAGCTTCCGGCTATTAGTGTCATCAGAGTATAAGCTGCGATCATCTTTGGGAACAGTTGATTATTGGATTTAGGCAAATTCTTAAGTCGTTGCACTGCAACAGCTTAGCATATGCAGTAATTGCGTAAAATCTCATCCAAAAAGGGGTTGCGCACGCTCTCGGACCTCTTTAGGATTCCTGCCCCTGAGGTTGCTAGCGCCTCTCATCGGCTCCGCTGATTGTTTTCTGCGGAGCTGAGGGATTCCCAGAGAAGTGTAATTTTTCACAGTCAATTGAGGGCGAGGATTGTCTATGTGGGAGACGCGCTCCGTGGAACTGTCTGTCCAGCTTCCGCGTGAAATCGCAGACCAGGCGGAGGAGCTTCAAGCCGACGACCCGGAATTCATGAGCAGGGTGATTTTGTATGGGCTGACGCGCCGTTCTATATACCGACACCTTCGTCAAAAAGAGTCCAGCCTCGCGGAAGTCGACCTTCAGGTTGGGCCCCCTTCACTCTAGCTAGGCTCCAAAAGGCTTGCTTTAGTGAGTCTTTGCCGACAACAGTAGACGGAGACCTAGAGCCCTTTCTTGGCTAGCCATGTGAACTTGGCGGGGCTTATTCACGTCCGGCGGAGGCATCGCGGTGGATGGAGCAGGAGGTTCGGAAGAGCCGCTTCACATCCTGCGCGCGAAGTATCATGACTACTGTTCTGCGCAGGTGGCGGATCTACTCGTGTACATGAGCCCTGATGAGATTTACACCCTGGCTCACAGTGTCCTGACCGAGGAAGCGAAGGCCGATGATATCTCGTACACTGAGATGGTTGGGATAGCAACGGAGTGGCTTAGCCGTCGTGTAGCACTCCCGCCGTTCGAGGTTTGGGTTGAGGATTATAGGCGCCACCCTAAGCGCTATGATGCATACCTACTAGGCCTCTGGAAGCGACAGGAAGACGAGGGGTAAGGCGGGAGGCACGAATAGTAGTAAGGGGTCCCGTGCTGAGGGTGATTCAGAATGGCAGGTCGTCGTCTGGCTCGGGTCCGGGTGTGGCTGAGCCACCACCGGTGAAATCGCCTCCGCTCGTTCCCCCAAAATCACTGCCTCCTACTCCCGAGGATCCGAGCATCACCATTTCCGTTATTACAACGTCGGTCCAGTACTTTGGCCCGTTGTCTCCTTCGGTCTGCGAGTACTCTATTCGACCCTCAACGTAGAGTCGATCTCCCTTTTTCACGTACTGCTCGACGATGTCCACCAGCCGACCGAAGAAGGTCAGTCGGTGCCACTCAGTTTTTTCGGCTTTTGCGCCTGATCGATCGGTCCAGGACCGGTTAGTTGCCAGAGAGACTTTACCAACTCGTGTTCCAGAGCTCGTAGCACGGATCTCTGGGTCGTTCCCCACGTTGCCGATCAGCATGACCTTATTTAGCGAGCGACTCATGGAAACAAGACTCCTAGTTCGGGGCGGCCCAGAGGCCGGTAAGGAATTTGACGCTTCTCTTTAGGGCGTCGAAGCAGGGCCCAAGGTAAGGCTGTCGTCAATGTTTTTCCATGAGGTTCGAGGTAGCTATCTTTCGGCCCACCTCGACGTTCGATCATGCTTTCGGGAGACGCTTTAGACATGGGCGATATGACATACATCAAGGTCCAGCACGACGATGAGCTAGCAATCGTTAGCATCGACCGGCAGGAGAAGCTCAATGCCCTTAACGGTGAAGTAGTTCAAGAGCTTGGCGAAGTATTCACCCGCTTGGGTGACGATGATACTGTACGCGCTGTGATACTCAGTGGTGCTGGGGAGAAAGCATTTGTTGCCGGGGCCGATATCGGTGAGTTATCGACCATGAGTTCGATGTCGGGCGTAGCCGTGAGTAGGGCAGGACAAGAAGTGTTTCGAGCAATCGAATTGTTTCCCAAACCGGTAATAGCTTCCATTTCAGGATATGCGCTCGGAGGTGGGTGTGAGCTGGCCCTTGCCTGTCACCTGCGTGTTGCGAGCGAGAACGCTCGTTTCGGTCTCCCGGAGGTTGGGCTGGGCATCATCCCTGGGTACGGGGGTACTGTCAGGTTGACGAGACTTGTGGGCCTGGGGCGAGCTATCGAATTGACATTGTCTGGTGAGGTCATCGGGGCAGAGAGGGCTCAAGCCATAGGACTAGTGTCCCTGGTGGCGAAGCCAGATGCTGTTATGGACGAAGCGAAAATACTCGCAAGAAAAATCACAAAAAATGGACCTGTAGCCGTTAGGCTCGCGCTAGAGTCCATCTACCGGGCTTTGGATACTGGGACTGAAGCCGCCCTTGGCTTTGAGTCGTCGGCGTTCGGCTTGCTCGCGTCGACCGAAGATATGAAGGAAGGGATGCAAGCGTTTCTTGATAAGCGGAAAGCTGAGTTTAAGGGGTCGTGACCACCTTAAGTCCAAGGGGCGATGTCTTCCCCCGAAGACCCTAGCCTTAGCGCTTTTTTGGAGTTCGCGGTGGGGCACGAAATCGTTAGATTTCCGAATGGCATTTGAGACTCTCCAGACTAGTTAACCGTGTATCTCAGCGAGCTCTCTGTAAGGCACTTCCGAAATCTCAAAAATCAGGATTTGGAGGTGCCTCGTGAAGGGGTGGCGCTGATCGGGGACAATGCTCAGGGAAAGTCTAATTTTCTCGAAGCCATATACTATCTTGAGACACTGCGTTCCTTTCGGGGAGCTCGTGATTCTCAGATGGTTGCGTTCGGAGAGGAGGTTTTCCGAGTTGTAGGAAAGACGGAAGGACAATCGGACGAACCTCATGGAACCCGTGTTGCGGCTGCCTTCGAAAAGAAGGGCAAGAGAAAGAGGGTGTCGGTCAACGGTGCTAACTCTGATCGGCTTGCCGATGGCCTAGGTCACTTCTCGGCCGTGATCTTTTCACCTTCGGACGTCGACTTAGTCAGCGGCGGGCCTGCGGATCGGCGACGTTTCTTGGATATCGTCCTTGCGCTCAACGAGCCAGGCTACGTCAAGTCCCTGTCCAGCTACAAGAAAAATCTTGTGAGCCGAAACGCGGCCCTGAAAGCGGGTCAGCCTGCGTCGGTTGTCTCAGCCTGGGATCCGGGCCTGACCGAGGCCGGCGCCGAGATCATGATTTGGCGACGAAGCTGGATCGAATCACGATCCAGTGCGTTCGACGGCTACTATAGACGTATTAGTGGCGGACGGAGCGCGCGGATGTCCTACCGACCGAACGTATCGTTGGAGAGCGGAGCTGACATAGCAGCGTCGAGGGAGTCATTCCGTGAGGCACTAGAGGGTTCCCGTGACAGAGAGGCGCGTCGCGGAATAACGTTGGTCGGACCGCATCGGGACGATCTGCGTTTACAGGTGTGTGGCACGGGTGACGACTTGGATTTCAGGGACTACGGTTCAGGTGGTCAGCGACGCACGGCTGCACTTGCTCTGCGATTGGTCGAAGCGATGACGATACGTGAGCGTCGGAGTCGGAGACCCATGATTCTTCTTGATGATGTTTTTGCGGAACTCGATGCGGGGCGAAGCGAACGGATTCTTGAGGTGATGGAAGCGGAAGATACGGGACAGGTTGTCTTAACAGCACCCAAGGACGCGGATGTCAGGGTCCGACGCGACGCCTTGCCACGCTGGAAGATTGAGGCTGGGGAGATCACGACGTGATGAGAGCCAGCGCTGACGAGGGTTTCGCTCGTTTCGAGTTCGGTGGAGAGGAAGGTTCTAAAAAACCGGTAGCTCTGGGCTCGATAGTAGACAAGATTCTTGAGGACCATGGCGTGTTAGATCAGGTTCGCCGCATGTCTGTGTTGGATGAGTGGTCCGCGTTAGTAGGAGATGCTGTGGCCAGGGTGACCCGGGCCCGTAGCGTAGAAGATGGGGTTCTTATAGTAGAGGTTCGCAGCAGTCCGTGGTTGATGGAATTAAACATGATGAAGGGTGACTTTGTCCGGCGTGTGAACGATTACATGCCGGACACACCGATTGAGCGCATTGTCTTCGTGCAGGCGGAGACTGAATAGGCGCCACGCCGCGCCGCATAAAGCTTCGGAGTAGAGATGGCGAAAAAGAAGAAGCAGGAGAGCAGCGAGTACACTGCCGGCCAGATCCAAGTTCTTAAGGGGCTCGAGGCGGTTAGAAAACGTCCTGGCATGTACATCGGTTCAACGTCGGGTCGTGGCCTCCATCACCTCGTTTATGAGGTCGTCGACAATTCGATTGACGAGGCAATGGCCGGACATTGTACTCGGGTTACAGTCACTGTGCATGAGGATGACTCCGTCACGGTGGAGGACGATGGTCGGGGCATCCCGGTCGATATACACCCGACGGAGCAGGTCCCGGGTGTTGAGCTCGCAATGACGACGCTGCACGCTGGTGGAAAGTTCGATAAAGACACCTATAAAGTGTCCGGTGGGTTGCATGGCGTGGGCGTCTCGGTCGTAAATGCGCTGTCTGCTTTTTTGGAGGTTGAGATCCGACGCGGAGGGAAGCTTTATCACCAACGTTACGAGAGAGGGATAAAGACGAAGGAACTCGAGGAGAAAGGAAAAGCAAAAGGCAGAGGCACACAGGTCACCTTCAAGCCGGATGACGAGATCTTTACCGATCTTGTGTACTCGTTCGAAATCCTGTCTAACCGGCTTCGCGAACTCGCCTTTCTAAACAAAGGGTTGCAAATCGTCCTTGTGGACGAGAGAGGAGATCGTGTAGAGGAATCTTACCAGTATGAGGGCGGAATTGCTGAGTACGTAACGTTTCTGCGCGGCTCGCGCGGTTCGCTCCATGACAAGATATGCTACTTCGAAGCGTCGAAGCCTGAGGCTGAGATCGAGCTCGCCCTTCAGTACGATCAGGGCTTCAGTGAAAACACCCATTCGTTCGTGAACAACATCAATACGCACGAAGGTGGGATGCATTTAACTGGTCTCAAGGCCGCCCTTACCCGGACAATCAACGACTACGCCAAGCGCAACAATATCTTCAAGAAGGGTGAGTCACTTTCGGGTGACGATGTTCGAGAAGGACTGACTTGTGTGCTCAGTGTGCGTGTGATGGAGCCGCAGTTCGAGGGTCAAACGAAAACGAAGCTCGGTAATAGTGAGGTTCGTGGCGCGGTTGAGGCGGCTGTCAACGAGCACCTATCGATATTTCTTGATGAAAATCCGAAAGCCGGAAAAGCGATCATCGAGAAATCGTTGCAGGCTGCCAGGGCACGTGATGCCGCTCGTAAAGCGCGCGATCTGGCGCGAAAAAAGAGTGCCCTAGAAGGTGGAGTATTGCCCGGAAAATTGGCGGATTGTTCAATTTCAGACCCGTCGATGTGCGAACTGTACTTGGTGGAGGGCGATTCTGCTGGCGGTTCAGCAAAACAGGGCCGCGACCGGGGTTATCAGGCGATTCTCCCGCTTAAAGGAAAGATCCTCAATGTGCAACGTGCCCGGATAGATAAGATTCTGTCTAACGATGAGATCGGCGCGATGATTACGGCGATAGGTGCTGGGATCCGGGACGAGTTTGAGCTCGGAAAGGCTCGATACCACAAGATCGTCATTATGACCGACGCGGATGTCGACGGAGCTCATATTCGAACCTTGCTCCTTACTTTCTTTTACAATCAGATGCGCGATTTGATTGATGCGGGCTACGTCTATATAGCTCAGCCGCCCTTGTATCGGGTGCGAAAGGGCAAGCAGGATGTTTATTGCTACAATGACGACGAACGAGATGAAGCCATCAAGCGTTTTGGTGGTAAGGGTGGTGAGTCGAGTAAGGGGATTCACATACAGCGCTATAAAGGCCTAGGTGAGATGAATCCTGATCAGCTTTGGAAGACCACCATGGATCCGGAGGCTCGGACGATTCTCCAAGTGCAGGTCGAGGATGGTGTGAAGGCGTCCATGCTTTTCGATGAGCTTATGGGAGAGGAGGTTCAACCACGCCGTGAGTTTATCGAGAAGAACGCCAAGTATGTGAAGAATCTGGATATCTAGGTACGGGTGTATCTTCAGGAATTAGTTGACACAGGCGTGACAGTTCGGGCTTAGGACGTTCCTTGATCTGACTTATCCCCGAGCATGTCGGACGCATTGATGATACGGGCGTCACTCCGTCGGGCGGCCTCCCGTCGTAGCCAGTTTGGTGTGTTTTTCCCAGTGAACACAACCCTGAGTCTTTGCTCGCGCCCAAAGCCGTATCGGGTATTTCGAATACTCCGGTCGATTTTTTCTAGGGGAGTGAGCTCTGGCTTGCGGGGTCTGTTTGCTGGAGGGTCCCAGAGGCAGAGGCCGTAGTATGTAGCTCCGGTGCCCAGCGTCCCGGCTATGGGCAGCTCGGCTTCGTTGTTCCAGATTGCTCCAGCGTCGCGTGCGTTGGACCCGAATGTCTCTAATGCATCTATCTCCATGTGTCGGCGGCATACTGGAGCCATGACCTGCTGGAGATGATCGCGGATTCTGGGTCGGACTTCCGACGCGTAGTAAGGAACGATCTCCTCATCTCGCTCCGAAGAGCGCCACGGCAGAATAAAGCGGAGCCAGAAGGCAAGGAATGGGTCGGAAAGGGCATACCTTGTGTTACGACCACGCGGCCTCGCATCGAGCGAGCGATGAGCATGGATTAATCCGAGTTCTGAGAGCTTCTTTAGGTAGGGGGCTATCTGTCCAGCCTTCGTAAGGTCTGGGATCGCCTTGGATAGTTGAGCCCATCCGGCTTCGCCTTGTGACAATGATTCAAGCACGGCGATGTAGCGAGTGGGAGTGTGAATCGCTGTTTCAAGCCATGTCATTGGCAGGTCCCCTAGGCTTCCGGTATCGGGAAGCAGGAGGCGCCGGACGTTCGTCCCGACGGTTACCTTAGTGTCGAGGTGTGTGAGGACTCCGGGATAGCCACCAAAGACACCGTAAGCTCGGATTTTCTCGTACGCTTCGTTGCCGGGGAGGTGGGGGGCTGCAGCTCGCAGAGGGAGGGGGCCCACGTGAATCCGAGTCTTGGGTGCTGTGATCGGCAAGTCTAGGCCGACTTTTGGCATGGATCCGGCTCTTCCTGCGAGGACCACGTGGAATGGGATCCCTGATCCTTGAGCCTTCCTCAAGGCATCTGCAAGTGCAACCTCAAATCGTGATCTCGCTTCGGTCAGCCGATGGGCGTCGTCCAGGGTCAAGATGAAGGGTTTACTCTTCTCAGCCTGTCCCAAAAGGAGCGAGAACAACTGAGCCCATCCTAGGGTCGCGCCACTCGACTGTGTGATTGACTCGTGTGTCGTTTCGGATTGCTGAAGGTCGCTGCTTATGGGTGCCTGATGGAACGTTTGTTCTATGCGGTCTCGGAGTGAGAGCCGGATGAGTGGATCGGGGCGGGGTGGACACCGAAATGAAAGCCCGGATCGGCCTTTGCTTGCATGGCGTACTAGTGTGGAGGTGCCTGCTCCAGGCGGTCCGCTCACAAAATGACACTGAGCTTCTAGCTTATCGAATCCGGTTCGGAGAATGCCGAGTTCACGGGATCTTCCTGTAAAGCGCACGCTCTATACCATTAGATATAAGGAAATAATAAATATTAGCGTAATAAAAGTTAGCATAAAATAGCTTATTGTGGGGTTGAGAGTGTGTCCTGTCTTTCGCAGGTTCTCGGACAGTTAAGGCACCTCACCCTATTTGGAGTTTCCATGTCACGCTTCGACACTCTGGCTGCAGCGAAATACGACTCGACAACTGCGATTGAGAAGCGAACCCGCACAAACCTTGAAGAGGTGTTTGGTGAAAATCTTTTCGGTCTCTACGAGATGAAAGCTCGTATGCCTAGTGCGCAGTATGAGGCTTTGCTCTCTACGATCCAGAACCGGACAGAGCTGGACGAGTCAGTTGCGGACGCAGTAGCGTCCGCTATGAAGGAGTGGGCTCTAGAGAAGGGTGCCACCCATTATGCCCACTGGTTTCAGCCATTGACCGGCAGCACAGCTGAAAAACATGACTCCTTTTTAAAGCCGACTGGGGACGGCCGTGCTATTACAGACTTCCGAGGTAAGGAGCTTGTGCAGGGTGAGCCTGACGGGTCCTCATTTCCTACCGGCGGCCTGCGAGCCACTTTCGAAGCGAGGGGATACACAGGATGGGATCCGACCTCACCAGCCTTTATTATGGAGGGTCCGGGCGGGGCGTATCTATGCATTCCTACTGTTTTTGCATCGTGGGCGGGCGATGCACTCGACAAGAAGACGCCCTTACTTCGTTCGATGGATGTGATTGACGTTCAGGCGCGTCGTGCCCTTGAACTATTTGGCTCTCCATCGAAGCCCGTTACCGCGACTTGTGGTGCTGAGCAGGAGTTCTTTCTGGTCGACGAGGAGTTCTACTACCGACGACCAGACCTTCAAACTGCGGGCCGAACGCTATTTGGCACAAAACCGCCAAAGGGTCAGGAGCTTGACGATCACTATTTCGGGTCGATCCCATCGCGCGTCCTAGAATGCATGAATGAGGTGGAGCTTGAGCTTTATAGGCTCGGGGTGCCGATCACCACACGTCACAATGAGGTGGCACCGGGTCAGTATGAGATGGCTCCTATCTATGAAGATGCCAACCAGGCAGCGGACCATCAGCAACTCGTAATGTCTACGCTTCTCCGGGTGGCTCGAAAGTATGGACTCGTTTGCTTACTGCATGAGAAACCGTTCCAGGGTGTGAACGGCAGCGGTAAGCACCTGAATTGGTCGCTTAGCACGGAAGATCAGAACCTTCTGGAACCCGGTGAGACTCCGCACGATAACATGCAGTTCCTGTTCTTCTGCTCGGCTACACTAAAGGCTGTAGCTAAGCACCAGGATCTGCTGCGAGCAGCCGTAGCCCATGCAGGGAATGACCACCGTCTTGGCGCTAACGAAGCGCCTCCAGCCATTATCTCGGCTTTCTGCGGTGATCAGCTTCAGGATGTTTTTGAGCAGATTGAGAAGGCAGGTGAGGCCACCAGTAGTATGCCTTCTGGCCTTCTTGGCCTTGGAGTGAAATCGCTCCCAAATCTCCCTAAGCACGCGGGTGACCGGAACCGAACTTCTCCTTTCGCTTTCACGGGTAACAAGTGGGAGTTCCGTGCGCTCGGCTCGTCGCAGAGCGTTTCTTTTCCGGCTATGGTGCTAAATACCGTAGTCGCCGAGGCGATTGATGATCTGTGTACGAAGCTCGAAGCTGAACTCGAGCAAGGCACATCGTTTGATGATGCGCTCCGTTCCTTGCTAGCCTCGGAGATCCACGAATTCAAACACGTGATCTTCAACGGTGACAACTACGCGGATGAGTGGGTTACTGAGGCAGAGGGTCGTGGGTTACTGAACCTGCGCAGCACCATGGACGCTTTGCCTAAGATGGTGGACGAGAAGAATCTAAAACTCTTCGAGAAATACGGCGTGCTATCTAATCGCGAACTGGAGAGCCGTTTCGAGATCTTTGTCGAACAGTACTTCATAGCTATCAACATCGAAGGCGAGACGGCGCAGCACATGGCAGAGACGATGTTCTTACCGGCTGCGGTTCGGTACTTGAATAACTTGCTCACCACAGCGGAGCGCGCGGACGATCTCGGTATGAAGGCCGGCGGTGTTCTGGCGACGGCGCAACGAGTTAATGACTTAGTCGACGCGCTCAACGAGAAGACTGGATTGTTAGCGTCAGTGAACCAAGAGCTTGGCGGTGACGACGTGGTCTCAAAAGCCGAACACATGAGAACGAACATTATACCCGCGATGAATGACGTCCGTGACGTAGTAGATCGTCTTGAGCGCGTGGTGCCTGATGACCTTTGGCCGGTACCTGCTTATCGGGACATGCTCTTTGTGAAGTAGAGGCAGGACAGGCGTCCGAGCGGGGGTGTTGTGACCTGAAGGGAGAGGGAGTGGCGAATAGATTCGCCACTCCCTCCTGCTTTTGTTCTTACCCAGCCGGATTTTCCATTAGGTGATGGGTCATGATGCCGGTGCCATTTGAACTCTCAATGAAACCGGGATGACGTGGCAACCGTCCGACAAAATCTCTACTCCGCTCATCGTCCACTCATCGTAGCCGAGACGCTCGGCCGTCACTGTGTACTCGCCCGGACGTTCACCAGCGCCGAACATCATCAATCCATCCCATGATTCGGTCACGACTTCCTGATAGCTGCCCTCCTGAAGTGTGAGGATCGTTCCTTGTGCGATAGCACTGTCGCTCCGAGCGTCCTTGATTTGGGCATGTAACCCATAGACATACTCTTTTGTGCACGCGGCAGGCTCTGTTGAGCTACCTGTCGAGCAACCCACTGAAATGAGCAGTGTGATTAAGGAGAACCTTCTCATCATAGAATAGAGAATGAGACCCCTCTCCTTATTGTTTCTGGCTCCACCGTCAGAGTGGCGTTCACACTGCCGGTCAGCGTGCGGTTGCTAGGTCTCCCATTGCGTCAAAGACTAGGCCGAGCAAGTCATTCATTTGGTTGCCTCGGATCCAGCGGGCAACCACCACAAGCTCATTAGCAGGGTCGACGTAAACGAGGTTTGACCCCGCGCCTGAGTGAGTCCATGTATAATCAGGCGCATTAGAGTAGCGGCTGCCGTCTGGGTTTAGCATGTAGTTCATGAAGCCGTATGACTCGTTTACATCACCTGGCGTCGTGGACAGGTCGATCCATTCCTCAGAGATGATCCTTTTCCCATCCCACATGCCTTTGTGCATAGTGAGCAATCCGAAGCGAGCGAGGTCGTAGGCATTGATTAGCATGCCTCCACCCCAATGGCTCCCTCCGCTTGGCGCCTGCACCATGACCCCGTCCATGATGATCCAAGAGTTCTGA
This sequence comes from Gemmatimonadales bacterium UBA7835, assembly GCA_002500925.1. GTDB lineage: Bacteria > Gemmatimonadota > Gemmatimonadetes > Longimicrobiales > Gaopeijiaceae > UBA2589. The sequence goes on along the minus strand of DLTN01000123.1, from coordinate 14,651 downwards.
TAACCATGCCAGCGCCAGGTGGGTGACGCACCGATCGGGTCCATAACGTATTCGCGCAGGACCTCCGGCAGAGGACGACGCCACACACTCGTAGCGGCTAATGCGAGGAGGTTCACTCGAGTGTCGTTGTATTCATACACTGTTCCGGGTTCAACACGTTCCCTCGTTAGCCATGTTGATCGATCTTGGTCGGGCCGGTCTGCCCATTCGGGCTTTCCCCATAAAGTGCCCTCCCAATCACTGGTCTGCCGAAGCAGGTGATCCCAAGTGATTTTCTGGTTGTTGTCAGATTCGAAAAGTAGCTTTGGGCGCCTCCCCTCCTGATCGTTCGGCTCACCATCCCCCGGCTCGAGGACAATCGGCGGCATGTAAGAACGCAACCGGTCATCCACGCTTCGTATTAATCCTCGGTCCCAAGCTAAGCCAACAGTCGTGGACAGAAAGCTTTTGGCTACACTGAATGTGTTGTCGACTTTTTCGGGGTCACCCCACTCAGCGACGATATATCCCTTGTGAACGATGACACCACTTTGAGGGGCACGAACCGTGAATGGCCCGATCGCCTCGCCTCTCGGCTCTCGGCCAAATGACATGTCGTGATTGAGTGCCAGATCTCTGGGTGAGGTTGACTCCGCGGCTATAGCGAACCGGACCGCTTCGGCGAGCTTTACAGGATCAAAACCTGCTGAGGCCGGATCTAGCCGCTCCCAGTCGAGGTGAGCGCCAGGCCAGTAGTCCTGACCAGCTGAAAGTGAGGGAGTAACCGCAGTTGCCAATGTGAAGAGCATTGCTACGGTGAATTTGGAGGTTAGGGTGCATCGAATCATGGTAAGCTCACGTCGTATCGTGATGGACATTGGAAAGGCTACGGGAGATGCGACCTTGGCGCTACGGGCTCTCCCCCACGCCGTGCGATAAACGTATCTTGGCTCTAATGCTAGCCGATGGGTTTTCACCGTAAAATGATCGACACCACTACCACACCTCGACTCGTCGATTCTCTTGCTGCCGTATCTCGGCGGCATCGACTTGCTCGGAAGCTTATCGTCGCGCCTACGCATGCGGCCGGACGAGAACTATTAAGGCGACTGGCAATAGTTGGAGAAGGCTGGGTTGGGTTTGAGGTGCTCACACTCCAGAGGCTTGCTCAGAAGCTGGCACAGAGAGGCTTAGACCGAGAGAACCTTGATGTTGTCGATAAGTTCGAGCAGGCAGCGCTTCTGGATCGTGCTTTAGATTCTGCCCTAACTGATGAGGAAGGAGTTTTTGGTGAGCTGTCGGAAGGGGTTGGGTTCCGGGATCGAGTACATGGAGCAATCCTAGCTTTAAGGTTGGCGGAAGTCTGTCCACGAAAGCTTGACGATGCCCGTTTTGTTCAGTGGGGAAAAAAGCTCTTCTTAGTTCGGGTGCTCCAGCGGTATGAGCGTTTGTTGACAGAGCGGTGTCGAGCAGATACGGCGACGGTGCTTCGACTCGCGATGGCGGAGCTAGAAACGGAGGGAGGCCGTATGCCAGCGGCGCTGGAAGCCGATCAGCTTCTCCTCCTGCCGGGATTATCGATGCGGGGACTTTATGGCAACTTGATCTCGGCGATGTCTGCGCGCGGAGGTCGTGTGCTCGAGACTGATCCTGTGATCGGGCTGGATGTTCCTAGGTCGCTGCTTTGGGGTCGATCCGGAGAGCCATCCTCAGGATCCCACCTATACGCGCCCGGAGAAGCAGTTGGAGGAGGTGAGCTTGTCTTCTTCAGCGCAGCATCAATTGACGCCGAGTTGCGTGAGGTCTTGAGGCGCGTGGTAGAGCGTGGCCTCTCGTGGGACCAAGTTGAGATCATAGCCGCAGACGGGACGACTTATGGTTCGGCGCTTCATGCTATAGCGAGTCAGCTTGGGATTCCGGTCACATACGCAGGAGGACTGCCGATTAGCCGGACCCGAACGGGTCGTGTTGTGAAAGCATACCTGGACTGGATCGAAGAGGGTTTTCATGCTTCGTTGATCCGCCGTCTTCTTGAAGCTGGAGACCTCCGGCCACCCAAAGGCAGAGGAAATCATGCGCCGGCTGCATTGGCTCGGAGGTTCCGGAGTTTAAGAGTCGGTTGGGGTCGTAAACGCTACCGCACTCAGATTCAGGAGGCCCTAAAGGGGGTAGACCGCATGGAGAGGGGCCAGGCGGAGCCCGTAGACAGTTTCGAACGTCGCCGGAACCGAGTGCGAGAGGAAACAGAAGCGATCCGGGCGATCCTGTTCCCGCCTCTCAAGGAGACACCGGCGATCCCTGATCGTATGGGTGGAGAGGGCGATCGCGTCTCACCCGCAGAGATCGCGCGTGGTCTTCGGTCTTTTTTACGTAGAGTACCACGTGGACGTGGGGCAGATCGCCGCGCGCGAGAGGAGGTATCCCGAGTTCTTGAGCGGATTGAGGCTACGCTAAATCGCAGGACGGAGTTTCGTTCTGCGGTCTCGATTCTTCGACGTCACTTGGACCTCCGAGTACGTCCGGAGATCTTTGGTGATGATCCTGACGGGGCAGGGGCACCTTGGACGTCGACAGGCGGGGCTCTTCACCTGAGCGATTTGGAGCATGGAGGTTACTCGGGTCGTGAGGCAGTTTTCGTTGTAGGGCTCGATGCGGAAAGGATGCCAGGAGGAGTGAGGCAGGACGCAGTGCTCCTGGACAGCGATCGCAGAGTGCTCGGAACCGGCCTGCTCACTTCAACTGAGCTTTTTCGTGAGAGGCTTTTCAGCTTCGCTGCGATGTTCGCACGTCTTAGGGGCGTCGTCACGATGAGCTTTGGAGCGTGGGATGTTTCCGGGGCTCAGACCATTGCCCCCTCTTCTATCTTGCTGCACGCGCTTCGGTTGGCGCGCGGTGATGTATCGTTGACGTTTGACGATCTTCAGAAGGTGATCGGTCCCGTCATCAGCGCGATCCCGGGGGCAGAGAGTCCAGCGCTTGATGGAGATGATGTGTGGATGCGGGCGTTAGGAACTAGCTCAAGTATCAAGCGAGGTGTCGAGTCGGTGCGTGGATCGTTTCCAGGGCTTGATCGTGGCCTAGCTGCTGCTGAGGAGAGAATGTTTGGTGAGCCAGGCGAGGTTCACGGGATAATCCAGCCACGACCTGAGGAATTAGATCCTCGTGCGAAGGACGGAGTTGTCCTTTCAGCCAGTCGCCTGGAGGCACTGGCCAGCTGTCCGCTTCGGTACCTGCACAGTGTGGTTCTGGGAATTCGTTCGCCGGATGATCCGGAACTGGACCCAGACCGGTGGTTGGACCCACGTCAGCGTGGCAGCCTGCTTCACAGCGTGTTCGAAGCGTCTCTGCGAACGTCTCGGGCAGATGGGATCGAGCCAGACGAAGCCGAATTTGAGATGCGAGCACTGGATATTCTACAAGAACGGGTCGATGTATTCCGGTCCCAAGTCCCGGCTCCGGGAGAGGGTGCACTCAGCAGAGAGGTCGCCGGTCTTAGGGAAGACGTGCGCTCGTTTGTCCGGATGATTCGGAGTGACAGCGCTGACAGTATCGCCCTTGAGCTGAAATTCGGGATTGACGGTGATGAGCCAGTGGCAATCGAATTAGAGGGAGGGCGCTTGCGTCTCAGAGGTGCCATCGATCGAGTGGACCAAGATCTTCACGGTCTACATGTGATTGATTACAAGACCGGCAGCGCGAAACGCTATGGTGCGGATGTATTTGGAGGAGGCCGCCGTCTACAACACGCCATATATGCCAGGGTTGCTGAGGAGCGGCTTGGTGTAGAGGTGGTAGACGGTCAGTACCACTTTCCGACAAGGAGCGGTCAGAATCAAAGGTTCATCTATGATCGGGATGAGATGAGCCGGCTCGAGGATCTCCTCGAATTTCTCTTGGATGGCGTAGTGAGAGGGCGCTTTGTGCCTACTGACGATCCCGAAGACTGCAAGTACTGCGACTTCTCAGATATATGTCGTGCACGTCGGGACGAATATGGGAATGTTTCTTCGCCGCTTGCGGCGTGGGCGGAAGAACATACGGGTGATGTTGTATCACCTGAGTTCGAACAGTTCCAAAAGGTCCGTTCTTTCGAAAAGTGACGGGCGAATCATGGGTGGTCACCGATGCTTGGTCACCAGGGTCCGTCAGTTTGTGAGGGCTTAGCTGGACGTTGTAGTTAGCGGGGTGTTTCGCCAGACAAAATTTGTTTCAGTACGCTTCTATCGATATTGCCGCCGGATACCACAGCGACCGTCCGTTGATTGCTCGGCAGGTGATGGAGCGCGGCCGCAACGGAGCTAGCACCTGCCCCCTCTGCGATAACGTGAGCCTTGGATACAAGGGTGCGAATGGCATCGCAGACCTCAGAAATTGAAACGATCAGTGAGCTTTCGATAAGCACGCGAGCCAGTGGCCACATGTCTTCCAGCACACTAGTCCCCCCGATTCCGTCGACGAAGGTAGGGGTGCGCCTGATCGCGGTCGCGGCACCCGAAGAAAAGGAAGCAGAAAGAGGGGCCGCTGTTTCGACTTCAGCAGCGTACACTGGGATGCTGGGTGTACGTTCTCGAATGGCCGCTGCGATCCCGCAACTCAAGCCTCCTCCCCCGAACGGAACCACGATGGCATCGACATCGGGAAGTTGTTCCATAATCTCTAGGCCAACTGTGCCATTCCCTGCGATCACGTCTGGATTGCTCACTGGATGGATGAAAAAACCTGTCTCCGACGGGTGCCCGTGCTCTACTAGAACCTGCCACCATTCGTTGAATGGAACTGAAACCACTTCTGCTTGAAGCTGTTTTATCGCATCCGTCTTTGCTTTGGGGGCTGTGTCTGGAACGATGACACGACAAGGCAGACCCAGTCGTTTTGCCGCGAGGGCGACGCCTTGAGCCATGTTGCCAGCACTGGCTGTATAGACCCCATGCTCTAGTTGTGCGGAATCTGCTAGACCGATCGCATTGGCTGCTCCCCGGATCTTGAACGATCCGATCGATTGCAAACATTCCAGCTTAAGCCAGATCCCACCTTGACCCCGTCCGTATCCGTCCAATGGAATCAGTGGTGAGCAGGTGACGTCTTCGGTTATGCGTTCGCGTGCTTCGTAGATTTCTTGGGTCGATGGAATCGGAATGGGGTCAGATGTGCTCATTGGCTCAGATCGCCCTGCAGAGCCAGTTCTGCACGAGCCTCCTCCACGGTCATGCAGTAGGGTCGGAGGATCTTGATGAGTTCTTTCGGCAGCGGCCGGGTCTCAAGAGTGTCCCGTGTCGTGCAAACGAGCACTTCGTGTCCCGATACGGCAAGTCGCCCGGCGTCTAGGTGGAGCACGTCGAAGTTGATCTGCAGGGAGCTGGTTCCGAACTTAGTAAAGTAGGCAGCGACGCGTAGTTCGTCGTCTAGCCGTGATGGGTAATGGAAGTCCGACTCAAGATGCACCCTGGGGAGCCACATATCCCATCGGTCGAAGACTTCGGAGTAGGGCACGCCTGCACTGCGGAAGAGTTCCATCTCGGCGAGTTCGAAGAAGCGTACATACGCGCCATAGAAGATGATTCCAGCTTTATCGACCGCTGACCAGCGGACACGTTCGTTAATTGTGAAGAGGGACATTTCCTGGGGGTTTTTGAGACCGAATGCAATCAAGCTGGTCTGGAGCGTCAGTGTAGGGTAGCCTCTCATTCATGCCACTCCACCTTACTCAGACTGAGCGTGAACTCCTAGCCGGATCTTCCGGGGAAGCTACAGCGATGTGTATGCGTGTAGTTATCGCGGCGGCCGAGCTTCTTGGCGTGGAGTCGCTGGTAGAGATTTCGTCTTCCCATATAGACGGATGCCTCTACCACGGGGATGGTGGGGTGGAGTTCGCAGAGGCGCTCGTGAAAGGTGGGGGTCAAGTAGCGGTTCCGACGACGCTTAACGTGGGGGCACTCGATCTTTTGCATCCCGATGTCGTCCAAGCGGATGCTCACAAGACCGATATGGCGCGCAGACAAATGGAAGCGTACGTAGCGCTGGGTGCTCAGCCGACGTTTACCTGTGCGCCGTATCAAGTTGGCCACGAACCTAAGGTTGGTGAGCAGGTTGCTTGGGGTGAGTCAAATGCGATCGCGTTTGTTAACTCAGTTCTTGGCGCTCGCACCGAGCGTTACGGTGATTTTTTGGACGCCTGCTGTGCGCTGACTGCACGAGCGCCGTTCTATGGCCTGCACGTAGAAGAGAATAGGAAAGCGACTGTAGTGGTGGATGCCACCCGCGTCCCAGTGACTTTGAAGTCACGGGACGTTTTTTACCCGGTTTTGGGTACGTGGCTCGGCTTGGAGTTAGGTAGTGAAATTTCTGTGATCAGGGGCCTACCAAGCACGACGACGCGAGACCAGTTAAAAGCGCTGGGTGCCGCAGGTGCTTCGTCGGGTGCTGTCGCATTGTTTCACGTAGAAGGAGTGACCCCAGAGGCACCTACGGTGGAGTCTATTCTTAAGTCAGATTCCGATCGGCCCGTCGCCAATCTGACAGACGAGAATAGTTTTGCTGGCGCTGACCTAGTTCGAACGATTGAACTTGAACCTCATGGTATCCAGGCTGCCCTGGAGCGCTTGAGTACTGCAGGTGATACCGAACGCATTGATGCGGTTGCTTTAGGAAGTCCACACTTCAGCGACTTAGAATTCCGAGCACTTCATCGATGCCTGCGAGGTCGCCGTCTCGGGGTGCCCTTCTACGTATGCACGGCAAGGGATACGCTGTCTGAAATGGATGCAGCTGGGATCTCGAAAGACCTTAGAGAGTCGGGCGTTGAGATTGTAGCGGACACGTGTGTGGTGGTTACCCCGATTCTAGAAGCGAAGGGTGGGGTACTCATGACTAACTCAGGTAAGTTTGCTCATTACGGTCCGTCTAATACCGGGTATGACGTTCTTTACGGTTCATTAGAAGACTGTGTGGAGTCGTCTATTACTGGTTCCGTTGTGCGAAATCACGAGGTCTGGACGTGGTAAGGGTCGGTGAGCCATCCATTGAACTGAAGGGAAGGCCGCTCGTGGAAGGGCAGGCTAGAGGGCCGCTGCTCAAGCTCACCCGACCGATAAGTTTCTGGGGCGGTGTTGATCCCGTTTCGGGTCTTATAGTAGATCCACGGCACCCCGAGTTCGAGCTCTGCATAACTGGTACTGTTTTGCTTATCCCCGGGGCGGTGGGTTCTAGTTCCTCAAGTGCGATCCTGCTGGAACTTCTTCGCGAGGGTACTGCACCTGCCGCGATCCTGATGGGTAAGGCGGACGCAATTCTTGCACTGGGCAGTATCGTGGGACTAGAGCTTGGGTACGCTCCGATACCGATTCTTGAGGTGACTAGGACTGACATTGTTCGTTTCCCAGATCGAGCAGACGTTTGCATAGAAGCGCAGGGAAGGATCACTGTTACCTGATCTCAGTGCATTCTTCTAAACCAGAGAGGGTGGCACTTCGGTGTTGTCTTGACCACGCTGCCGCTGTCCCATGGCGATTGTCGCGACCAAGACCATCAAGAGGCTCCACGAGTGCGCATTGTGCAGTCCCGCAGTCCATGGCGAAATCGTCGGCATAGTGTCGATCCCTGCAGTCATGGATGCGGCAAGAATGGTCGGAATGAAGAATGGTAGCAGGAACGGGTATGTGCAGACGGTTACGTCTAGAATGTTTGCTCTGCGATATCGATCCACATTGGCGTTGATCCCTACCTGTCTTGCGAGTGACCCGACGGTCAGGATCGCGACAGCTGAGTGCGTCGTCAGGAGTGTAGCTCCGCTGATTGAGCCAAAGATCCACCACTCGGCGTCGCGACGCTTTGTGGCACGTTCTGTAACCCATGCGATTACCCGTTCTAGGAGCCCGGAAGCTGTTAGGCCTCCTACCAAGCCCATGAGCAGAATCGTAAAGATTGAGACACCAAACGCCCGTCTCATACCGTCGAGTATGATACCTGTAGCGATGAAGTTCTCCCGGTCTAAGACCAGCAGATCAGAGAGCCCGAAACGACCTAGAACTAGGCCGAGCAGTATTCCTGATCCTATGCCCGCGAAAAGTCCGACGACGAGATGAGTGCGTCTGAGTAGCAGAGTGAGAACTCCTGCGGGAACCAAGAGCATGATCAGGCCCGCGGGGTTCCCCTGGGGGCTGAGATGCACCTCTGTCCCCGATGCTCCTCCGAACAGTGCGAAGACTGTGACCGCGACTGCTCCGGCTGGTAAAGCATAACGCATACGTGAGCGGACGACTCCGCCGAGGTCGGCTCCCTGAGTCGTTGCCGACGCGATGGTAGTATCAGAGATCGGTGAGATATTGTCGCCGAAAGTAGCGCCGGCTAGGACTGCACCGATGGTAAATGCCCCGTCAGCGCCCATTAATCCCGCAGTCGGGTATAGAAGGGGGGCGCAGACCAAGATGGTTCCCAGGCTGGTCCCGGTCGCTGTAGAGAAAATGGAGCAGACCACGAACGTGGCGACTACGAAACCGCCGCCTTGTAATCCGGTTGACGAGGCCGTCCATACTAGCGCGTCGATGAGCCCGCTTTCTCGCAGGACGACCCCCATTATACCCGCTAGCAGCCATGCGAGAATGAGCATCATCACGATTCGGTGACTCATTCCCTCGATCACCGCTTCGGCGTACTGGCTGGGCTTTCTGGCTAGGAGAATGCCTGCTCCGAGTGACGCAATCAGGATTGGACCGAAGCCAGTCTCATCGGAAGCGCCCGATATCCCAAGCCAGGAAACACCGCCGATGAAGACGAGGAATGGGGCGAGCGCGCCTGCTGCTCCTCCACGAAAACCCAGCGGTACGGTGCGGTTCACGTCGGAGCTGTGCTGGGCAGGTGTTGGAAGGTTCACAAAGGCCGGGGTCGGAGGAGCCACACCGCGTCAATCGAGAATGACCAAGTCAACATAGCCATTGCTAAAGCGGACACACTAACTGCGATAAAGTCGGGGATGATAGGGCCGAGTGCGATGAGGAGTGCTATACCCTGGACGACGCAGATCAGTTTTCTTCGAAAGCTAGGGGCAAGTTCGCCACGGAGGGCCGGCAGGACCAATCCTGCACCTAAAAAGAGGTATCGCATCGCACCTATGAGAAGGACCCACGCTCCCGTCCTGTCTTCAGCCCAAACTAGGGCTGAAAGTACGAGCATCAGCGCCGCATCCGTTTCCATATCGAATCGCGCACCGAACTCTGTTGATGTACCGGTCCGACGAGCGACCCAGCCATCGACCCCATCGAGCAACATGATTCCCGTGCCTAGCCCGACGATGGACCAACGGCCCAAAGTGCCGAGCGACTCTGCATAGGTCACCAAGCCAGCGAGGCAGAGAGTTCCTATGCAGCGGGCCATAGTGATGCGATTCGCTGATCCAAGCCCAGGTTGAGGTAGTGTATCCGGTAGGTTACTAGCAATCAGGTAGGCGGTGATCGCGTAAAGGATGCCTACTGTCACGACATAGGTGGCCTGGAGGTCCAGGAAGCTCCACGTTACGGTTGCGGATAGGAGTGCGAAGACTAGACCAGCGATCAGGTCGGTGTATGCCTGAGGACGTGCTCCCGCCAAGTAAGAGGTGTCGGACATGTTAGAAGAAAACACTACACGCGCGTTCTGGGTCCAGAAGCCTGGGCTCGGTGAGATCGTTCTAAGTAAGCTTAAGCCCATGGGCCCGGACGATGTACTCGTGCGTGCGAGCTATTCCGGCATAAGTCGTGGTACGGAGACGCTAGTCTTTCGAGGTGAGGTCCCGATTTCAAGCTATGACGCCATGCGCGCGCCATTTCAGGAAGGGACTTTTCCTGCTCCAATAAAGTTCGGCTACATAAGTGTCGGCGTAATTGAGTCAGCCGGTGACGCCGGTAAGGCTCTAGTCGGGAAGGATGTCTTTTGTCTGTATCCTCACCAAGACCGCTATGTGGTGCCCGCGTCTGCTGTGACGGTATTGCCACCGGGCGTCCCCACGGGTCGTGCTGTTCTTGCCGCCAATATGGAGACTGCCCTAAACGCTGTTTGGGACGCGAAGGTGTCTTTGGGTGATAGAGTAGTAGTGGTGGGAGGGGGTGTATTAGGACTTTTAGTCTCATGGCTGATTGCAAAAATACCGGCTACAGATGTGACGGTCATAGACCCGAATGAGAAACACGCATTTGTGGCAGAGCAATTAGGCGTCCGCTTCGCTGTGTCTGTGCCGGACGACTGCGACGCTGATGTAGTTGTCCATGCGAGCGGTAATCCGGAGGGACTAGCGGATGGGCTTAAGGCGGCGGGTGTAGAGGGAAGGGTAGTCGAGCTGAGCTGGTTTGGAGATGCGCCGGTATCGCTTCCTTTAGGAGAAGCGTTCCATGATCGACGCCTCACTATACGCAGCAGTCAGGTTGGTCGGATCCCGCCCGAACGCGCTCCACGGTGGAACCATACTCGACGGATGGCGGTTGCGCTCAGTCTACTGAAAGACAATGCGCTAGACGCGCTGATATCTGACGAGAGTGGATTTGAGGAACTTCCAAGGGTGATGGAACGGCTGGCTCTTTCTGGTGAAGACTCACTTTGCCATCGTATTCGATACAACTGATTCCGGAGAGGTTTGACGTGTACAAGCTCAATGTTCGCGATCACTTCATGATTGCCCACAGCTTCCACGGAGAAGCGTTCGGCCCTGCACAGCGTCTGCATGGAGCGACTTATGTGGTCGACGCGACGTTCAAGCGAGATGAACTCGATCCGGATGGCCTCGTTGTCGATATTGCGCTAGCTGGCGGTCAGTTAAAGACGATTCTTGAAGAGTTCAATTACCGGAATCTGGATGAGGTTCAGGAGTTCGAGGGCGAGAACACCACTACAGAGTTTCTCTCTCGCAAGATCCAAGAGCGGCTAGTGAAAGCTGTGCACGATGGGGCGCTTGGTCCGAACGCTTCGGGCTGCAACTCAATAGAAGTTACCCTCAACGAATCGCACGTTGCATGGGCGAGCTACGAAGCGGACGTGTGATCGGAACAAAGAAACGCGCGTTCCATTTTGTTGTTCCGGGGAGCCTTGATCAGAGAACCGGTGGCTACATCTATGGTGCTCGGATGGTCTCAGAACTCAGAGGGGCAGGGTTTTCAATTGACGTTCATTCGATAGGCGGGACTTTCCCCGTTGTCGATTCTGTAGCTCGGGAAGCCTTAGACAGAATACTTGCAGACTTGGATGATGGTGCGCGAGTCGCGATCGACGGCTTGGCTTCGGGTGGACTTCCCGATGTGATCTCCAAGCACGCTCCGCGCCTCGCCATCGTTGCTCTCGTGCACCATCCTCTGGCAGACGAGACGGGCCATACAGAAAGCCAGCGCGATCATTTTTTCCTTTCAGAGAAGGAGACTCTGAGCCAAGTGCGCGGAGTGATCGTGACAAGCTCTTTCACAGCGAACCGATTGGTGGATTTCGATGTGTTGAGTGAACGGATCCGGGTCGTCGAACCTGGAACTGACCCCGCCCCACTAGCTGATGGCCCACTTGATAATGATCCGCCTAGACTCGTTTGTGTGGGTTCGCTCACCCCACGAAAGGGACAGGATGTGCTTGTTGAATCTTTGGGTCGATTGCGAGAACTGGAATGGAGATGTGTATGCGCGGGAAGCCTTTCTCGCGATGAACGTTTTGCAAAAATGGTCTCGGATGAGATTGACCGTCGTGGTTTAGGAGGGCGGATCGAACTAGTTGGCGAGCTTGAACCTGCAGCTCTCGAGGAAGTTTATCGCACGGCTTCCCTATTTGTGCTCCCTTCGCACTATGAAGGTTATGGAATGGCGTATGCCGAGGCCCTCGCGAGAGGGATCCCAGTGGTCGGTACGACTGGCGGCGCTATCCCTTACACAGTCCCTGGTTTTGCGAGTGTATTAGTGCCCCCTGGTGATGCGGGTGCTCTTACCGGGGCACTTGAGGGTCTGTTGGTTGCACCTGATCGACGTGAAGTGCTGGCGGAGGGTGCCCGCATGCACAGAGACTCACTCCCAACTTGGCCCGAACAGGCGACTCAATTCCACGAGGCAATGTTACGACTGGCAGGGTCCGATGGGACACTCCATGTCTGACGACAGCTTTGATCTAAGCTGGCTAGAGCTTCGTGAGAGAGCAGATCACCGCGCTCGAGCACATGAACTTGCGGACCGGTTAGAGGGTGTTGGTCAGCTGTGCGGATGGTCCGTGGTACTGGACTTAGGATCTGGCACTGGTTCGAACTTAAGGTACCTGGCACCGAGGCTTCCTTGGGTGGATTCCTGGGTGCTGCTCGATCAAGATTCTTCTCTTTTAAAGACTGCGAGGGCTCCGGGAGTGCCGGAACCCATTCGAATCATTGGAGATATCGCAGTCGAGGGCATGGGTGCGATTGCTTCCGCGGATGTGGTCACTGCCTCTGCGCTTCTCGATTTGGTGTCGAGGGATTGGTTGAGTGATACCGTCAAATCCTGTGCAGCGAAGGGTGCTGCTGCTTTGTTCTCTCTCAGCTATAACGGAGACATTCGATGGTCCATTGAGGATCCTGACGACGTAATAGTTCGGGATGCGGTAAATGAACACCAAAGGCGGATTAAGGGTCTTGGTCGTGCGCTGGGTCCGGAGGCTCCGATTGTGGCGCGGACTCTGTTTATGGAGTTTGGCTATGACGTTTTGCTTCGGTCTACTCCTTGGCGCTTGAGCGGATTGAAAGATCAGGATCTCACTCTAGCTCTCGTGCGGGGTTGGATTGAGGCTGCGGTTGAAGTGCTTCCTAATAGCGTTGAGCTAATTCACGCATGGGGAAACCGTAGGTGCGAGGAAGTGCGGGGAAACGAATATGAGTTGGAAGTAGGCCATTATGATTTGCTTGCGCTGCCGCCCGTTGATGCGGATTGAGTGAGGAAGAGCTTTGTGCGCGTGGGACGCTAGTGAGCCGGAGTAATTTTATCCTCGCTGGGCGTGGTATCATGAGCTTGGGGTCACTTGTGTTACTAGCATTCGTGGTTGATCTCCGCTCGGTGATGGTTCGTTTCACCGAGCTCGATCCGGGATGGGTAGCTGCTGCGCTCACAGTGTCTTTCGTCCAAGTATTCCTGTCTGCATGGCGATGGCGCTTTACTGCGAATCGATTGGGCCTGCTTATCTCGTTACGCTACGCGGTGTTCGAGTACTATCTCGCAACCTTCCTAAATCAAGTGCTGCCCGGAGGCATAGTAGGTGACGTGTCCCGTGCATGGAGACACGCTAAGGGGACAGAAAAAAGAGCGGCTCTCCAGGCAGTGGCTTTTGAGCGTCTTTCGGGCCTGGTTGTGATGAGTGCGGCGGCATCGTTTTCTGCTGTCGTGTTACTACGGGAACTATCGCGCGGTATTCAGGCGATCTCGTTGGGAATCGTCCTTTTGCTCTCTGTAAGTGTGGGCCTCTCAATGCGCCGCGCTCAGGAAAACAGGGAGACCTCGCAGCTTTTTTCTGATCTGAGGCGGGCCTTAATAGATGGTATAGCCCTGCCTGTTCAGTTGATTACCTCGGCTACTGTAGTAGGTACCTACCTTTTAGTATTCGTTATGGCCGCTCGTGCAGTGCAGCTGGAAACGGACGGGCTTCTGCTAGCGATGCTAGCTGCACCAATCCTTATGACGATGCTGCTTCCTGTGACGATAGCAGGGTGGGGACTTAGGGAGCTGGCTGCTGCTGCGCTGTGGAGCACCGCGGGCCTGTCCGCAATTGATGGAGTAGCGGTATCGATTTCGTACGGACTTCTAGCGCTGGTTTCCAGTCTTCCTGGAGCTTGTGTCTTTGTCTTTACGCTGTTTCGGATCGGAGGTCTAAATCAAAAAGCAGGTCCGACCCGAGCTGGAAGTGACGCACCTTAGGCCTTCGGATTCCATCTAGCGTCTGCACTTCTGGGAGTGTGATGCCTGCTTTCCCAGAGCCTATCAGTAGTGCGGCAACTGAGATGTGCAGTCGGTCGAGCAGGTCCTCAGCGAGGAACTGAGAGACCGTTAGGCCACCACCTTCGATTAGGATGCGATTCAAGCCCCTGTTGCAAAGCTCGTCGATTACCGCCGCTGGGGGAAATCCTTTAACACCCTCTTGCAGCGGCACAATCTGGAGCCCGTCACGAAGTTTTTTATGCTCGTTTTTGGCGGTGGCCTCTATGCTCTGCATCCAGAGTGTAGGGGCTTCATCATCGGTGAAGATTGAATACGTCTCGGCCAAGCGACCCCGCGGGTCGAGAACGACGCGGACGGGATTGGTTCCTTGGGCCTTCCGAACTGTCAAACTCGGGTTATCTAATTCAACCGTGTTCGCTCCCACTACTACCGCGTCGGCTAACGCTCTCACTCGATGCAGTCGCTCAATATCTTTGGGGCCATTGATATAGTGGGAGTGACCGGTGACGGTGGCGATCCGACCATCGAGGCTCTGACCGAGCTGCCCCAACACGAACCGATCCATCTTCTCTAGGGGCGCTAAGAGTTCACCGAGATCTGCGTTGATCATACTTCGGTCTGCCTGCGCTCCAAGTGTCCGATCGGAAACGCGTGTGCATCCCGAACCACCTCAGCGAGGACACCGGCATAGTGCTCGACCAAGCGGCTGCCGAGTTCCGCAGTTGCGAGCGTGGCATCACCCGAAACCCCTTGTGGGTTTAGATCGTATGACGTCCAGGCAAA
>DLTN01000005.1 GCA_002500925.1 Gemmatimonadales bacterium UBA7835 | reverse complement strand
GCTTTGAGGTCCCGGGAGTGAGTGTGGCGGTGATCGACAACTTCGATATCCATTGGGCCAAGGGATACGGAATCTCAGATATTGAGACCGGAATGGTCGTCGATACGACAACCATGTTTCAAGCAGCCTCAATCAGTAAGCCAGTAGCGGCTATGGCGACCGTTCGGGCCGCGCAGGATGGGCTCTTTAGCCTAGACGACGACATCAACGATATCTTGAGGTCCTGGAGTCTGGATGGTGGTGGCTTCACCGACGAGCGGCCAGTCACCCCGCGCGGCCTGAGTAGCCATACTTCGGGTCTCGGCGATGGTTTCGGATTCCCTGGTTACGCGCCCGGTGTGCCCCTGCCGACGACAGTCCAGATCCTAGAAGGCCATGAGCTCTCTAATGTTGGACCGGTCTTTATGGAGCGTGAGCCTCTAGTGTTTTATGAGTATTCCGGCGGTGGCGTGACTCTGATGGAGCTAGCATTGAGCGAGGCTCGGGGTATGCCGTTCGAAGAGTTGATGTCGACCTACGTACTTGACCCAATCGGGATGTCGCGAAGTTCCTATCAACAGCCAATATCGGTAGAGAACGATCGGGGGGCAGCACGTGCGCACGACGCTGAGGGCCAGACCAAGGGAGCGAAATGGCATGTGTATCCGGAATTGGCCGCCGCGGGCCTATGGACGACGCCGTCGGATTTGGCGCGATTCGCCATCGATGTGCAAAAAACCGTGCGAGGTGGTGAGGGAGCGGTGCTCGATCGCAGTCTGGTTGGTGAGATGCTCCGTCCCGTCGGTGTCGGGCCATACGCCGTCGGGTTTTCGATAAGTCAGATTGGCGAGGGCTGGTATTTCGGTCATGGGGGAAGTAACTGGGGTTTTAGAGCACGGCTTCTCGCTCACACTGCCAAGGGCTATGGGTTTGTGATTATGACGAACGCTGACAGTGGCAGTGGCTTGATTGCGGAGATAAGTCGTCGAATCCAAAACGCTTATTCTTGGGATTCGGTAGCCCAAGGCGTCACCCGTGGGTACAGTCGCTGACTGCGCTTTGACTAAGGACCACATCATGCATTCTCGCCGCTCCGTTTTCTTAGGCTTTTTTCTCTCAATGGTGATCGTACTTGTTGGCGCTCGTTGGGAGGAGTCTCGAGATGTTGAAAAGATGAGTGACGCAGCGAGCTCGTTTTTGGAAGCTTTGACAGAAGATCAAAGATCGCTGGCGAGTTTTGATTTCGAAGACGAAGAACGGATGCGTTTTCATTTCGTCCCGGTAGAGATGTTCGAGCGCAGGGGCGTAATGATCGCCGATCTCAATCGAAATCAGCGGGCGAGGGCGCATGACCTTCTGAAGTCGGGACTAAGCCAACAAGGCTACATGACCGTGAGTCAAGTCATGGAGCTCGAGGACATGTTACTGGCGCTCGAAGGCGGACAGAGATTTGCTCGTGACCGAGATGAGTACCTGTTCAGTGTGTTTGGAACGCCCTCAAATGACGGAGATTGGGGATGGCGATTTGAGGGGCACCATATTTCGCTGCATTACACGATCGTGGGCGGTGTAATCGCTTTAGTAGCGCCCGCTTTCCTAGGTGCGAATCCCGCCGAGGTGAAAGAGGGCGTTCAGGCGGGCCGCCGTGTGCTAGGGGATCGAGAGGATGCGGGTCGGAATCTTGTTCGAGCGCTGAATCCGTCTCAGCAGAGGAAGGCGGTAATCAATGTCAGTGCGCCTCGTGATATACTAACGTCGGCCGATATCAACATCCGTCCTTTCGAGCCGATCGGAATTCAAGTGAGTGACCTCGCAGAGGATCAGAGACGGATGCTTTTCGAGCTTGTTGACGTCTATCTCTCGGTGGTGTCTGACGAAATCGCTGAGCACCGCCGGAGCCGCTTGCTCGGTAGTGACACGGGCGGTATCCGTTTCGCATGGGCGGGCAGCATAGAGCCGGGACAGCCTCATTACTATCGAGTTCAGGGATCCACCTTCCTGATCGAATACGACAACACGCAGAACGGTGCGAACCACATCCATTCAGTTTGGCGAGAGTTCGATGGTGACTTTGGTCGAGATTTTCTCCGTGAGCACCGGAATACAGTCCCTCATCATTGATGTTTAGGAACTTTTCTCCTGATTGCTGTCTTTGGAGCTTTGAGCGAGTGAGGCTGGGTCCCCAGTGTCCTGCGGTCATAGGGCTTCTCGCGGTAGTTCTGAGTGTGAGTCCGGTGGTTGTAAATGCGCAGACATCCAGTTCGATAGCGGGTGTGGTTGCTGGTCGAGTGATGAATGAACAGGTCTGGAACTCGGAGTATCAGACAGAGAAGGTCGGAGGCGTTCAAGTGGGTGGCTTTCTGAACGCGAGGACTTCGGTCCCTTGGTTCGAAATGCGTGCTGAATTCATGTGGACCCAGAGAGGTGGCAGCGTTGTGGGGGATTTGAGGGGGGGTGAATTGATCGGGGAAGCGCGAACAGATTACTTGACTGTTGCTGTTCAGCCACGTTTTGCAGCTCGACTAGGGTTGGTTGAGGTGTTTGCCACAGCGGGTCCAGTGATCGATGTGGTGCTTCGGAACCGGTTCAGCCCTGAGCTAGGTCTTGGTTTGCAAGAGGTCGCACAGGTGTTCGGCGCAGGCGTTGGCGCAGGATTCGCTGCCACTCTTCCATCTTCGTTTCACGCAGAGATCGAGGCACGTGTCTTTGAAGGTTTGGGAGATGCATACAGTGGTGACTTCGTGTCAGCTAAGAACCGCTCATCAGGTCTTGTCTTGAGATTCGGACGAACCTTGAGCCGCTGAATGGCTTGCCAGCCCTATTGAGGCCGGGCATGGTTATTGGCGTCAAATCAGACTGAGACAAGTAGGGACGCTACGATGTCGCCGACGCGCAGAGACTTCGTCCGAACGACCGGGGTTGTGGGTACAGGACTGGCCCTGGGTGCCAACACCGCGTGCACTGGAGAACAGATTGGTGACAGCGACAAGGGTGAGTCGCCAATAGCTCCGCTGCGTATCCTCATACTAGGTGGTACCGGGTTCATTGGCCCGCACATGGTTAGCTATGCTGTCGAGCGGGGTCACAGGGTCAGTATCTTCACCCGTGGACAGCGAGAGATCGACCTCCCCGAAAGTGTTGAACGTCTCCAAGGTGATAGGAACGATGACCATGATGCCTTGGAGGGGCGAGTGTGGGATGTCGTTCTGGATAACAACGCGCAAGACTACAGGTGGGTGCAGAAAAGCACGGAGTTACTGGCGGACGTTGCTCAGCAGTATGTCTTTGTCTCGTCTATCTCTGCATATGCGCTACAGGGCTTCGGCTGGGACCGAGCGAGCGAGGTCATGTTCGAGCCGCTGGTCGATGAGGATTATCATCGCATCGAACCACCCCAAGGCTGGAAGGACGGTGATGACGCCTCCTACGGCCTAATGAAGACCTTGAGTGAGAACATCGTCCACGCCGCATTCCCTGGCCGAGCGACAGTTGTTCGTCCGGGCCTGATTGCGGGTCCCGGAGATATGACGGACCGGTTTACCTATTGGCCGGTTCGACTTGACGAGGGGGGGCGAGTATTAGCACCAGGAAACCCGGATCACGCGAACCAGGTAATCGATCAACGTGATTTAACTGAGTGGATTGTTAGGCTGGCTGAGAGTCGGACGGTTGGGAATTTCAATGCTACAGGGCCGGCTGAGCGAATGTCGATGGGCTCAATGCTCGATAAGATCGGCCGAGCGACCGAGACGCCACACGAGCTGACTTGGATCCCGGAGTCATTTCTGGAGGGACAGGGCGTCTCTCCCTGGCAGGATCTTCCTGCGTGGATTCCAGGGGATCCTCTGATGTTTGTGGATGTCAGTGACGCTGTTTCTTCGGGATTGACGTTTCGGCCGCTAGTAGAAACTGCTAAAGACACTCTGGAGTGGGATAAGACGCGGCCCGCGGCCGAGCGAGCCAATCGGCGCTTTGGCATGAGCCGGCAGCGTGAGCGCGAACTTCTGGATGCTTGGAGCGCGCTGCAGGGTTGAAATTAGACTGATCAGATGATGGTGACGTTACCGGTTTCTAGCTTTTTCTAAGTCAGATTCTGCTGGGCTCGGCCGAGTTTCACCGATAGAAGCCCCCAAATACCTGCAATCGGAGCGGTCGCCATGGCCACCATCGGCAAGGTAAAGCCCATTGCCGCGAACATTCCATCTACTCCAACGCCTGCTACATCCCCACCACGGTAGAGGAACACGTCCACAACCGGCTTCGCCTTATACTTGTCGGCCGGCGGGATGACGCTAAAAAGCGTTTCTCGGGACGGTCTTGATACCGCGTACCGGGTTGCCCGGTGGACGGCCTGGAATACGGCCATGACACCATACACAGTCCATACTGATAGGATTGCAAAGCCTACCATGGTGACCAGGGGGAGGATCGCCAGAGTCCACCCGATACCCATGCGCCGGATGAGATGCGTCGTAATGAACATCTGCGTAAGCAGTGTCACGAACTGAGCAAGGGCATCGAACAAGGCGAAACCGGCGACTCGTTGACTGAACGTGTCGGCTTCCCCGAGAACTATGTTTGCTTGGGTGAAATAAATCATAGTGTTCGAGGTCGCCATGAACACGATCCAGACACCGATACCGAGCAGGTATGGTGAACTTACGACTGCTCGCAAGCCACCCCAGAATGTTCCGCCGATCGTTCTGCCCTCAAGATTGTTCGAAGCTGGAGGTGCTGGGCTCTTGTTTGACAAACGAGACCTAGATGACGCACGCGCGACCCGGTCGAGAGTGAGCATCATGACTATGCCTACGGCGAAGAATGCTGCGCCGAGGAGCATCAATCCGGCTGGCAGAAACACGGACGTCGTCATACTGCTAATAGCTGTTGTCGCGGTGCCACCCACTAGTGCGCCGAGTGTGCCCCCAATCCCTATAAAGGCGAACATCCGTTTGCCTTGGTCGACGTCGAATACGTCGACCATGAAGGCCCAGAATATGCTAGTGGTGAAAAGGTTGATCGCGCTCAGCCATACATAAAACGAGTACCCGATCCCACGGGCCATAACGGTTTCAGTATCGGATCCGATCAGTCCTCCACCTGCCATCCCGTCCCATACCAATAGACCTGAGAAGGCGAGGAGACACACGATCACGAAGAGGTATGCGATTGGGATGAATCGACGTCGGTTGGTACGTGCTACGACCCCGCCGAAGGCAAGGACTAGTGCTAGAGACACTATTGAGGTCACGACGAAGAGCCACCGCAGGTCACTCATACCCCGTGAAACGCCCATGGCATCTCGGACTGGCCGGAGGAAGAAGTACCCACACAACACGCAGAAGTGGAATCCTACTGCGAGAAGGGCGAGCGGAAGCTCTCCCTCTTTCATGTTCAGGGTACGCGCCAATCGGTCAGTCAAGTCAACACTCCAGGCAGGTTTCGGTCACCCACGGCCGGTCGGGTTGAAACTATGGTAAGTATCTCGTGCTCGCTTGCTAGTTATCGAGCCAGGCCACTTCTTAGGGCCAGCAGTGAGCCCTTAGGCGGGAATACTTGCCGACCTTAGCCAGATAGGGCAGTGTGCCCAACTGTTCGATTCTATCCGAGGTGTGTTTATGCGTGTTTGCCTTGCTGTCGCGGCTGTGGCCGCTGTTGTAAGTGTGACTGAGCCCGTCGAGGCGCAGGATCTAGACGCCCCACGTCCTATCCAGGGCACTGAAACAGTTTTCATAGAAGAAATGACCTGGATGGAAGTACGTGACGCCTTGCTTGGCGGCATGACCACAGCGATTGTGGCGACCGGTGGAGTGGAGCAGAACGGGCCTTATGTCGCTTCAGGAAAGCACAATTTTGTTCTAAGTGCGACGACTAAAGCGATTGCTGAGCAACTGGGGAATGCGCTCGTGGCGCCGATAGTGAAGTTTGTTCCGGAGGGCGGGATTGATCCGCCGAGTGGCCACATGCGGTATCACGCTACGATCTCTGTGCGACAAGAAACGTTCGAGGCCCTGTTGACGGATGTTGTGACATCTCTAGAAGCTCACGGATTTCGAGACATTGTTTTAATTGGGGACAGTGGCGGAAATGTGCGCGGAATGGAAAACGTGACTGCCTCACTAAATGAGCGCTGGGCCGACGGCCCGGCGAATGTGCACTTCATACCTGAGTACTACACGGAAGATATGTACAGCTGCGACTTTCTAAAGGAGGAGTTGGGCATCTTCCAGCAGCCCGACAATTGTGTCGCGACACGTAACGAGTATCACGATGACTACCATTACTCCTCCATCATCTCGACTACTGATCCAGAGCGAATCCGAGCGCGGCAGCGTATCGAGGCAGGTCTCTTCAGTATTAATGGGGTCGACCTTAATCCCCTTGAGCAGACGGTAGAAAACGGTCAACGACTAGTCGATTATCGGGCCGAGATAACTGCACGTGCGATTCGGGAGTCGATTACGGCTAGGGGCTCTAGTTAGCGTGTGCCGGGAGAGTCGTGTCATGCAATGCCTTCTTTTTTTAAGAGTGCGATTGCACCGGACCCGTGAATCCGAGATGTGGCAATACCCATGAAGTACATCAGTGGGGCCTCACTCCCTCATGAACCGGCGGACCCGAAGAACTTCGTATTACCTGCTACCATGCAGAGGCTTCTTGGTCGTGAAGACGAAGAGTCGGTCAGGCTCTATCGGGTATCATTTGAAAGTGGCGCCAGGACGAATTGGCACACGCACAACGATACACAACTACTGTTCGGCCTTAGTGGGCGATGCATTGTGAGGGATCGAGCGGGTGAAGAGCTCGTGCTGGATCCGGGTGACGTGGTGGTAATTGAGGCGGGGCTTGAGCATTGGCATGGCGCTGCTCCAGATGGTCCGGGGGCTCATCTCGCGATTAACGTGGGAACCGAGACCAATTGGCTTGATTCATCTGCGGGCTAGGCTTCGGAGAACGTGGTGGGTTTGATAAATGGACAGGTTCGTCGGTTTTGTGGGACAGCACTGGCGTTACACCTTTTCATGCTGGCTGGCTGTGACTCAGGACCCGATCTAACAAATTCTTCACCCGAGACGTTCAACATAATTTTCGAGACGAGCTCGGGCCCTTTCGAGGTTGAATTCGTTCGGGAGTGGTCACCCGTCGCTGTAGATAGGGTCTGGACCCTAGCCCGAATGGGGTATTGGGAGGGTTCTAGGATCTATCGCGTGAACGATAATTACGCACAGTTCGGATATTCAGGGCAGCCATCTCTTGATGCCGAATGGGTGCAGAAAGGACTTGTCGACGAGCCAACTAAGTCAAGCAACGTGCGTGGTTCGGTCTCTTTCGCGAGAGGGGGCACTGGATCTAGGTCGAGTATCCTCTTCGTTAATCGCAGCGATAATTCATACCTGGATCAACTCTCGTGGCTTGGAGTGACCGGCTTCCCACCCGTAGGTAGAGTGATTTCTGGGATGGAAACGGTCGATGGGTTGTACGCAGCGTATGGGGACGACACCATGCAGTGGGAAGATTCAATAGCGGCGTCTGGCAACGCTTTCCTAGATAGAAAATTCCCCCGACTAGACTCGATCATGTCGTTTGAAGTGCGATGACCTCGGGTCCGTTCGTTCCCATTCTCGAAGCCCGCGGGCTGGTGGTACTCGATGGAGGACTCGCAACCGCGCTGGAGGACCAAGGTTATTTGTTGGCGGACGAGCTTTGGTCGTCCAGGCTACTGCGTGACGATCCGGAAGCCATTGCGATGGCACATAGACGATATTTGGATGCCGGGGCTGATTGTATAACGACGGCGAGCTACCAGGCTTCTTGTGCTGGTTTCGCTGCGGCCGGAATCGGGCGAGATGAGGCAACTTCATTGCTTACTCGATCAACTGAACTCGCGCGTAAGGCGATAGAAGAGGAGAAGCCTTCAGCTGCTCTAAGTCCCATGGTAGCAGCGAGTATTGGACCCTATGCAGCATTTCTGGCCGACGGGTCAGAGTACAATGGACGATATGAAGCCGACCCGGGCGCTATAGAGGCGTTTCATAAAGATCGCTGGACAACCTTGGCTGGCAGTGATCCTGATATCATGGCGTGCGAGACGATTCCCAATGGAATGGAAGTAGAGCTTCTTCTTGACATTTTGGAGGCGGACGGCCAACGCTGGGCTTGGCTGAGCTTTTGTTGTGGGGATGGTGGCCACTTGTGGGATGGTACGCCGATCGAGGAGGTAGCCGCACTATGCGACCGAGCTTCGCGCGTCGCTGCGGTCGGGGTCAACTGCACGGCACCGCATCTTGTTCCAAGCCTGATTCATAAGATCCGCTCTACAACGGATTTACCGATTATCGTGTACCCAAATTCGGGTGAGCGTTATGACGCTGCCACACGGTCGTGGCGGGGCTTTGGCGAACCATGGATGACTGCCATTAAGGCTTCGATCCGGGCTGGCGCAAGCATTGTAGGAGGATGTTGTCGTATCGGTCCAGACAGGATCCGTGAGCTGAGAGAATGGGTTGATAGTGAAGAATGGAAAGCTCTATGAGCACTGCGATGTCGCCCTTGTTGCTTGTATGAAGCATCACCTGACCATTGACCAGGTAATCGAACTCCGGACTGAGCTGCAACGTCAGCTAATCCGACTTGAGCAGAGTATGAGAGTGACTGAAAAAGCCCTCCAGACCGTTGAACTTGACCAGACCGCAGTCGGAAGATTGTCCCGGATAGACTCGCTGCAGAATCAGAGCCTCTCCAAGGGTTTGCGCGAACGAGAAGTGGTACGCCTCTCGCAACTGAGAGAGGCAATAAGTCGTATCGAAAAAGAGACGTTCGGTCTGTGTATCGCATGCGGAGGTGAGATCCCTTACGAGAGGCTCTTTGTGGTTCCGGAAGCCCCCTTATGCGGTGAGTGCCCGAGTTGACTCTTAGAGGCCGGTATGCAGAGCTAACTCAATGATATGAGGACCGGTACCTACGAAACCTTACCCGGCTAGAAGGATCAATCCGGCCCAGCGATCAGTTCTGAGTGTAAATACTTGCGAGAGTGATCCTTGTCAGATCAGGAAATTCGGTGTCCAAGTATGCGTTACCGCGCGCAGCGGCCATTGCCTGATATGGCCCGTCGCCCCTTGGCGGACCGTCGCCATAGCTAGCATAGAAGGCGTCCACCACGTCCATCCCCTCAATCACCTCACCGAACGGGGAGAATCCCTCTTCGTCGAGTGCCTTGTTGTCTTTGTAACTGATGAAGACTTCGGTCGTTCGTGAATGCCTCCCCCCCTTCGCAAAGGCTATGCGTCCCCGTGAATTGGTTTCTATCACCGGGTCGTCCACCAGGAATTCCGATTTCCAAACCTGATTTACGTACGGATTCCCATTGAGCCCGAATTGAGCCATGAAGCCCTCAACGACTCGATAGATCCGCGCGTCGTTGTAATAGCCACCACGCACTAGGCTGTAAAACCGGTCCGCCCCAAGCGGTGCCCATCTTCGATGAACGTCGATCAGCACATGTCCGGCAGATGTCTCCAGGCTCACCTGAAAACGGGCGGGCGCGGTTTCTGCGTAATTACCCGCTCTCAACAGCGGGTCTCGACGTAGCTCGGCATCGGGATCTGGCGGCACCTCTTCATTGGCGCAGCCTAGAAAGGCCAGTGTCGTTAGCAGGGTTGCAGATAGACGGATAAGCCGTCCTCGGCGGTAACTGTTTTTTGGGAAACGGGGCATTGGGTAACTCCAAGCGCAATTTGAGCCTCTTTCATCTGAGGGCGCGGGACTGTCTCGTCAAGTTCGGTCCTATTGTAAGCCACTACCGTTGGTGTCTTGCCACGCTGGACCGGACGGTGGAGCTTCCGGCGCATCTGCACCATTAGAGAGACCCCAATGATCGATCTGCGCAGCGACACTGTGACGAAGCCAACGCCGGAAATGCGCGAGACCATGTTGAACGCTGTGGTCGGCGACGACGTTTACGCTGATGACCCGACTGTGAACCAACTGGAATCCGTTGTTGCTAGCCTTTTGAGCAAAGAAGATGCGGTGTTCGTTCCCACTGGGAGTATGTCTAATCAGATTGCAATCAGGACGCACACCGAGCCTGGCGACTTGGTCGTGCTAGAGCGAAGAGCGCATATAGTGAGGAGTGAAGGCGGAGGCGGAGCAGCACTGAGTGGTGTCACAATGCGACCGCTTGATGGTGTGCATGGCGTCTTTACAGCTGACCAGCTGAAAGAAACTGTTGGTAGAGCGCACCCCTTCAATCCGTCGACCTTATTATCACCGCCGACACTCCTTTGTTTAGAGAACACTCACAATGGAGCGGGAGGCACTGTTTGGCCGCTCGATGAGCTGCGGAGCGTATGTGAGACTGGTAGGGCCCTCGGCATGACACTGCACCTCGATGGTGCGCGTCTATGGCATGCGTCTGCTTCGTCCGGTGTGGATGTTAGCGTCTACGCCGAGCCGTTCGATACCGTGAACGTGTGCTTCAGTAAGGGGCTTGGTGCCCCGATCGGGTCAGCACTTGTAGGTGAGAAGCCCTTTATTGACCGTGCACGGCGTTTCAAGCAGCAGTTTGGTGGCGGCATGAGGCAGTCGGGGATAGTTGC
>DLTN01000030.1 GCA_002500925.1 Gemmatimonadales bacterium UBA7835 | reverse complement strand
ACATCGAAGGGGAACGTCCGGCTAGAGTGTCCGCTGAGGAGATAAAAATGCCGAGGCTTCCTAGTCAGTACTGAGACTGAGTCGGGAAGACCATCCGAACTCCAGTTGGCCGCCTGCAGGAAATATCCGACCCTCGCTCCGTAGCATGCCCACGGTCCTCGCTCTGCTGCAACCAGCTCGCAAGCACCGCTTTCTCGATTTGTGTCCAGCCAATTCTCGGCCGCAGGAAGCACCAACACTAAGAGCACCAGTGCACTCACTAGAGATGTCACCGCAGGGGACAACCAGCGATTGAGTCCGCGGATCGCAACAGCGCCATAAAAGAATACGAGAGGATAAAGTGGAAGCAGGAAGCGATCTCCAGCCCATACGACCGGCCAGACCAAGATCAGGCCCGAATACATTGGGAAGAAGATTTCAGACACTCCCACCCGCTCCCGTACCGAGAGAACCCACCCCACCAGAGCGGTAATCGCCATCGCTAAGCCAATCGGTAAAAGCAGGCTCCCCGCACCTGCCCCCACGATACCGGCCGGGCCATGCTGAAGAACGTATACGGATGCGTTTTCCACGATGCGTGGCAAGAGACCAATCACATCAATCGTTCCTTGTGACGGATCATACGGGTTAATCATCCAGAATTCTTCAGAGTACTGTGCGACCCCGTCCCCTCTGCCCCTGAGCCACCACGCAAGCATCGGGATTCCGAGTCCGATTCCACTTATTACCAAGGACCGACGACGACCGTTGATCGCCAACCAAGCGAAAAGCGAGAATACCATCGGTAATCCCGCCGAACGGGTGAAGTAAGCAAACCCGGCCGCTGCGATGCCGATCACAAGCCAGCAGGTATACCTGCCTGCCTTCGAGTCTCTTGCTCTATCGCTCTCGGAGCAGGCCTCGGCCCCCGCAAAATCAGCAGCTTCCGCCATCACAAATGCGGCGAGAGCCAGCATCGTCAATGCTAGGAACAGGGCATCGGACAGCACCCAATGGCTGTAGTAGATGACCGCCGAGGAGAACGAAAGGATCAGCGCAATCGCGAATCCCGTCCAGGCGCCCAAACGCCGTCCCGCCCACACATAAGTCCCTAACACCGCTATGACAGTCGGGACGGCTGCTGCCAGCTTGAGCGTACCCCAGGTCCTTGCGCCAAGGCCAATCATCATAGCGAGCAGAGCAGGAAAGACTGGTGGGTACTTGGTATGCTTCATTCGCTGTGGATCGAACACGTCCAAGTACGCCCCCTCGGTCAGGAGCCCATGCGCCAAAGATACGTAACCCGCGTTGTCTCCCCCGGAATGTGGAATCGAGGTGAATGCGAAGGCGACGATAATTACGCTCACAATGAGCAGCAGTCCCCCCAAGCCCAGCCAGGTTTTCCATGTCTTCACATTCACTACCTGGGCCCTTCAACGACCCGAGCGATAACACCATCAGCTTCTTCTAGGCGTCGACGAGCTTCCTCAGTATGTACGTTGAGTCGCTTCATGACTAACGCAGTCTTTACGTTACCGTCCGCATCTGCCAGTAATGAAGCAGCCTCTTCTCCATCAATCTTCAGCATGCTCTGAAGAATGCGCTCCGCTCGATCTTGTAGCTTTTGGCAAGTCACCTGAAGATCGACCATCAGATTGCCGTGCACCTTGCCAAGCCTGACCATCGCACCTGTCGTAATCGTGTTGAGAACAAGCTTCGTTGCAGTGCCAGCCTTCATCCTCGTTGATCCCGTGATTACTTCGGGCCCAACGAGCGGAGCGATCACGACATCTAGTCTTTCAACGAGCTCCGACGGAGGCGGGGTGCACATAAGAAATCCCACCGAGGCACCTAGTGCTCTGGCTCGGTCCACCGCCCCATGGACATATGGTGTGGTACCCGAGGTCGCAATTCCCAGCACGAAGTCTCTCTCCCCCACACCTAGGTCGTCGATCGCCTTCGCACCGTCCTCGGGATGATCCTCTGCTCCTTCTTGAGCGCGCACGAGCGCCTCGTAACCACCCGCAATCACGCCTCGTACCATAGACGGGTCAGTCCCATATGTCGGGGGCATTTCTGAGGCATCCAGCACCCCCAAACGACCCGAGGTTCCAGCGCCTACATATATGAGCCGCCCCCCGTGCCTGAACGCGTGCTCGGCCAGCTCAAGCGCGCGCGCTATTGACTCTCTCTCCTGTCCAACAGCAGACGCAATCATTCGATCCTGATCGTTGATCAGATCTACTATGCCGAGCGCATCAAGCTCGTCGATGTGCTGCGAGGCGAGATTGGGTTGTTCC
Source organism: Gemmatimonadales bacterium UBA7835 (assembly GCA_002500925.1). Classification (GTDB taxonomy): domain Bacteria; phylum Gemmatimonadota; class Gemmatimonadetes; order Longimicrobiales; family Gaopeijiaceae; genus UBA2589. The sequence continues at coordinate 3,783 of DLTN01000030.1, read as the reverse complement.
GTTAGTCGAGGGTCACGCATAAGTGCTTGTGAGGTTGTTTGACCACCCTGATCTTGAGCTGCATCCGAAGCTACGCCACGGCGCCGTCACGCGGCAACGAGAGAGTCCCCAGAAAAAGTTCGCCTATGAGTAACTACAGCAAACCAAACCCGCTCCGCCAATCTCTGCATCCAACTTTAATGTTGCTCCTGGTCACCGCATGCACTGCGCCCGACACGAGCGCACCGGCAGGCTTTCCGGCTCAATGGCGATACTCCGCCAACGAAATGGCAGTAACAGCTGAGAACGGCATGGTGGTTTCGACCGACGAGTACGCAACTAACGTAGGAGTTCAGATACTGCAGGAGGGTGGAAATGCAATTGACGCTGCCATAGCCGTCCAATTCGCACTCGCAGTTGTAAACCCGGAAGCCGGTAATATCGGTGGTGGTGGATTCATGGTTGTCCGGACGGCAGAAGGTGAGACCGCCGCGTTGGATTATAGGGAAAAGGCTCCGTTTGAAGCGACTAGGGACATGTATCTAGACCCCGAAGGCAACCTTACCGATAAGTCAGTAGTCGGTCATCTGGCAGCAGGCGTCCCAGGGACGGTGTCCGGAATGTCGGCCGCCCATGAGAGATTCGGCACACTGCCATGGGCAGATTTAGTGCGGCCAGCAATCGAGTTGGCAGAGGGTTTCGAGGTTAAAGAGCGTTTCCTTGGATCTCTCAGCAAAACTATGGTAGAGGCACTGACCGCCTATCCCACTTCTGCAAGCCAGTTCCTCCCGCGCGACGGCTCTCCTCCGGTCGTTGGTGACACGCTGCGGCAAGCAGACCTCGCCTCAACCCTCAACCGCATCAAAGATGATGGGGCGGATGGCTTCTATACTGGCCGCACAGCAGACCTCATCGTTGAAGAAATGGAGCGCGGCGGCGGTATCATAACACACCAAGACCTCCAGTCTTATGAAGCAGCGTGGCGAGAACCGATCAGCTTCAACTATCGCAAACACACTATTATCTCCATGCCTCCTTCCTCCTCAGGTGGAGCTACGATGGCGGAGATCGCTAACATCTTGGAGGGATACGATTTTGCTGAAATGAGTTGGCACAGCGCTGAACAGATCCACCTTTTCGCCGAGGCAGCCAGAAGGGCTTACGCCGATCGGAACCATTACCTAGCTGATCCCGACTTCGTGGAAATGCCACTCAACCGGATGACATCGTCGAGCTACGCATCCGAGCGGGCTGCAACGATCTCAACTAGCACTGCAACACCATCGACCTCTGTAGGACCAGGTATGGAAGGTGACCCCGGTGAGAGCGAAGAGACGACGCATTTCTCGATCGTTGACGCCGCGGGGAACGCTGTGTCCGTCACGACGACGATCAACTCATGGTACGGGAGCAAGGTCACCGTAGCCGGGGCTGGTTTTGTTCTTAACAACGAGATGGACGACTTCGCCGCGAAACCAGGGACACCCAACCAGTTCGGGCTTGTGCAGGGAGAGAACAACGCCATCGGACCTGGGAAGCGGATGCTATCTGCTATGTCACCTTCGATCATTCTCGGCCAGGACAATGAATTGCTTATGGTCACGGGGACCCCCGGTGGGTCGACCATCATCACGACTGTCTTCCAGACGATCTCGAACGTGGTCGATTACGGCATGAATGTCGTCCAAGCTGTTAACGCACCTCGAGTGCACCACCAGCACCTTCCCGATCAGATATACTATGAAGCTGGCGGACTTCCGCGGTCTGTAGTCGCGGCACTTGAGGACCTAGGGCATAAGATGGTGGAGCGAAGCGACGTCTCTGGTGATGTACAGGCGATCCTGATCGAAGATGGGGTAATGACAGCGTGGTCTGACCCAAGGCGAGGCGGAATGGCTAAGGGATACTGAGCCACTTGGGGCGCCAGAGGTGCACCAACACAGCACGGATTGAATCCGTCGGGCATCAACTTGAACTCATTAGTACCTAGACGAGATCTCGTTCAGCACTGGCGACTGAAGTCCATCAGACCCGTTCTAGAATCCATACCGGTGTGTATTGGCTCAACCATGATGCCAGAAGCGTGAACTGCCCGGTAAGCAGCAGAATACCCAGAAGGATCAAGAGAACACCTGAAGCCTTCTCCACTATAGGAATCCATGCACGAAACTTCTGAAAGGTTTGAAGAAACCAATCAAGTGCGAGTGACGCTAACAAGAACGGGATCGCAAGACCAAGTGAGTAGACCGTCAGCAAGCCCACCCCCGCCCACATCGTGTCCTGTGCCATACCGTAGGTAAGAATCGCTCCGAGTGCTGGACCTATACACGGAGTCCACCCCGCTCCAAAAGCAACGCCCACACCCAGCGTACCAAGATAGCCAGCAGGCTTATCATTGAGATGCAGCCGTTTCTCGCGTAAAAGTGGGGTCATCCTGAACAAGCCGGCGAGGTGCATCCCCAACAGAACGATGACCACACCGCCAATTCGAGTGATCCAAACCTCATAGGCACGGAAAAACTGCCCTAAGAAGGAGGCGGACGCCCCCAGCAGGATGAAGATCGAACTGAAACCAAGAACAAAGAGTAGTGAATGCGTAAAAGTCGTCCTTCGGTCCACGCCCTCCTGAAGGTCCTCCAGACTCATCCCTGTCACGAAGGTCAGGTAACTGGGAACTAAAGGGAGAACACATGGAGACAGAAATGAGAATATCCCTGCCGTAAAGGCTATAAAAACGCCGACTTCCACTTCGTTCACGATTCGCTCATTCCTGGTTCGATTCTGATTCGATTCGGACTCCGAGCCCTAGCACCCCTTCGCAAAGGGACTTCCGCCGATCGGGAAATCAACCGAGGCGGCCCTGAAATCGGTACGACATCAACTTGTAGACCAGTTTCCCTACAAGGAAGTCTGGTGCTGCAACACCCGGCGTTGGCGCGAGTTCTACTATGTCCGCAGCTATGACTTTCCGCTCCCGAAAGACGCGCCTCAGGAAACGTAATGTCCGATACCAGTCGCCTCCACCGGGCTCAGGCGTTCCCGTTGACGGCACCAGCGACGGATCGAAGTAATCGACATCGAACGTCAGGTAGACGTGTGATCCCAACGCCTGCAAGGCTCGCTCCATCCAAGCATCGTCTTCCCACATTTCGTCGGCCCAGATCAAGGTTGAGGCTTTTGCTGATCTGGACACCTCAACCTCTTCTTGACTCACACCTCTTACCCCAACTGAGACCACATCGGCGCTTTCAAGCACACGGGCCATGGCCGAAGCGTGCGAATTTGGAGTCCCCTCAAACTCTGCTCGCAAATCCGCATGGGCATCCATCTGAAGTACTGAAAGCCTGGCGCCAGAGTCAGCTTTGAGACGCTCCGCCTGAGCTAGAATCGCTGGAGATGAAACAGAATGCTCACCTCCGAGCATCACCACAAATCGATCTTCTGCAGCCTCTACGACCCGAGCGTATGAGTCATACAACTCCTCCATCGCAGGAGTAGGACCGGCCCGAGTCAACTCTAGCGCTGGAAGAGTGTGGATGTGAAAGTGGTTACCGGGCTCACACCCAAACTCCTGATCGTAGAGCTCGACATAACGAGACGCCTCAAGAATCGCGCGCGGGCCCCATCGGGTCCCTCCCCCAAACGACGTCGTCGACTCGTACGGAACCGGAAGGATGAGGGCGTCCGCTCGCACGAACGAGTCCACAGTCTGATCGAGTCCTAGAAAAGTATGGGGTAGCTCCCACGGAAGGTCCCCGAGGGAAGCAGGAACGCCCTCAGGCGCATCCCCCTCCAGACCGCGTC
>DLTN01000041.1:1324-3175 GCA_002500925.1 Gemmatimonadales bacterium UBA7835 | reverse complement strand
ATCTGAAGCCGCTCCGATCAGAATGCCTCGCTCACGCTCATCGAGGAATACGGACTCACCCGTCGAACCGGCGATCAGAATGCCAGATATCGGATGACCGAACCAGGAAGACAGATTCTCTCGAAAACCGCTGATATCCACATCCCCAGTCGTTGATTCGAAAGGCGTTACGACTGGGAGAAAAGCCCCCCTCAAATCGATCATATGGTCGGTCATTTACATCTTTCTCCAATCATTTTTTTAACCGGTGCAACAAAGACAAAGATACGGTCCCTCCACCTGCTTAGCGATCAAAGAACTTAACGCGAACAGCAACCGACTCATCGGGCGGCATTCTTCCAATTCAAACCAGTCAATTCTCGCACATCCCTCATTGTCTCTTGCGCCCTCACTCGCGCCCGTTCGGCTCCAGCTACCATCGCATCCCGGACTACGTCGGGCTTTGCAACAAGCTCATCCCGTCGCTCGCGTGCATCTGCAAAGTAAGACTCGAGAAGATTAATCAACTCCTCTTTCGCGCGTCTGAACCCAAACCCTCCTCTTAAATATGAATCTCGAATCGAAGAGACCGTTTCTTCATCTCCAACAAGTCGAATTAGTGAAAAGACGTGATCAGAATCCGGGTCCATCGGCTCGGACAGGGGGGTCGACGCCGTCGGAATTGCCATGACCTTTTTTCGAAGTACTTCAGGCTCTTCGAAGATTGCTATGGTGTTGTTGTAACTCTTGCTCATCTTCTGGCCATCAAGACCCGGAACCACTGCCACCTCCTCGATCACCCATGGGCGGGGAGGATGAAAGTAGGGTTTATCGCTCGTAAAGCGCCGATTGAAGCGATTAGCTATTCGTTTTGCAATCTCTATGTTTTGGGTCTGATCTTTCCCCACGGGCACTACTGAACCTCTATATATGAGGATGTCTGCGGCTTGAAGAACAGGGTAGTTGAGCAAGCCAGCATTCGGTGTATCACCACGCTGCTTGGCATCCTTGAACGATACACCACGCTCAAGATCACCTGCCGGAAGAAGATTAGAGAATATCCACGCGAGTTCGGTAACCTCCGGTACGTCACTCTGAACAAAGAGCGAGGCCTTGTCAGGGTCTAGACCGAGTGCAATCCAGTCCAGAGCCATCCTGAAAGTATCTACCCGCAAGGTGTCGGGAGTCGGAAGAGTCGTTAATGCGTGGTAATCGACAATGAAGTAAAACGCTTCCGCAGTATCCTGCAGATTTATGTACTGCCGGATTGCACCAAAGTAGTTTCCGTAGTGAAGGACACCCGTGGGCTTGATACCCGACGAAATGATGTCGTGGGGCTCCAGTGGCTTCAGATTGGTCACCGTTCGGATCTCCGTTCAGCGGTCAGGTATGACAAAGTCTAACCCGCTGCCGTTCAGCGATCTACGCTGGCATTTGAACTAAGCCGAACCTCAAGTCCGACGAGAATCAGGCCGTTTACTGATTTACGCAGAATTAAACGTCGTTAGCTCTGTATTTGGAAACGTGAGTCGGAGACCCTTTGGGGGAAGTCCTTGCACCATTCAATAACAGACTATAAAGGACGAGAAGCTGCGCTTCCCTCCATACTTCTGGCTCTCAAGCCTTACGAGTGCGCTTCGGATGCTTCCGGTCCGGATAGCATGTACGACAGATCTCACAAACACGCCCATCACAACCACGAGCAGTACAGAATTCTCGTCCATAGAAAATCATCTGGAGATGTAAACGATTCCAAGACTCTTCAGGGAACAGTCGCTTCAGATCTCTCTCGGTTTGCACCACATTCTTCCCCGAAGTCAGACCCCATCGCTGCGAAAGCCGATGGATGTGAGTATCAACTGGGAACGAAGG
>DLTN01000041.1:0-954 GCA_002500925.1 Gemmatimonadales bacterium UBA7835 | reverse complement strand
GGCCGCCATGTCTGCAGGGACTTCACCTCGATGCTCTTCGATCAGGATCCGCGACAGTCCCGCAATCGCTTTCGATTTTTGCGGAGACAGGCCACATGGTCGGATTATTTGACGGATCTCTTCAACTGCGACCTCCACCATCGCCTGAGGAGTCCGCGCTCGTTCAAAAAGCCCAGGGGTAACCTGATTGACTCTTTCGTCGGTGCACTGGGCACTCAAGAGCACCGCTACTAAGAGCGTATAAGGGTCGCTATGGTCAAGAGGAATCGGAGGTTCTGGGTAGAGCTCCCGAAGTCGACTCAAGACAAAGTCAGCTCTGTCTTTTTTCAGCACGGGGTAGTCATTGGAGGATACATGGTCGCTGAATGACTTGAGACGCTAATTTAACGGCCATCGCCTCGTGTAAGCACTATAGGCTCAGTCAGTATCTTACCGAGGCCGGTTCTTATCACAACGAGCACATACAGAAACGAGGACTTGTGGACCATTTGCTCCGAACCGCGCGTGAGGCCGCCGAAGCCGCCGCCAGGATTCATCGCCGAGATGCGGGTTGCATCACACTTGCTGGCGCAACCGTGAAAGCGCGCGCCGACTACGTTTCAAAAACAGATCTCGACGCTCAAGAGGCCGCACTTGAAGTAATCCATGCAAATCACCCGGACCACACAATCCTTGCTGAGGAGAGTGACGAACCCTTAGAAGACCAGCTCGAGCGCTGGGACGGCCGCCCGTTATGGATAGTCGATCCGCTGGACGGAACAGCCAATTTCCTTCATGAACATCCGCACTACTGCGCTAGCGTTGCAGTCGCCGTCGAAGGACAGCCCGTAGCAGGAGCGATCGTTTCGGGATCAACCGGAGAGCGTTGGTGGGCCTCGGCGGGAGAAGGCGCTTTCAAGAGTGGAAAACGGATCCATGTATCCAATGAACGCCCTCTAATCGAAGCGTTGGGGG
>DLTN01000078.1 GCA_002500925.1 Gemmatimonadales bacterium UBA7835 | reverse complement strand
ACTGCTTCGCCGGCATAGATGGTCGATAGGATTATGACGAACAGGAAGAAGCCGCCTATAACTAGCTCAGCGACAACGAAAGTGACTGGCCAGGTCGTTACGCCGTAGAAGGTGTCCGCGAACCAGGCGTTCATGAAGGTGTTTACGCCTGATATAAGGACGAGCGCGATGAACACTTTATCACGAACTAGGTGGCGGGTAGATGTTAGTGCAGAGTCCCAAAGCTGATGCCACGTCGCAGCTTTGTTGAAGATCGGTTCTGCGGCCCTTGAAGGTGTGGGTTGAATTCCGACTTCCTCTGATTTCTTTGATGCTTTGGCGGGTTTCTGATCACTCCCCGACTTGAAGCGAAAGCTCAGCGCCACGCCCACCATGATCGCTATTGAAATCCCCAGCCATAGTAGGCGGTTGGCAATCATCCACTGGTCCCAGGGGATCGTCAGCGAATTCCGCTCCGTTACGGTCCAGTAGCGTGTTGTCAGGTCGAGGGTCGTTATCCCAAACATATCAACCGCATTAGCGACGGCGTCACTATCGAGGCTGGATGTCCACGTTTCCGCCAGGCTTTGAGCTACTAGAAGTCCGAAGCCGGAGCAGTATACCACGACGAGGGATCGCGAGAGCGCTCCGACCGCGAAGAAAATTGCTGAGCCGACAAACATTGTAGGTAGCCCAAACACCAAATAAGGGTGGAGATGCCACCAGAAGTTCGGTGTTAGAACGAACTCGGGATCGATCCAGGGGGCCATTGAGCCGAAGAAGGATCCTATAGGGATACCTAGGAAGACGATCGCCATCACGAGGAAAGAGCCAACGAAGCGCCCGGCTAAGTATCCGAGCTCGGACAGATGAGTCGTGAAGAGCAGCTCATGAGCTTTGTGGCGAAAGTCTCTGAGCATCGATGTGCCAACGATAGCGACCGCAAAGAGAAGCCCGATCACCGTCATCACTATACTGAGCTGGGCGATCGCATAGGGGCCGTTTCGCTTCACGAGGCCGATGGCGCCGACGATCTGCACGGCGTCCGATGCTATGAGCGCAAAGGACAGAGAAAAGAGCAGCGCGAAGAAGAAATAGTTGAATGGACGACGAGCGTGATAACGAAGCTCGAAGACGAGGATTTCCTTGATCATTCGAGCGGGCCGCTTTTGCCGGCGCTAACTCGATGGAAATAGACGTCTTCTAGTGCTGGCTCCACTTGTTCAAAACCATCACCTGGATCGAGGTCTGTCCAGATATGAATCAGCGGTTGGCCTCCGGAAAGTCGAGTGGAGATAATGGAATGCGCCTCTGAGTACGCAGTCATTTGGTCTCTAGGGATTCGCTTCCGCCAAATCCGACCTCGCGCTTCATCCAAAACCGATCGCGGATCGCCATGTAGCACGACCTGCCCCTTATCGATGATGGCCATTTCGTTACAAAGCTCTTGGACATCCTCCACGATGTGAGTAGACAGTATCACAACTATGTCTTGTCCGAGTTCGGCCAGGAGGTTCTGGAAGCGATGGCGCTCTGTCGGATCTAGGCCCGCAGTAGGTTCGTCAACGATGAGCAGCTTTGGGTTGCCCGCGAGTGCAATCGCTATACCTAGCCTCTGCTTCATGCCTCCTGAGAAACCCCCTACAGCCTTCTTGCGCGAGTCCCAGAGGTTGGTCTTCATCAGCAAAGATTCCACGACCTGCTTGCGCTCGGCCCGGTCAGTTATGCCCTTGAGGGTTGTAAAATGGTTGAGGGTGACCTCGGCTGAGAGGTTTGGGTATAGGCCGAATTCTTGCGGCAGGTAGCCGAGAATCTTCCGCACTTCTGCGGGTTGATCCAAGACGTTGGTTACACCGAAACGGATAGTTCCAGAGTCTGGGATTTGAAGGGTGGCGATCGAACGCATCAAGGTTGACTTGCCGGCCCCGTTCGGGCCCAAGAGCCCGAACATCCCGGGACCGATGTTAAGAGATACGTCGACGAGAGCCCTTACGTCGCCAGGGTATGTCTTATACAGGCTATCTATCTCGAGATGCATTGGCTTCAGCCAGGACAGGCGTGAGTCTTTAATAGTCGCGAAAGTGGTACCGGTAGGGGTGTGGCGCTAGTTGTGATCTGGTCGAGAAGAGCGGCTTGGGTCGAGACAAGGTTGTGACGTGAACTGGACAGGATAAATCGGGGTTTGAGTCGAAGGCGCTTGCTACACGTTTCGAAAGACACCCATGTTCGGTTCATGAAAACATTTTGGCAGGATCCTAAAAACTTATTCTCGCGCTTAGTTTCGCCGGCTTTTGTAATTCTCACAGTCGGGCTGGGGATCTCGTGTAGCCCTAGTTCCCCGGGAACCTTGTTCGAGAATGTGGTCATCGTTGATGGGAGCGGGGACCCTTCCTATTCGGGTTCCGTCCGTGTGGTTCAAGACCGAATAGAGAGCGTGGGTGACCTTTCGCCCCGGGAAGGCGACCTAGTTATCGATGGAAACGGCTGGGTGCTAGCGCCGGGGTTTATCGACACACATAGCCATCATGATCGCGGGCTTTTGGCCAGCATGCGTCCTGCCATAGCAGCGGTCAGCCAAGGGATCACGACTGTAGTCGTGGGACAGGACGGTGGTTCGAGATATCCGGTTGAGGCCCTGTTCAAGGAAGTGGAATCGGGTCCTCCAGCTATAAATGTGGCGTCTTACACCGGGCACGGCACTCTCCGTCGCCGTGTGATGGGCGAAGATCTGATGCGCCCTGCGACGTTGGAAGAAGTAGGGCAGATGGCGGCTCTACTCCGAGCTGATATGGAAGCTGGTTCTCTTGGGCTGAGCACGGGCCTCGAGTATGCGGATAGCTTCCACTCCTCGACCGAGGAGGTCCTGGCTTTGGCGCGCGTGGCAGAAGAATACGGTGGGCGCTACATCAGCCATATCAGAAGTGAAGATCGTCACTTCTGGTCCGCGCTTTCTGAGATCATCGAAGTGGGCGAGAAAGTGGGGATTCCAGTCCAGGTAGGTCATATGAAGCTCGCTATGACAAGCCTCTGGGGGCGGACACGAGAATTGATCGACACACTTGAAGCAGCGCGGGACCGTGGAGTGGAGATCACCGCTGACGTGTATCCCTATACCTACTGGCAGTCGACGATGACGGTGCTCGTGCCCGACGGAAACTTCACGCGAGAAGAGGTGGGTTTTGCCCTCCGCGAGGTAGCGACTCCCGATGGCATCATCTTTGGTCGCTTTTCTCCGGAGCCGTCATACGAGGGCAGCACTCTAGAGGAGATTGCTGATGAGCGGGGCGAGGACCCCGTCACAACATATTTGTCGCTTCTTGAGATGGTACATGGCACTGATGCACCCAAAGATGCAGCAGAGTCAATTGTTGCTAGGAGTATGACGGAAGAAGATGTCTCCGCGATGTATCAGTGGCCGCATACGAACGTTAGTAGTGATGGAGCGCTAGCAGGGGCGCACCCCCGTGGATATGGGGCGTTCACGCGAGTGCTGCGCGAACAAGTCAGGGAACGCAGAGACCTTTCGTTGGAGCAAGCAGTGCATCGCATGACAGGGCTCTCGGCGAAACACATGGGGTTTACGGACCGTGGAGTCATACGGGAGGGAGCCATAGCGGATCTCGTCCTCTTTGACCCAGAGAAAGTAAGTGATCGAGCTGACTTTGAGTCGCCTCAGCTTACGTCGATAGGGGTTCACGGTGTGTGGGTAGGAGGGATTCGAGTATGGAACCCGGAAACCCAGATCGAGGCTGCTTATCCTGGCAGAGTAATTCGCCGTGGTCACCAAGTGGGATGGCGAGCGAAAGTGAGCGCCATAGACGAAGTGTTCGCTGATTATGATGTCCTTGATGCACCGGGTTGCGCCCTCGGAATTGTGGAAGAAGGTGACTTGTCCTACGGGAAGGGCTATGGCGCAGCCAATTTAGAACACGGCATCGCTATAGCCCCGAATACTGTCTTTCGCACAGCCTCAGTGGGAAAGCAGTTTACTGCAGCGGCGATAGCGATTCTTGCGAGGGAGGGGACAGTCTCGCTCGACGACCCGGTACGGAAGTGGATTCCGGAACTACCGCGTTACCCCGTCGAACCCACGATTCGTCAGGTCGTGCATCACACTAGTGGGATACGTGATTATCTGACCCTAATGTCGCTGCGCGGTCTGAGGGAAGACGATTATTACACCCCGGCTGAGGTAAGGGCTGCAATTGCTAGACAGAGAGAGTTGAATTTTACACCGGGCTCGGACTATCTGTATTCAAACTCGGGATACTTCCTCTTAGGTGAGATCATTATAGAAGCCACCGGTATGACCTTAAGAGAGTACGCTCATGATCGCATCTTTCGACCTTTGGAGATGAACAGTTCTCACTTTCATGACGATCACACGCATATCGTCGTAAACCGAGCGACGGGATATGCACCTACGGATGACGGCTATCGTGTCTCTGTTACGACCTTGGACATGGTAGGGGACGGGGGTGTGTTTACCTCCGTAGAAGATCTAGCGCTTTGGGTGGATGCCCTGAACAAAGATCGAGTCGAGCCGGGCCTCAATACCGTTCTGGAATCTACGGTGCCGCTCTCGGATGGGACCGATAACTCGTATTCGTTCGGCCAGGGAATTGGTGAATACAGGGGAGTGCGAATGGTAAGTCACGGAGGCTCTTTTGTCGGGTATCGAGCCCAGATTACCCGTTTTCCGTCGGAGGACGTATCGATTGTTGTACTGTGTAACCGCGCTGACGCGTCACCGGGAAGTATGGCCTCACAAGTCGCGGACGTAGTTCTGGCGGAGTCGCTCGAGCCAAGAATCGGAGAAGATGGTGAAGCTAGACCAAGCGGGTCAGGTTCAACGTCTAGATCTCTGGTGGTGGAAGAGCCCGAAAGCTTTGTCGGAAGCTATTATAGCCCTGAGTTGGACGTGGAGTATCAGCTTTTGATCGTAGACGGAGCGTTGCGACTTAGGGCTGGGCCAGGAATCGATGCAGAGGTTCATCAAGTTGGCGAAGACCTTCTCTCATCTGGTCGCCTCGAATTGCGATTCAGGAATGCGACCGAGGAGCGCGACGGATTCTATGTAAACGCCGGCCGGGTCAGGAATCTTTTTTTCGACCGGGTTCGGAATTGATCTCCGACTGTTATTAGTTGTCTGTGCCCTGGTGCATCTGGGCGATCACTAGCTACATGGTTCATGTCACTGACACGCAGGTGAGGGTGTCATTTCTCAATGGAGTCTCAATATGTCTTTAGGCACAGTGGGCAAGTTTGTGTATACGCTTCCGTTTTGGTTCTTCGGGGTGATGCATTTAACGCAAGCGAATTTTATGAGCTTCGTTCCTAGCTATCTGCCGTTCCCTGCCTTTTGGACCTATGGCACAGGCCTCTGTTTTCTTGCTGGAGCTGTGGGGGTGCTAACCGGGAAGCACGCTGCTTTGGCCTATAAGCTTTTGGGGGCTCTGCTTCTTGCTATTTACCTAACCGTGCATGTGCCCGGGGACCTTGGACCGATTGGGGCGATTCCTGTCCTTACCTTGGGCCTAGCCGGGGCATCTCTTGCGTTTTCCGAAAACGCCTAGAGAAATCGGGATAAAAAGC
>DLTN01000102.1:28033-43474 GCA_002500925.1 Gemmatimonadales bacterium UBA7835 | reverse complement strand
CTCGACGGATGGTGTAGTTGCTGAGACGGGCGCGTTTTTCGCCTTTCGCATCTTGCCCAACATTATCTTTGTGTCGTCGCTCGTGACCGTCCTCTACCACCTTGGGATAATGCAGAAAGTGGTGAGGGTCGTAGCTTGGACGATGCAGCGCACCATGCGGACGTCCGGTGCGGAGACACTCTGCACGGCCACGAATATTTTCGTGGGGATGATGGAGTCGCCCTTGGTGGTGAAGCCCTACGTAGAGCGAATGACCGAGTCAGAGATGATGGCCATAATGACCGCTGGACTCGCAACTATTTCTGGGACTGTTCTGGCTGCTTATGCCGGTATGCTTATGCCATACCATCCTGATGCCGCGGGACATCTCATAGCTGCGTCGGTGATGTCTGCACCTGCGGCACTCGTGATGTCGAAGCTGCTTGTCCCAGAGACCGGAGAACCGGTCACGACAGGTGTCGTGGCCGAAGAGGTAGAGCGACCTGATGTCAACGCGATTGATGCGGCTGCTCGTGGTGCTGCAGAGGGACTCCGCTTGGCGCTGGTAGTTGGTGCCATGCTGATAGCGTTTATTGCTCTCGTCGCAATGATCAACGGCTTACTGGGGTGGCTAGGTGCCCTTGTCGGTGCGTCTGGGGTGACCCTAGAAGGCCTTCTAGGATCAGCCCTGGCCCCGGTCGCATGGATGCTGGGGGTGCCGTGGGTCGATGCAGACCTCATTGGACGGATGATTGGTATCGACTTTGTCTTGAACGAATTCGTTGCGTTTGCGGAACTCTCCAACGAGTTGGCCTACGGTGCATCAGTTGACCCACGATCCTTGGGGATAGGCATTTACGCTCTTACGACTTTTGCTAATTTCGGATCGGTCGCCATGACTATAGCTGGAATCGGTGCGATCGCTCCGTCGCGTAGGCAAGACCTAGCCAGGATGGGTCCCAAGGCTATGGCTGCAGGCCTCATGGCTTCGCTCATGACTGCGGCGGTGGCGGGAATTCTCCTGTAAGGCGAGCTTTTCTGTCCTCGAGTTTAGATAAAAGCGTGTCGTACAGGGTGAATATGTCAGAATCGAGAAAGCGTCTTATCGTTGTCGGCGACCGTGTCCTGATTCAGCCGGAAGAGGGTGAGGATCGGACCAAGGTCGGTCTCTATCTTCCGAGCACGGCAGTCGACAACCAGGCCGTGCAGGGCGGTAAGGTCGTCGCTACAGGTCCCGGAAATGCTGTTTCTGCACCCACTGAACTCGACGATGAGCCGTGGAAGATTGGTGGCACGCCTGGTGAGCCGAAGTACGTTCCCCTTCAGGCCCAAATTGGGGATTATGCGCTTTTCTTTAGGAAGGCTTCGGTTGAGATCACGTTCGAGGGCGAGCATTATCTCGTGGTGCCTCAGGCGGCGATCCTGACTCTCGTGCGCGAAGATGAGGACCCCGACGTACTCAACTTCTGACCCCCAGGCGCAGGAGGCGTAAGGCCCCGCGAGAGCGGGAAGTCGACCTCGCCCGCTACCGCAGCTTTGTAGATGATTGGGCGGGCTTCACGGAGGCTGCTCGTCGTCCGGAACCGGTGGTGTTCCGAGTGTGTGCAGGGCGGGTCACAGAGCATGCGCTTATAGAACGCCTAAGGGCTCGCGGGTTTGAGATAGAACCGGTCGACGGAGTTTCGGGGTTCCACAGAGTTAAAGACGGACCGGGTCCGCTTTCCGCGACTCGTGAGCACTGGCTTGGTTTGGTGTATGTCCAGCAAGCATCGACGGGTGTTGCCGCTCCCGCGATAGCCCCGGAGCCTGGCGAACACGTGCTGGACTTGTGCTCTGCGCCAGGGGGAAAAACACTGCACATGGCGGAACTGATGAAAGATTCAGGATGCCTTGTAGCGTCTGAGGTGAGTGAACCACGCATTCGCGGGCTCCTAGGCAATGTGTACCGTCTCGGAAATTCAAACATCATGGTGACTGCTGGAGATGGCCGAGACTTTCCGGTCGGAGCCACCTTCGACCGGGTCTTGGTAGACGCACCGTGTTCGGGCGAGGGGACCCTTCGTCGTGGAGGCGGGCGGGCGCCTAATCAGTCGACGTCCTTTCTCGATTATGTGACTAACGCGCAGCGGGCGCTTCTTGAAAGAGCAGTTAAGGTGACCCGACCAGGAGGCGTCATTCTTTATGTAACCTGCACTTTTGCCCCTGAGGAGAACGAGGCAGTTGTTACCGACGCACTTCGGCGTTTGCCCGTCGCGCTTGAGCCCCTCGCACTTCCGATTGATCACGCTCCAGGTTTGACTCACTTCGAAGGTGTTCAATTTGATCCTAGGCTCGAGGGGGCGGCTCGTATATACCCTCATCATCTCGACTCAGGGGGGCTATTTATGGCTCGACTTCGCAAGTTGGATGATGGTGAGAGTCGATCTTTTGAGGATAGCGTGCCCGCGGTCTTCCCAGGTGACGACATGTCAGTCGATGAGGCGAGAGAGCGTCTCGGGCCTGCCTTGGATGAGTTGAGGGGCCGATATGGCCTAGGGCACGGGCTCGATCGGCTACGCTGGATTTTACGAGGAGGTCGCGCATGGTTTCATACATTGGATGCCTGGCCTGTCCCAGTGTGGGAGAATGGATCATGGCGAGCAGTTTCCGTGGGGGTTCGAGGGATTGATTTCGACTCTCGCGGTCGTCCGCGACCGTCGAATGATTTGCTTCGACTGCTGGGTAATGGAATGACAGGCCGCACAGTTGATGTTAATGACGATGAAATGCGGACTCTCATTTCTAGGGAGCCAGTAGCGGTGGCTGAGGAAGAGAGGGGGCCTATCGGGATTCGCCACCACGGAGATTTGATCGGGCGAGGAGCCCTTACTGTCGACGGTCTAAAGAGCGAGATCCCGAAAGCTAGAGCAGCTGATTACCTCCGCTCACTCTCCTGATCCCTCTCGGCACCAAGATTATTCGCATCCTTTGACATGAACCATGAGAGAAAGTTTCTGTCAGCCGGGGCCAGTGCGATTGCCGCTATTTTGTCGGAGGACAGCCATGCGAGTTCAGTGTGCTCTCTTGGGACAGGGTCTCCAGTGACTTCGGCGGGATAGAACTCAATTATGAAGGGAGAGTCCTCATCCTGAACTGTGTGTAGGAGTGCGCCAAAATTAGTTACGTCTAGCTCTAATTCCTCAGCCAGCTCTCGTCTTGCCGTGGCTTCAGGCTTCTCTCCCGGCTCGAGCTTTCCGCCGGGGAATTCCCACATGCCACCGTGACGCTTGTTTTCGGGTCGACGGCCTAGAAGGAAGGCACCATTCCGACTTATTACGGCTGCGATGACCCGGATCGACACTACTGCAGGCCGATCGCGATCGCTACAGCTATCGAGACGCATCCTAAAGCGACCAGCGCTAGATAGAGTGGCCCGGTAAACTTAATCCACTGCTCGTAACGGACGCCTGCCGAGGCAAGAATGGCCATCAGTGCTCCGTTTGTAGGTGTCACAAGGTCGCAGAGTCCTGCACCGTATTGGTAAGCAAGCACGATAACTTGTCGTGAGAGCCCCAGAAGATCGGCCAGCGGCACAAGGATCGGCATTGTCAACACGGCTTGGCTACTAACGCTTGGCACGGGGATGTGCAGGAGAGCTTGTCCCACGACCATACCGAGCGCCGACGCGAGTTGGGGCAAACTTTCGAGAGGGGTGAACATGCCGTTCACTATGGTGTCGATGATGCGCCCGTCAGTCAGGACCGTCGAGATGGCTCTAGCAAAGCCGATCAGGAGTGCCGCGTATGCGAGATCTCTGAAGCCTTTTACGTAAGCTTCAGCGGTTCCGCTCACTCCCATTCTTGCGATCACGCCGACTATGCAACCCATAAGGAAGAATGCTCCAGACATTTGGTCGAAGCCCCATCCCCAGTACTGAAGACCCACGACCATCAGGCCAAAGGTTGCTGCCACCATCGCGACGATCACGGTGTCTGTGACGGTCATGCCCTCGGCAAATTCATCGGAACTAGAGGCTTGTCCGGCGGTCCGTGTTGCAGCCGCATAGCGCATAGTGGCCCCGATCCACAAGGTGAGCGCACCAATCAAGAAGACTATACGAAAGAGCGCTCCTGATATCGGCTCGACCTGTGCAGCTTGCTGGGCGATAATGACCTGAAATGGGTTGACTGGGCTGAACGCGGATCCGACGAATGCGGCTCCGGCGCTCATAGAAACCGCCACGATCGGTGTGAACCCGAGCCTCGCGGTAAGGATCATGAGGACGGGAATGAGTGGGATGATCTCTTCCTGCATGTTTTGGACGACCCCGCCCATTGCGAAGAACATTGAGACTACCGGTATAACAAGGAGGTCTCGACCCCTCAGCGCCTTAACCAGCGAAGGGATCGCTCGCCTGAGCGCGCCCGACTCGTCAACGACAGTAAAGGCGCCACCGATCAAGAAGACCAAGAAAATCACGCTACTTGCATCGGCCATACCGCGCGGGAGTGCAACCAGCGCTTCGAACAGACTGACAGGATTCGATTCGACCGACTGGTAGGTACCAGGCACAACAAGTGTGCGCCCTGTGACAGGGTCGCTTTGACGGTCGAATTCTCCTGCCGGTAGCAAGTAGCTAGCTCCGGCTGCGAGGAGTACACATCCAGTCAGAATGGCGAGAGGGTGTGGAAGCCGCAGCTTTACGGAGTCGTTCATAATGACGGTTCTGAGGGTAAGGGCAGTGCGGTGTCTAAAAACCGTAGGGGTGTGCTCATGGCGGCAGAGGATGGCGAGGCGGGCTCGGGGACGCCAGCTTTTCAAGTTAGGGAAGTCTAAAACCTGAAGTGTTCTTTATGGAATCACGCCTCTCGTTGACCCGTCGCGACTTCGTAAGAAGATCTTCTTCATGTGCCGCACAGATTGCTCTCATGAAGGCTGTCGCTCCTTTGTGGGGTCAAATGGTCTGGGCGACCCAAGATCGCTTTCCTGTCGTAGCTTCCGAGCCTTGGGGGCGCCTAGAGAGGATAGCTCCGGGAGTTTGGGGCCTCGTATCGACTCCACTCGAGGACCGCACCACGATTTGTAATGGCGGAATTATCTCAGGTAGGAACGGAGTAGTGATTGTAGAGGCGTTTGCTTCTAACGACGGCGCTCGGTGGATGACAGAGCAAGCCCGCCGACTCACAGGTCGACGTCCTACACACGCGGTGATCACGCACTACCATGGCGACCACACAGATGGACTCAGAGGGATGGTTGAGACACCCGGAGTCGAAGTCCTCGGCACTGATGTGACGATCGACCTGTCGATGCAGAATGGTGATGAGCAGAGCGAAGTTCTGGAGTCAGTAACCCGCATAGGAACCCGTCGACCCACCGAGATCGATCTAGGAGACCGCTCAGTGATTCTTGTCCCACGCAGGGGACACACCCAATCGGATTTGACTGTCGAGATACCTGAGGAATCTGTGGCCTTTTGCGGAGATCTGGTTTGGAACCAAATGGTCCCGAATTATGTGGATGCGGCCCCATCCCGGCTCAGTGCGGAGGCGCGACTCTTGCGTGCAATGGATGCTTCGACGTACGTGCCTGGCCATGGACCGCTCGCTGATGCAATGGCATTAGACAGGTACATTGATCTCCTAGGTGATCTTGAAGCTGCTGCGCGAAGGGCTATCGATCGTGGTATATCTTCTGAGCAGGCAGGTGAGGAGTATCGTATACCTGCTGGATTGGGAGATTGGTATGCTTTCCAACCGACGTACTTCGCTACGGCGATTGGGGCATGGATGTCGGAACTTGAGGAATGAGCTAGAAGCTTGCTCGAATTCTGAGGGCGCTCAGCGGACCTGTTTTCCCGAGTGAGGCTGCGACCGAAATCGTGACTGGAAAGATCACGGCGATGGGCCTGTCTATGCGGTTCCAATTTGTCCGGCTACACTTCCGCACCACCCTAGAACCATTGAGTAAAACATGTCCGAGAACTTACTTCTCGAGGAGATGACGTGGCCTGAAGTTGAGGCGGCGATCAACCTTGGAACTACAACCGTTGTAATTGCCGTGGGCGCCGTGGAGCAACATGGTCCGCACCTCCCACTCCTCGTGGATGCAGTTCGCGGGGATCGTCTCGCCGTAGAGGTGGCTCGTCGGCTAGGTAACTCTTTGGCAGCGCCGACGATTCGCGTGGGATGCTCAGAGCACCACATGGGATTTGCGGGGACACTGACGTTGCGACGCAGCACACTCCAGGCGATATGCATTGATTACGCTGTAAGCCTTGCTAGACATGGCTTCACGAGGCTTTGCTTCGTTCCATCACATGGTGGGAACTTTGGGCCCCTGGAAGAGATGCTTCCGGACCTGTGTGCCGCGGTCGGACCAGATTGCAAGGTAGATGCTTACACTGACCTCATCGGTTTCGTTGCTCTCTGGGAAGCGGCATTGTTAGAGGTCGCTCCTGAGCTAGTCGGTCGGGTTGGTGGACACGCTGACATAGCCGAGACTTCAGAAATTCTCTGCATCCGGCCAGACCTAGTTCGAGCAGAGCGTGCGGAAGAAGGCCACGTCGAGACTTTCGACGATGAGCTCAAAACTAGGATTTTTGAGGAGGGATTCAGGTCAGTTACGTCGAACGGGATCCTCGGAGACGCACGCGGAGCGACCGAAGAGATTGGACTCGCGTGTATCTCACACGCAGCTGACGGCATTGCACGATCTTTGAAGGTTTGAGGGGATAGAACTAGGCTAGAAAGACTCAGAGTCCTGCCGGGTCCGCAACTCCGATCACGTGGACTGCTAGCAGACCTAGGAGTCCCACAACCAATAAGTAGTAGACGGTCGGCAAGATTGTTTTTCGCAGTGTCTCACCTTCTTTGCCTAGTAACCCGACCGTGGCCGATGCTGCTACCACGTTATGTATCGCCACCATGTTACCTGCTGCCGCTCCGACTGCCTGAAGAGCCACAATCATCACCGTCGACATGGCCAGTTTTTCGGCTACTCCGAACTGAAAGGCCGAGAACATAAGGTTGCTCACCGTATTGGAGCCTGCGATGAAGGCGCCAAGTGCGCCGGTCATCGGCGCGAAGAAAGGCCATACGGCACCCACGTTGCTCGCAACCCATTCCGCCATAGCTAGAGGCATAGAGAGTAATCCGGCCCCGTTGACGTCAGAGTTGATGTACACACGAACCATCGGCACGGTGAAGACGAGCACAACGCCAGCGCCTATGAGAACTTTAGTCGAAGAGCGAAACGCTTCCCCCAGTGCCGGACCATTCATCCGATGGAGGAGCGCAGTGATTAACACGACCACCAGTAACACAAACCCCGGGAGATAAAGAGGTGTGGTGGTAGCAGTGATTCCGGACCCCAAAATATTTTGCCAAGAAACCGACACTAGGCGAAGCCATTCTCCTACCGGAAGCTGCGGGAGACGCGTGAGGACTAAGAGCCCTCCTAGCAGTGCATAGGGTGCCCATGCGGAAGCTGCGGAGATGCCACGCCCTTCAGGAACATTCGCCAACTCGTCTTCGAGTCCGCTGACCCATTCCGCGTTCCACATGGACCTCTCCGGAAAGTCCCAGTGGTCCTTAGGCAAGAGCCATCCGCGGCGGGCAACTGTTACGACGATCAAGAGTCCGACTGGCGCCCCCAGTAACGAAGGGAATTCGGGACCTAGGAACGTGCCGAAAAAGACGTACGGCACTACGAAGGCTAGGCCTCCGAGGAGGGCAAAAGGTAAGATGGAGAGTCCTTCGCTCCATGAGCGATTTGCTCCGAAGAATCTTGTGAGCATTATGACCATCCATACCGGCATTAGAAATCCGGCCGTGGCGTGCAGGAGGACGACCTTTGCTGTGACCGCATGCAGGTAGTCGACCATGGTCATGTTGGCTCCAGCGAGCGCAGCCGCAAAGGCTTCGCCACCTAAACCCCCTTGGATTCCGACTAGGACTGGTGTTCCCACTGCACCGAACGTGACCGCCGTGCTCTGAATCATCATGCCAAGCATCACTGCTGCTGCTGCTGGAAATCCTAGTGCTACTAGGAGTGGTGCTGCTACAGCTGCGGGAGTACCGAAGCCGGCGGCGCCTTCTATGAACGAACCGAATAGCCAAGCGACGATGACAACCTGAACTCGCCGGTCATCACTTATTCCGTTAAATGATTTCCGTATTGCAGCGACCCCTCCGGACCGCTCGAGCGTATGAAGGAGAAGGATCGCTCCGAAGATGATGAATAGAAGATCAAACGTCAGGAACAAACCCTGTATCGAAGCAGCTGCTACCCGAGAAACACTCATTTCCCATGCGAAAATCGCGACTGAAGCTGCCGCGACGTAAGCTGCGGGCATTGCGTGTTTAGCAGGGACACGAAACCCTACCAAGAGGACGCCGCCGAGGGCTATGGGAAACAGGGCCAAAAGGGCCTGCGCACCGGCGCCCATTAGGACACCACGCCCGGCAAAGTGTTGAGCTCGCTATTCGTGCTGAGCCTACTGAGGAACTGGAGTGTCGGTTTCGTTAAGTAGTCCGGTCCTGTCACCATCGTCCTCCGTCCTTTTGAGTTCGGATGAGCAAGGGACGGTCCAGGAGGCTCTACCACAAGTCTTAAGGAGATTCTTGATGAGATCTTGCGAGGAACTCTATGGGTAGAGCCTTTCGGTGCTCCAGTCGTCACCTTGACGAGTAAAGATGAGCCTGTCGTGCAGGCGGTTGACCTTGCCTTGCCAGAATTCAATTACTTCTGGACGAATCCGGTATCCACCCCAGAACGGGGGTAGTGGGATATCCTTGTCCGTGAAGCTATCCCTGGTCTCACTGACTCGTCTCTGTAGTTCTCTTCGATCAAGGAGTGGCTGACTTTGTTTGGACGCCCAAGCACCGATGCGGCTACCTCTTTCTCTCGTGCTGAAGTATGCATAACTCTCTGCTTCAGTGATCCTTTCCACCGACCCTGTGATCCGAACTTGTCGTTCCAGCGACGCCCAATGGAAGCATAGTGCGGCCCTCCGATTAGCTTCAATTTCATTGGCCTTTCTGCTGCCGTAATTCGTAAAGAAGACGAACCCCTTCTCGTTGACTTCCTTTAATAAGACCATTCGGACCGAAGGGGCGCCTTCTGAAGTCGCTGTTGCGAGGGCTACTGATTCCGGCATGAGAATCCCTGAGTCCTCGGCGGCATCGAACCACGCCTTGAAGAACTCAATCGGATCTAGTTCCTCGGCTGCCCGAGGAATGCCTCCTTCGCCCTCTTGTTCGAGGGTCGAGACCGATTCTTTAGAGGACTCTGTCGACATGAGGAAATGCGCTTGGGCTAAGGCTTAACGATTTATGCATCCTAGAACTGCTGCTCAAGTGGGGGTAGATGTTGACGCATTTAGGTCTTCGAGTCCAGATTTATTGTACCCCCCCCCATAGGGGGGGGCAAACTTCTCCTGGAGTCTCAGTGTCCCACCAACCTAATGAAGACCTTGTCAGGCGCCT
This sequence comes from Gemmatimonadales bacterium UBA7835, assembly GCA_002500925.1. Classification (GTDB taxonomy): domain Bacteria; phylum Gemmatimonadota; class Gemmatimonadetes; order Longimicrobiales; family Gaopeijiaceae; genus UBA2589. The sequence goes on along the minus strand of DLTN01000102.1, from coordinate 34,028 downwards.
CAAGAGCATTGAAGGGCATGTACGCGGTGTTCAACGTATGGTCGAAGAGGGTGAATACTGCATAGACGTAGTCAACCAAATCTCTGCTATCCAGAGTGCCCTGAAGAAGGTCAGCGCAATTATGCTAGACGGACATCTGCGTTCGTGTGTTACGGACGCGGTACGAGGCGCTGATGCGGAAACACGGGAAGAGGTTCTCGGGGAGCTAATGCAGGTGTTTGAGTCCTCGGCCCAAGTCTAAAAGGATTTGGGTTTGTCGCGCGAAACATTCAACAAGGAGAAGAGATCCGTGATGACCAAGACGGTGCATGTCCCGGGTATTAGTTGTGGGCATTGTGTTACGACAATTGAGAGTGAACTAGAGGACCTCAATGGCGTCGAAGACGTAAAGGCGGAGCATATAAGCAAGCAGGTTACAGTGTCGTGGGATCCTGAGGTTCTGGATTGGACGGTCATTGAGGACAAGATGGAGGAAATCAACTTTCCTCCGTCCGTCTGAGTACGAACTGCCGACTGACACACTCTGGGGCTGTGATGACATGAATGCCTCCTTTCGGGAGCGGGTGATCTCTGTAACAGGGATGACATGTGCGAACTGTGTAGCAACCGTAGAACGGACGTTGCTGAAGATACCGGGCGTGGAAGAGGCGACGGTCAACTACGCGTCTGAGCGCGCTACCGTGCGTTTCGATCCAGGAGAGGTTTTGCTCGACCACATGATTGAGCGGATTGAGCGAGCGGGTTACGGGGTCGTGCGAGTAGAAGAGGGAGTCGAACTGACTGACGCCGAGGCGATTACTCGCGATGAGGAGATTGCGTTTCAGTCCCGAAAATTCTGGACGGGCGTTGCCTTTGCAGGGCCTCTATTTGTTCTGAGCATGTTCCGGGATTTCGGTCTTCTTGGTTCGTGGGCGAATGAGTCCTGGGTGAATTGGCTCATGTTCGCCCTAGCAACGCCAGTTCAGTTTTGGGTCGGTTGGGACTACTACGTCGGTGCGTGGAAGTCACTGGCAAACCGCGCTGCAAATATGGACGTCTTGGTAGCACTTGGATCAAGTGCGGCCTTCGGTTGGTCCGCAATGGTTACCGTTGCGCTGACCAACGACATAGTAGTTTTCGGTACGCATGTTTATTTCGAGACCGCTGCTCTGATCATAACACTGATCAAATTAGGCAAGCTTCTCGAGGTCAGAGCAAAAGGGGAGACAGGAGCGGCTATACGAGAGCTCCTCGAACTTCGCCCTAACTCTGCTAATCGGATAACGGAGAGCGGTGAAGAGTCAGTGCCCGCGGATGAGGTTCGTGTCGGAGATATCCTGCTGGTTCGTCCTGGAGAGCGGGTCCCTGCAGACGGTAGTGTGATCGAAGGCGCGACGTCGGTCGATGAGAGTATGCTGACCGGAGAAAGCCTTCCAGTTGAGAAGTTTGACGGTGCCTCGGTCACCGGAGGAACTGTAAACCTGACAGGCGCTTTTAAGATGCGTGTTGAACGCGTGGGCTCAGACAGTGCACTCGCTCAGATCGTCAGGATGGTAGGTGATGCCCAAGGCTCACGAGCGCCCATCCAACGGATGGCGGACCGAGTGGCTGCTCTTTTTGTTCCGGCTGTCATAGTGATCGCGATAGTTACATGGGCGGTTTGGTGGTTCGGAACTGAGGCAGATTTTACTGAGTCGTTGATGCGTTTCGTGGCGGTTCTGGTGATTGCGTGTCCGTGCGCGCTCGGTTTGGCGACACCGACCGCGGTTATGGCGGGAACAGGACGAGCTGCTGGCCGAGGCATCCTTTTCCGGAGTTCGGAGGCCCTAGAGCGCGCACGCGACCTTTCCGTCGTGTTGCTCGATAAGACCGGAACGATAACCCGAGGACAGCCGACCGTTCAGAGCGTGGTTTCTGACGAAAGGGCTTCAGTTTTAGGTGGGGCGGATGAATACGTCCGGCTCGCCGCATCTGTCGAGGCGCTCAGTGAGCATCCGATTGCCCGAGCGGTGGTCGAGGAGGCTGAGTCTCGGTTGCTCGACATTAGCGCCGTGGAGGAGTTCAAAGCGATCCCGGGACGGGGGGTCTCCGGAAGGGTAGGGCACCGGAGTGTCGCCGTGGGGACCTCGGCCCTAATGACGCATCTCGGTGTGGAGGGAGTGATGGAGTGGACGAGCCGAGCTGAAGAAGTAGAGGCCGCGGCGCAGACCCCTCTATGGGTGGCGGTCGACGGTCGGATGGCAGGACTCATTGGTGTCGCTGACGCCGTAAAGGAGACCTCGGTAGCTGCCGTCGCTGCACTTAGATCACGTGGGCTTAGGGTCATCATGCTGACGGGTGATCGTGAGACGGTAGCTAATGTTATAGCTGAGGAAGTTGGTATTAATGAGGTGTACGCCGAAGTGCTTCCCAGTGAAAAAGCACAGGTGGTTAGTCAGCTTAAAGCGCGCGCGGGGGGGGCGGTGGCAATGGTCGGTGATGGAATCAATGATGCCCCGGCATTGGCTGTCGCGGATGTTGGGATGGCCTTAGGGACCGGGACGGACGTGGCGATGGAAACGGCCGACGTGGTGCTCATGAGAGGGGATTTGAGGACCGTATCAGAGGCACTGGCCTTGAGCGAACGTACGCTACGGACGATTGAACAGAACCTGTTCTGGGCATTCTTCTATAACGCCTCCCTAATCCCAGTAGCGGCTGGTGTGTTGTACTCGTTTGCCTTCCTGCCCACCATGCTTCGCTCCCTACACCCGATTTTAGCAGCACTCGCCATGGCATTCTCCTCAATCAGCGTTGTTGCGAATAGCCTACGCCTTCGTCGTGTCAGCATTCCCGGGCTCCGGTCGGTGAATTGACCTGTGTCGGTATAGGGACGGGGTACACCGACTAGAGTCGACGTAAGGGCCGATTTGTGGATAGGCTCGGCAGGTACAATTGGGTGTGCTACTTTCGCGCACCCTCACGTTGATGGAGTTCCTGATGCTGAACCGAAACTCATTGTGTTGCTTACTGATTTTGGCGGTGACTAGCACTACTGCTTGTGCACCAGCTGAAGATGCGGCCGACCTGGTTCTTCTAGGTGGTAAGATAGTGACCATTGACGATGAGGGGCGTGAGGTTTCTGCACTTGCTGCCCGTGATGGTCGAATTGTAGCGCTTGGCTCGGATAGCGAAGTAGGTCATTTCATCGGTTCGGATACAGAAGTCCTTGAGCTAGCCGGGGCGCTTGCTGTTCCGGGTTTCATTGAAGGGCATGCCCATTACATGCGGGTGGGCCAGTCTCAGCTGGAACTGAACCTGACAGCAGTGGAAAATTGGGGTGATGTTGTAAACATGGTCGCGGAGGCGGTTGCAGGAGCGGAGCCCGGGCAACTCATTACGGGGCGCGGATGGCATCAGGAGAAGTGGAATCTGCGTCCAGAGCCTAATGTTGACGGTCTTCCGTATCATCATTCACTGAGCGCAGTCTCTCCAGAAAACCCGGTTATACTGACGCACGCTAGTGGCCATGCGACGTTCGCGAATGATTACGCGATGCAGATTTCAGGGATTAGTGCGACTACGGGAGATCCAGCGGGAGGGGAGATAGTTCGGGATCCCTCGGGAAATCCTATCGGCCTCTTCCGAGAGACGGCCTCAGGGCTCCTATCAGCGGCTCGCCAAGGGGCGATGTCTCCGGATCCCAGACGAGTAGCACTGTTAGCCCAGGAGGAAGCTTTTTCTAAGGGCATCACGTCATTTCATGACGCGGGGGCGGGATGGGGTACCGTCGATCTTTGGAAGGAGATGGTCGACGATGGGAGCTTGAAGATCCGGATTTATTCGATGATTAGGGCCAATCCCGGGTCTCTCGCTGAAAACATGGACAAATATCGTATGGTTGGATACGGGGACGATCGACTGACCGTGCGAGCGATCAAGGTTTCTATAGACGGAGCCTTAGGTTCGCACGGTGCGTGGCTGCTCGAACCCTATAGAGATTTGCCGTCTAGCGCGGGGTTCAATACCACGCCCATTGCAGACGTGAAAGAAACGGCCAGGCTCGCCATGAAATATGAATATCAGTTCAATGTTCACGCGATTGGAGACCGTGGGAACCGGGAGGCTCTCGATGTCTTTGAGGACGCTTACAACTCCGCGGGACAGGGTGATTATCGATGGAGAATTGAGCATGCTCAGCACCTAAACTCAGACGACATACCACGCTTTGCCCAAATAGGTGTAATTGCGTCGATGCAAGGTGTGCATGCCACCTCGGACGGTCCTTGGATAGCGGCAAAGCTTGGCATGCGCCGGGCCGAACAGGGGGCCTATGTGTGGCGCAAGCTGATCGAATCAGGGGCTATTGTAATGAATGGCACCGACGCACCAGTTGAGGATTTGGACCCGATCGCAAACTACTACTCAACAGTGTCGCGCAGGATGGCAAGTGGTGATGTGCTCTTCCCAGATCAGCGTATGACTAGGGTAGAGGCGCTTCGTTCCTATACGACCAATGCAGCATATGGCGCCTTCGAAGAAGAGCTGAAGGGCACTCTAGAGGTGGGTAAACTGGCCGATGTAACGGTGCTTTCGCAGGATATCTTGACGATTGAGGAGGATCTCATTTCTGAGACTGAAGTCGTAGCCACGATTGTCGGTGGTGAGCTTGTTTACCGAGGCGGAAATTAATGTATGCCTGACTCACTCAAGGACGCTGAGCGAGGCAGTTTAAGGGCAAGATTCAGAAGTTTGTCTTACGAGAGCGCTCAGAAGAACTAGACTGAGGTGCGTTTCAAGAGTGCGTTTTTGGGGCAGCTAGGCTGAACAGAGCGCAAGCCAAGACTAAGACTACGGCAGTAACAGAGAGCGCTCCGTCCACTCCGATTTGATCCGCGATGAAACCGGCTCCGAGCGCGCCCACGGCGTATCCGGAGTCTCGCCAAAGCCTGTAGACACCTAGGGCTGAGGCGCGCCAATGGATAGCTGAATTGTCCGAGACAAAAGCTAGCAGGACAGGGTATACCATACCGGTTCCGGTTCCCACGATGAGCGCCGCTATCATGTATAGTGGTAGAGATTCGCTAACGGTGAAGAGACTCACGCCGAGTCCTTGGGTTACGAGTCCGGACCAGATCAGGATACGGCGGCCGATCCGGTCCGAAAGCGGGCCAAACACGAGTTGGCTTCCTGCCCATACCAGTGGGTAGGTCCCGACGATCAGACCGACTTCTGCAACGCTCAGCCCCCGTGCGGCTAGTAGCAGCGGAAGAAGCCCCCAAAGCGCGCCATCCTTGAGGTTGGTCACAAGTCCGGCGAGGCTTGCCGAGGCTAGGCGACGGTCTGTCCAAGTCCCTCGAGCGAGTGCTTCACCCATCGAGATAGGCGATGCTCCTGTTGTCTGATTTGCTGGAGGCTTCGTATCCTCAGCTGCGAGGGCCAGTGCAAGTCCGATCAAGGCCATAGCGATGCCGAGAACGAAGGGAGCTGGCCTCAGGCCGAACGATGTAGCCAAGACCCCTGTCAAAGCTGCTGTCGCGGCCATGCCGGTATATCCCGCGAACTCATTCCAGCCGATTACGAGACCGAACGTCCTGGGAGTTGCTAGGTCGACCTTCATGACCACCGTCATGGACCATGTTAGTGCCTGATTTACGCCGAGCAGAATGTTGGCAAACAGGATCCAGGACCAACTTGGAGCCCAGATCAAAATGAGGGGGACCGGGATTCCAGTTAGCCATCCAGCTACTAGAAGACGTTTGCGTCCGACCCGTTCCGAAAGCGCACCAGCGAAGAAGTTCACTCCCGCTTTCGTGATCCCGAACGTAGCGATGAATGCGAGAACTGCAGTTTTTGAGGCGATCCCGAACTCAACCTCGGCAAGGAGGGGAAGGACAGTCCGTTCGATCCCTACCATCCCGCCGACGAAGACGTTGATGATGACGAGGTGGGTAATCCGTCTCCAGTCGAGCGATTCAGTCATGGGGTACTAGGTTGGGTCGCACATATTTTTAGAAAAAGGACACCCCGCCTCCGG
>DLTN01000102.1:0-27710 GCA_002500925.1 Gemmatimonadales bacterium UBA7835 | reverse complement strand
CCGGAGGCGGGGTGTCCTTTCACGAACAATGTCAGCTAGATCCAGCCTTTTCGGCGAAAATCCTTAATCGCTGATGCCCACTGGTCCATCTCCTCGGGTAGCCCGAACGATAGACGATTATGGTCGAGCATAGGCGGGAAGTTTCGGCCGACTAGAAGGCCTGCGTCTGCCATGCGGTTACGGTATGTCGGCAGATCACCGTTGATCTTGTGCATGATGAAGTTCGTGTTGGTCGGAAGATATTCGAGGTCAAGTTCGTTCAACGTAGTGTGCACGATGGACTTTGCTTCTTCGTTGACAGTGATCGCGCGTTCTACAATTCCATCGTCCTGGAGCGACGCGATTGCAGCTGCGCCCGCTAGTACGTTCGGACTGTTCTGAATCGAATGCTCCTGGAGACGAGCCGCAGTCGTTTCGTGCGTTACTGCGTATCCGAGGCGTAGGCCGGCCATTCCGAAGATCTTTGAGAAGGTGCGGATTACGACCACGTTGGGCTTCTGTTCAATCCACTTGAGGCTGTCCCAGTACCGATCATCTGTTACGTATTCCAGGTATGCCTCGTCCATCAGGAAGACCGTCGTTTCTGGCGCTTCCGCTATCCAAGCGTCGATGTCGGCCGAAGCAGTGATTGTCCCAGTGGGGTTGTTTGGGTTGCAGAAGTAGACGACAGACGGACGTTTCATCGACAGATCCCGCATCTGCTGAACGTCGTGCTGGAGGTCCGCTGTGAGGGGGACCGTGTGCACTTCAAAAGGCATGGTGTCCTGGTAATCCATGACGTCTTCAAACGTCGGTGCCGCTGCGATGAGCGGTGTATTCGGACCCTGGAAGGCCTGAGTGCAGATTTGGAGGATTTCTGTTGACCCGAAGCCCAGCGTGATCTGTTCAGGCTTCACACCCACGTAACTAGAGAGCGCGGCGATGACTTCCCTGCGCCTGCCGCCATACCGGTTTGACTCGACGATTGCTTCGATAATTGCGTCGCGTGCGGCTGGAGATACGCCAAGTGGGTTTTCGTTGGAGCTGAGGCGGATATCACCGTTAGCGAGTCTCTTGCCAGGCGAAAAACCGGGCGCATGATTGAGAAACGCTCCAAGCGTTCCCCCGGAAGCGGTTATTCCGGCTAGTCCTGCTGCCATTCCGGAAGTGACGAAGCCTCGACGATCCATAAATCCTCCTTCTTGGGATACGATAAACTTGAAACTGCAGTGGGGATGTCAGACACGAAAGGGCCGTAGCACGAACCTGCTGGCCGGGCCTCGGTCAGTATTGATGTTAAGTGGATTGTGCCGTTATTCCATTCGCTAAAGTCAGTGTCTCACCTTCACTGCGGGCGATGACCGCCGAACAGGTGATGTCCCCCGTGACATTTACGGAAGTCCGGACCATGTCCAGGATTCGATCGACGCCAAGGATAAGCGCAATGCCGGCTTGTACATGCTCGCCCATACCTACTGAGTTCAGGACGATGATCAGGGTAATGATACCCGCTGAGGGAACACCCGCTGCGCCCACGGACGCGAGCGTTGCAGTAAGCACAATGATTAACTGATCTGCGAGTACCAAATCGACACCGTAGATTTGGGCGATGAACAGGACGGCGACGGCTTGGTAGAGGGCTGTTCCGTCCATGTTGATGGTGGCGCCTAGGGGTAGCACAAAGGATGCAACTTCGTTCGATACTCCGACCTTGTCCTCGGCCGTCTCAATAGTGAGAGGGAGTGTTGCATTCGATGAGGACGTAGAGAACGCTAGCAATGGCGCAGCCGCTATACGAGGGTAGAACTTGAACGGGTTCAATCCGGCCATAAACCGCAGGATGAGGCCATATGTGCCGAACGCGTGAAGCATCAGGCCGCCAAACACTACTAGTGTATATGTCAGGAGGCTTTGGAGCAGGTCGAAGCCAAAGTTCGCCACGACTGAGCCTATTAGAACGAAGACTGCGTAAGGAGCGAGTTCCATGATCCAGTTGATGAGGACCATGGATGCATCATTGATACCGTGAAAAAAGGTTAACACGCTGTCTCTTCGTTCGGGCGAGACAACTGTCAGCGCTGCCCCGAAGCAGATGACGAAGAAGATCAGCGGCAGGAGGTCCATGTTAGCTGCTGCTTGAACTGGATTGCGGGGGATTACTCGCAGAAGTGTTTCTTTCCAGCTGGGGGCGTTTTCTGCTATGTCCATGCGGGACGCTGCGTCACCCCCGTAACGTTCTGTCAGTTCTACTCGCGTTTCCTCAGTCACTCCGGCACCAGGCTTCAGGACGTTAGCGAGCGCAAGACCAATAGTGACGGCCACGGCTGTGGTCAGCATATAGTAGGCGAGCGTTTTTCCACCTATACGACCGAGCTTAGTCAGGTCACCCAGCGATGCGGTACCGACCAAGAGGCTCGCTACTACCAGTGGGATCACGATCATCGTGATCAGGTTGATAAAGGCGGTCCCCAGAATTTCAATCTCACTGAAGATCGATTGGAGAATTGTGATCTCTCCGAGGTTCGCGACCGCGCCGACGACTGCGCCCGCAATGAGCCCAATCAGGATTTTCGTGTACAGCTGCATGCGTATCTCTTCCTTAGTGTATCCTCAGAAACGTTGCCGATTCTAGGAGGTCAGTGGCTCAGGCGCACCTCGGCCCGTTCGATTACGTCGCCCTCGTTGACTAGGCCGACGACTTCCAGTCCTTCGGTGACTGTCCCTACAATCGTGTATTGGTGATCCAGTCTTGCATTGTCCAGCAGGTTAACGAAGATCTGCCCGTCACCCGTATCATGGCCTCTCGTCGAGATCCCTACCGTGCCCTGCCAGTGGTGCATACCGACTTCATCCCGACTGAAAGGTCCACTCCCATAGTACTCGTTTGCATTGGGACTCCCACCCTGAATGACAAAGTTGGGAGACCAACGGTGAAAGGTAAGACCGTCGAAGTATCCTTCACGTACTTGTGTAAAGAACCTCCATGTATTCGCAGTCGACACGTATGGGTGCAGCTCGATATGAATTTCCCCACCTCGTTGCATGTGCAGCACCACGATACTGACTGCCATCTCTCTGAGCTGCTCGATGGTAGGTAATGCGAGCGCTCGTTTAGGGGTCGGATTAGGGAAATAGGCTCCGCCATTCCATGACTCTAGGACCCTAGCTGCATCTTGGGCCACGAGTTGGTCATAGTCGGAAAGGTATGGCAGTAGTCGTTCGGATAGTCCGGAGTCACCCAGTTCTTCTAGGCGCTCAAGTAGCGCGCGCCTGGCATCTCGAAATGTTTCGCGACCTTCTTTGGACATCCGGTCTAAGGCGTCAGCAAGAGCGGGGGCTGCCCTAGGATCGGTCGAGCCTTCGAGCACTGCAGTAGCCGCCATAATCAATTGTGGATCTTCGACTACCAGTTGGTTAATTGCTGCTGCATCCAACGCTTGGTCATCTAGCTTCGCAAGACCACGCAGTGCTTCAGTTCGGACATTGGGTATCGGATCCTGCAGGAGCGCGCTAAGAACGGTTCGCTCTCCGATTATGCCGGCCGCACGCGCTGCATAGGCTCTGACAAAACGTTCCGGACTCATTGCATGTACACCGAGCACGTTGGCGGCCGCATCAGGGGATATCTGTGCTAGTGCGACTAGTGCGTGAGATGCAGGCTGCCAATCGATTGAGTCGAGCTGACTTGGCGAAGATGCGGCTAATAATACAGTACGTTGAGCGATAGAGTCTGGGCATGGTTCTGCGAGTCCGTCTATCGAAAGAACGCGAAGGCTCAGTGGGATAACAGCCCCGCCGGCTGGCACACGGGCACCTTGTTTCAGGTACGCGCACGTTTGGGGCGTGCGAGGTTGGTTGAGCAGGAACCGCAGCCCTTCTACCTGAGCAGGAACCGACCGGCTGAACATCACTTGCCGCAGTCCTTCGCCTTGTATAGCACCTCGCGGGAGGGTACCGATCCAGCGAGCACCAGCTGCTTTGACTGCGTCACTCTCATCCCGCAGCGCAATTCTTATCTGCTCTAGATCAAGCTGAGCGGCGCTGCCGAGCACGTTGATCGCCAGAGCTCTCACCCTCGCCTGATGTGTCCTCGTGACCGTGCCATCCAGGTACATGCGGAGCTCGTCGAGCCGCCGCATTACCCGACCTTGGACAATGGAACCGCGGGTTGAACGTGCGAGTGCATCTATTCCCAGGGCCACACCTTCCATGACTTCGCCGGGGGCGTCACCACCATCCGTGTAGCTCATTTGGAGCAGACTTTCTGCTGCCAGTGCTTGGAGTTCGTTATTGAGCTGCAGTCTCCCAATCGATTTAGCTATTGCCGCTTTTGTCGCGACTTCAACTTCGACGTCAGCACGAGTCATTAGAGGGTGCAGGGCTTTACTGCCGTTCGCCCCAAAATAGGCCTGTGCAAGTGCATTCGCGGCTTCAATCCGTACCTCAGGTGCCGGATCGGACAGCAGTCCTTCGATCGTGCTAGCCAGGGTTGGATTTTCTAGTCGCCCTAAAGCACGCACTGACATCGCCCGGATGAAACGGTTTTCAGACCGTGTGTAGGCGGTCAGACGGTCTAGCATCATACCCTCTTCGGCCCGAGCATCCTGAATGGCTACGATGTCTAAGAATGCTGAGTGCACCCTCGTTGAGCGATTGGCATCGCCGGGGGCACAGGATGTGCTCGTCGTGATCACGACGACGCCGATAAGAAAGTACTTCGGCAGTTTATTCATGCGCAGAACTCTACCCGTGCGGTCAACTCTTTGGTACTTACTGGAAAGTAATTCGTCATGGTACAGACGGGCCCTGATCGATGTGAGGGGGCGCATTTCGTAGAACGTCGCTCACCCAGTTATCCGCTGGGCCCATAAGCCGGTCATGGAGGTCTCGGAATACATCGGTGGCGTCGTCTCCCCCCCAAGGTTTGGGTAATAGATCTCGCGGAAGGAAAGGGTCCTTCAGGGGAAAGCGTCTGAACTCGTGTATCAGTTCGAAGCGAAGTACGAAGGCGCGGACATCACTCTCTTCCCTCGCGGCCCGGGTATGAGCCGCTGCTGAATCGCTTGCGATTCTCCATCGCTGGGCGAAGTCGTTATAGCTGTGATGCAGGGCTTCGAGATCCCAGCAGCGACTTACTAGCTCGCCGTCAGTCAGATCGTTAACTGGTCTCGCTTGGAAGCACATCAGATGGTTGTGGAGATTGAGGCTAGCGGATAGCGCGTGAACGTCTTGTTCCACGTCTCGTGGAGAAATCCATAGGCCATTGCCCATCGAACCGAATCCGAGCCAGGCCAGTCGATCTCGGAGTCGATCTCGGAGGCTTCGGTCTCCTTCTGGAATGGAGTAGGCTAGAACGAACCACTCACCATTCCAGTCTTGATCCCAAGACGGGTGATAGATGCGCTTCTGTCCCTCTTGGAGAAGGTCCCGCCCCCGATCCGTAAGCGTGTAAAACGAGCTTTTACCTCTTCTTTCGGAGGAAAGCCAGTCTTTTTTCGCCATTCGGGAGAGCACGGTTCGCACGCCCCCTTCTGTTAGTCCGAAGGGCTCGAGAAGCGCGATCAGGCTGCCTACCCATACCGAGTCGGACCTCTCTAGGAGGTACTCGCCAAAGAGCGTAAATACGAGATCCTGAGGGCGCTGGTCCCTTTTCAGATTGTTTCCAGCATATGGAAGACCTCTGTTCCGTTCTTGAACCAGTGCTCACGGAACGGGTGTGGTGAGACTTCGTGGCGTAGGAGGTCGGCGGTTATCGGGTGCGGAAACAATGTCATCTGCCCCTCCTCGTTTTCATGCATTGTATAATCACCACTGATCTGCAGAGTTGTGCGTAGCCGTTCTTCTCCGTTCATCATGAATCCTTGGAGAAGGTGCGTTGTGGTGTCCCAAGCGCCCGGGGTGATGCTTAGGTCGAGTATCGGTTTCCCCGCACCAAAGATCCGTATCCGAACCTTGTCGTCCGTCTCGATGAACTGGGCATCAATCGACTCTTCATGGTAGGGAAAATGAAATCGGTCAGCCTTAATACGTCGAGCTTCCGAAGAGGACGTAGCTGCGAGGAACGGATAGAATCCGGCCTTCGCGTGCTTGCCCCACTTCGCTACCATCGGAGGGACGACTACGGAGAACATGATCTCTGTGTAAGGGCCCACCACTGAGTCGTCAAAGAGGAAGGCCGTGACCGACAGCACGCTTCGTTGGTGAGTCACCTCAATGGGCTCAAGATGCTCAGGAAGAAGGGCTCTCGCATCGGAGGTTGCCATTTCGAAAAAGGCGCTCACTCCGGTGTGGAAGCGGTAGCTGCTGACTACGGACATATTTCGTAGCGTCTAAGTACTTTTGCAATCTTTTCTGCCCCTTCTTCTAGGTCTTCTTTGGTGTGGGCTGCGGAGATTGACATGCGGAAGCGAGACTTGTGCTTGCCAACTGCGGGGTATCTAACTGGGTTGATGTAGACGCCTTCTCTGAAGATTTCTTCACCCATCTGGTAGATGCGAGCATCGTCGCGAACCATGATTGGAATCACCTGTGAAGTCGAGTCTCCCATAGGAACCTCAGCTTCTCCGAGGAGCTTCTGCATGTATGCGACGTTGTCGAAGAGTTGCTTCCGAAGTTCGGGCTCATTTCGTGCGAGCTCGAGTGCTTTACGCAGGCCTGCTACCACTACAGGCGAAAGGGCACAGGAGAAGAAGCGTGATCGTGAAAAACCACGGAGGTAGTTGATCAACTGAGTCGAGCCAGCGATGTAACCACCTTGACCCCCGAGGCTTTTCGAGAATGTCCCGAGGTGGATGTCGATTTCTTTATCGAACCCCTGATCTTCGGCTACACCCTTCCCTTGTTCACCGAATAGAAAAGCTGAATGGGCTTCGTCGATCATCAATCTGGCGCCATGGTTCTGGCAGACTTCCACCAACTCCGCAAGCGGAGGCGTATCGCCGTCCATGGAGTAGACCCCCTCGACAATCACGAGCTTTTTCCCATCAAAACCCGTGAGCTTACGATCTAAGTCGTCAGCACGGTTGTGCCTGAAAAACCGAGATTTGGCTTTCGAGAGAATCATGCCGTCAACGATACTGGCATGAGCGAACTGATCGGCAACGATCAGGTCACCCGAACGCATCAATCCGGCGATTGTTCCAACATTGGCGCTATAGCCAGTGGGAAAGATCATTGCGGCTTCAGTACCCTTGAAGTCGGCGACCTCTTCGGCGAATTGCTGATGCAGGACTGTAGTACCGGACAGAATTGGAGAGCCAGAAGAGCCCCCTCCATATAGGTCTGCCGCGTCTTTGATGGCTTGCTTTACCTCGTCTCGATAAGAAAGCCCGAGGTAGTTGTACGATGCGAAGTTGACCAAGCCTCGACGTATCTCACCCGTCTTGGTGTCCTCAACATCCACCCGTGTTCCGGGGGCGGAATGGAGCGGAAGCTCGTAGAGGTAGTACCCAGCTGGCTTGACCTCACGCCACCAATCGTCGAAGGGTTCAAGTAAGGCAAACGCGTCTGACCCTGCACCAAAATAGAAATTGGTGTAATCGTACTCCATGGCGCCGGGTGTGGTGGGCTCTATGATGTCCCCTCGTTCGCCCATGTCCACGCGGCGTTCTGTGGATTGTGTGTCCGCATCCTTAGTGCTCTTGGGCATGTTTTAATTACCGATCTGATGGAAAGGCTTCGGAAGAGCTTCTTAAGAAGTAAGTCCTAATTTTCCTAAGAAGACTTTGGACAGCAAGGAGAATATAAACGTGGAAGATTGGTACGGTATGGCTCAGTCATGGGTTCCCCCAGAGTCATGGACACGTGTATGTGCGATTGATGCGCATACCGAGGGCGAGCCCCTCCGTGTTGTTCTTTCAGGTTTTTCAGACCTAGAGGGTGCGACGGTCCTTGAACGGCGGAGGTGGGCCTGTGAGCATAGCGATGAACTCCGGCGTGCGCTTATGTGGGAACCGAGAGGACATGCCGACATGTACGGATGTATTGTGATGCCGCCAGTGACTCCGCTGGCCGACCTTTCGGTGCTCTTCATGCATAATTCGGGCTTCAGCACCATGTGTGGACATGGGATCATCGGTGTGACGACTGTTTTGGTCGAGTGCGGTCTAGTGCCTATTCTGGACTCGGTGGTTGAGCTCGGGATCGATACGCCCGCAGGATTTGTTTGCGCGCGAGCGGATGTTGATTCCACCGGCAGTGTTAGTCGCGTGAGGTTCGAAAATGTTACTTCTTACACGGAGCGTCTCGATGCGACGGTGGATGTCGCAGGAGTAGGCACAGTTCAATATGATCTCGCTTTCGGTGGAGCGTACTATGCTTATGTCGACGCATCCGCGTATGACCTCACGCTAGTACCCGAGGAAGGGAATCGTCTGATTGAGCTTGGTCGGCGGATCAAGAATGCGGTGCAGGAAGCGGACCCGCCTTGTCACAGGGAGGATGATGATCTGAGCTTCGTTTACGGTACCATCTTCGTTGGAGATGCCCATAATGCCGAAAACCATTCCCGGAACGTTTGCGTCTTCGCTGACGGCGAAGTTGATCGATGTCCTACAGGAACAGGAGTTAGCGGGCGCCTGGCGATTCATAAGGCGCGCGGGGAACTTGATGTAGGCGAAGAGATTCGGATTGAGAGTATCCTTGGCACTTGTTTCGACGGGACCATCCTTGAAGAGGTTGATACTGAAGGAAGGTCGGCGATCATCCCGGAAGTAGCTGGTAGGGCGTGGGTCACCGGGCGGCATGAATTCTTGATTTCTCCGGAAGACCCTCTGAGAGGAGGCTTTCTGATTCGCTAGAGTGTCTAGCTTTTTCTGACAAGGCACGGGCTTCGAGTTGGCTTGGTTCGCCAACCTTTTTCGCTGCTCAGCTATATTCCCAAGCCTGTTTCTCACTGCTGGAATTACTCATATGAGCAAGCCTCAGTCGGCCGCCAGTCACGCCAAGATTGTGCCCATGTTTCATTATGTGGCGATCCCGTTGATTTTTATCCCGACAATCTGCTTCCTGTACAAAATTGTGGTCGACTTTTCCGTAGAAGCGGCCCTGCTGGGTGCTTTCGGAGTCGGGGTGAGTTTCGCCGCCATATTCTCCAGATTGTTCGCCCTCGGAGTTCAGGATCGTGTGATACGCTTAGAGGAGCGGATGCGCCTTTTGCGCTGTTTGCCACCGGAGATGCACGGCCAGGTTGAATCCATCTCTACTAGTCACTTGATCGGTCTGCGGTTTGCTCCCGACGATGAGTTAGAGGGGTTAGTGAGACGGATTCAGGCTGGTGAATTGAGCGACCGGAAGTCGATCAAGATGGCTGTGAAGCGCTGGCGGGCTGATCGTCAGCGCATCTAAAGGATTGAGGCCTCCCGTTCAAGCTGTTCTTCTCCATGGGTTCACCGGGTCATCTCACTCATGGGGTGATCCGGTGATCTATGCCATGAGAGAACGGGGTGTCCTTCCGATTGCTTTAGACCTTCCTGGTCACGGGCCCAGGGCTCAGGCTCCAAGTCGAGGTTTTACTCTGGATGACGCTATAGCAGCTGTCGACGAGAAGACTAAGAACCTCGAGCATTATGATCTAATTGGCTATTCAATGGGTGGGAGGATCGCTCTTCATGTCGCGCTGACACGCCCCGACCGTGTGCGCAAACTTGTGCTGGAGTCCGCATCGCCGGGTCTGTCGAGCAAAGAAGACCGAATAGAGCGCAGAGAAGGGGACAGTCAACTCGCAACCTCAATTGAAAGAGAAGGGATTGCTAACTTCGTTAAAAGATGGGAGAGACTCCCGATATTTGCTTCGCAGAAAGGGCTTCCACCCGAAGTCAGAGATCGTGTGCGGAGTCAGCGTATGGAAAACAAGCCGGCAGCATTGGCCTGCGCACTGCGAGGGCTTGGGACGGGTACGCTGTCATCTCTATGGGATCGATTAGAATGCTTAGAATGCCCAACGCTTCTGATAGTTGGTGCCTCAGATATAAAGTTCGTTCGCATCGCCAGGAAAATGGAAAGCTTTATTCCACATTCTTGCCTAGTAGAGGTTGAAGGTGTGGGCCATGCGGTGCACCTAGAATCACCGGAAATGTGGCTTCAATCGGTCGTGCCGTTCTTGCTAGGATGATGAATGTCTTCGGGAGTCACGATTAGCGGAGCAGCCAGCCAAGAATCGCAGCCTTAGCTCAGTTTGGCTTGCACTCAGGACGATGCTACGACTGATTGAAAGGATGTTGGGCCTTTCAAAATGGGTGAATGTGTAAATGAGCGAGCCTATCGCCTCCGATGAGGAAGCCGGCTTTCATGTTCTTGAGCACTTCGAGCGTTTCAGCCAGAGAGACGACATATACTCAAGGGCGTTTTGGGACCCGAAGATTCGCTCGGACCGCACAGACCGCTTCTTCGAGACGTATCGCACTCCTCTTAAGAAGTGGAAAACAGCGGAAGGCTTCCGACAAAAAGACTATGCTCTGCGCAATGCGTCCTGGCACCTGCCTGATATTTTTGCTGAGTTAAAAGAGGGTGAGAATAGACGCGAAGGTTTTCTTGATCCGTTCACTGTTCACCGAGAGGGACCCGAAGATCGGGTGCCGGTTGAATCTGCGAGCGAGATGAGTCGTGAGATTAAGCACATAGGTCGGGTTTTTGGGGCGGACCTGATTGGGATAACCGAATATGATGAGCGCTGGGTCTACACACATGCGTACTCGCGCCTGGGTGAGACGGAAAAACCGCAGGAGTTACCAACCGATCTGCCGAATGTGATCGTCATCGCGCAACAGATGGATCGCGAACTGATCGATACGGTGCCTTCAGCGCTGAGTGGAACGGCTACAGGTGTTGGCTATTCTCACGATACGCTTGTGCTGCTAGGTCTAGCTCAGTACGTGCGCAATCTGGGCTACCGAGCGGTGGCTACGATGAACGATACCGCGTTAGCGATTCCTTTGGCACTCAAGGCTGGGCTTGGGGAATATGGACGCCACGGTCTTCTGATCACCGAAGAGTTCGGACCCAGGGTGAGGATCGGAAAAATCTTTACCGATCTCCCTCTAGATCCGGATCGGCCGCATTCGTTTGGTGTTAGAGAATTCTGCGAAGTTTGTCGCCGGTGCTCCGATGCTTGTCCAGTTAATGCTATACCGGATGGCCCCCCGTCCGATGAGGTACACAACCGGTCAAACATCACAGGCGTTAAGAAATGGACGGTTGACGCTGAGCCTTGTTTTCAATTCTGGTCAAACCAAAACTCTGATTGCTCGATCTGTGTTCGGGTCTGCCCATACAATCTTGATTTTTCAAAAACGCTGGCGCGTGTCTGGAGGTGGCTGGCGGGTACTCGTCTTCGTCGATTCGCACTTTGGCTTGCGGACCGGTTCGCACCTGGGCGGCGTGTTAATCCCACTGACTGGTGGAGAACAGGATAGAGAGAATGACATCCTGCGGATGGGACCGGTTTATGCTAAGCGACTAGCGTTGAGACGTCGCGCGCCAAAGTGGGAAGTTTAGACCGATCGAAGCGGAGTTCGGTTGGTACTGCGTTTCGTTGAGGAACGTCCACCGGAGCACGACTTCGATCTGCATGGGTCCTAGGTTTGTTTTACCGCCTCCAAATGCGTTGAAGCCGAAGAGCGTTTGTCGGGGATCGCCAACATCCATACCAATGACAGAATCCCTCCATCCGACGCCAGCGCCAGCGAACACCCCACCTCCAGCACCACCCGGCACCCATGCGGCGTCGAGGTTGTACTGGTACTCCTTGGTCCCAGTCAGAAATATTGCTTCAGCACTGGGGTACAGCTCGATCGTTCCGTTTCGAACGACCGGAATTCTGACGTGTCCGCCGACGGTAGTTGCGTTGGCTTGTGAGTCCCAACCGACTTTGGCTCCGATCGAGATAGGGGCCCAGCGGGGAACAACTTCAGCCTGTCTTCCTCGCCGAAACTGTGCTTCAAGTGACAGCGGCAGCAGTAACAGGAGAACTAGTAACGGGATCAGGCGGTTGGCTAGATAGGACACGGGGGACGCCATCTGCAGGTCTTAGATGTACACATTGATGAGACGATAAGAGAAGGTTTATGCACACACTTAACTCGACTCTCAACCATACTACCGATTCGCAAAGGCCAGGGTTGGTTCCTAATGGTGACGGCTGGTTTGGTTGAAAAGACGGATGCCTTTAGCGTGGGTCTACGGTTGCGAAGCTGGCTGCTTCACCTGCATGGGTGAATGAAAGCACCTGATATGGTCTAGGGTTTGGCCCCTCCATACCCGGGGATCCGATGGGCATGCCGGGGACGGCAATCCCCGCGACTCGTGGACGCTCGGCTAACAGTTGCTTCACCTGCTCGGCTGGAACGTGACCTTCTACAACGTAGCCGTCGATGATCGCTGTATGGCATGAAGACATCTGTGGCGGGACTCCGCCATCGCGCTTGATCTTCATTAGATCTGTGGTGTTGCGCGCATCGACCACGAACCCGGCGCGTTCCATATGCTCGACCCAACCGTTACAGCACCCGCACGTTGGTGACTTGTACACCAAAACGCTCGGAAGATCAGGATCGGGTGTCCTGGCCTCGGACATCGCACCATCTGGTGCGGCTTCGGCGCTGGAGCAGGAAGTGGTGACGATCGCGACTAGCGCGAGCAGGAATGAGCGGCGCATTTCCATTGGTCCTCATGCGTGGACTGTTCAGGGAAATAGTATACAGTGCATCAATGGATTCGACATATAGGTACAGGCTCACTCCGGATCTGATCCCTTCGTGTTGCACGTCTGGAAAGCAGAAGAAGTAATCCTCTAGAGTAGGAGTCGAGCTTTTTCCCGAGACAATGAACTTCTCTCCCGACACTTGCTGATCGGGGTGACGTGTGCAATTTCGGGGTCATGCGAAAAATCGGGCTGGGGAGCCAGATCCTCATAGGCATGGTGATTGGTTCCATGGTGGGCGGCATCTTTGGAGATGCCGCTGCCATAGTGGAGCCGGTGGGCGACTTATTTATCCGCCTTCTCGTTCTTGCCGCGGTGCCGCTGGTGTTCTTCAATCTGCTCGCTGGGCTGACCGTACTCAGCGACGTAAAGACCTTTGGTCGACTCGCTGGCAAGACGATGACTTACTACGTCACGACCGACGTGGCTGCACTCCTTCTTGGGCTCGGAGCCATGGCAGTGCTCCGACCTGGTATCGGAATACAGCTCACAGGTTCTGTGGATGGACCCGTCGGCACGGTCCCGTCCATCGCTGAGGTACTTCTGGGAATGATTCCTCGGAACGCTTTTGAGGCGTTCGTGGAAGGCAACGTGGTTCAGATTGTGGTGATCGCTGTACTGATCGGCGTGGCAACCCTACTTCTGGCGGAGGGTTCTCGAATGCGTCTAGCCGGACTATACCAAGACGTATCCGCGCTCTTTCGTAGATTGGTAGATGTCATCTTGTTGACCGCTCCGGTAGGAATCGGAGCGCTTATGGCGGTGACCGTTGGTACCTATGGCGCAGCACTTCTCGGTCCGATGGCGCGCTTCTTGGTGGGCGTTTACTTGGCGCAGCTTGTGGTCTTTCTGGCTTACATGGCACTTCTGCGGCTGAGCGGTGCCCGATCGCCACTGAAATTCTTGCGCGAGACGGGGCCGCTCTGGGCGACGACGGCTGCGACGACCTCGAGCTTGGCGTCGCTGAGCGTATCACTGGAAACCGCGGATCGGATGGGACTGCCGTCGTCCGTCTACTCCTTCACGCTTCCGCTCGGTGCGCAGCTTAACAAGGACGGGACCTCGGTCATGCTTGGTGCAGTTTTGCTATTCACTGCCCAAGTGGCGGGGGTGTCTTTCACTCCAGCGGCCTTCGTATCCGTTGTCCTGATTGGCTTACTGCTTTCGGAGGGTTCAGGCGGTATTCCAGGGGGTGGTTTCGTCATCGCCTTGATCTACGTGCAGGCATTCAACCTTCCCATCGAAGTAGCCGCTATCGTTGGTGGGATCTACCGTCTGGTAGACATGGGGAACACCACTGTTAACGTCATGGGTGATCTTGTGGGAACGTGTCTTGTCGTCCGTTCCGAATCCAAAAGAGGGAATGTTATTTGAACGACCAGATCCGAAGCTTTTTTCCCGGTGCGTCGGAACAGACTTATCTGAATATCGCCGCCAAGGGACTAATTCCTTCGAGCGTTCGTGATGTCGTCAACGCTTACCTAGATCAGCAGATCGCTGGGACAAGTGATAAAGATGTTCTCCGCGAACAGGTTGATGAGACAAGGGCTTTGATCGCATCAATTATTGGGGTCGAAGCGGATGAGGTAGCGATAACAAAAAACGTTTCCGAGGGACTCAATCTCTTCGCTGCCAGTTTAGAGTGGCGTGCCGGTGACAACGTCGTCGTATGCCCAGATCTGGAGCACCCCAATAACATCTATCTATGGTTCAATCTCGCCCGTCGGTATGGGGTGGAGGTCCGATCAATTGAGTCGGTCGACGGGTCGATCCCGGTCGATCGCATGGTCGCCGCGATAGACGAGCGCACACGGATCGTAACGTTTCCGACGATTTCGTTTGCTCCAGGTTTCATTACTGACGTGGAACCGATCGTGAGGGCTGCTCAAGATGTTGGAGCGTGGACACTAGCAGATGGAGCTCAGTCGATAGGGTCTCTTGAGACAGATGTGCGGGCGATGGGGGTTGATGCCCTTGCAGTGGCTACACAAAAAGGCTTGCTGTCCCTATATGGATTTGGATTTCTTTACGTTCGAAGGGAGGTGGCTGAGCAGCTTGTCCCCATCCATGTGGCTAGGTATGGCATCGCACTCGACGCCCATGAAACGGCGTACTCTGACGCTCCGTTGGTTTACGCTCCTGGAGCCCGGAGGTTTGACCTCGGCAACTACAACTACTTGGGTATGACCGCGACTAGAGCGGCCCTGCAATTCATCAAGGATGTGGGCGTGTCGAAGATTGAAGCGCATGTCCGTGGTTTGGCTGCGGACTTGGCTGATGGACTCATGGACTTGGGTATGCCGGTGGTGGGTGGTCGCCCAGGACCTCATTTGGCTCACATCGTTTCATCCGGTCACTTGGGCAGTGGTCGTCACTACACAGCCGAGGATCCTGAGGTGAACGAGCTACATCGACATCTCGTGGACGCAGGAGTTGTCTTTGCGCTTCGAGCCGGGGTGCTGAGATTCTCCTTCGGATTGTATAACAACCATTCTGACGTCGAACGAGTACTATCAGCAGTACGATCCTGGAGAGAACAAGGTGTGAGCGTCTCATGAAAACTGCACGTGTATACTCGACTATAGTATGCTTGGCGTTTTTAGTAACTGTAGCTCACCCGCTCGAAGCTCAGCGCGCTCGGTGGGCTGACGCTATCGAGGAGTTTTCGTTTTCAATCTCTCAAGACGTAGCTGACGATGCGGTTGGGGGCATAGCAGCCGGTATCATGGTCAACGGTGACTTGGTGTGGGCGGATGCGTGGGGGCTTGCGAACCGTGATACGCGAGAGCCAATGGGTTCTGCGTCTGTCTCTCGCACAGGTTCGATATCTAAATCAGTAACGGCATTACTGATGATGGTCTTAGTAGATCGCGGCGTGATCAGGTTGGACGACCCGGTCTCACGATACTTGCCAGAAATCAACGACCTTCAAGACCGCCGGCCTGGTAGCGAGGATATCACCTTCCGCCATCTAGCCTCTCACACGGCCGGACTGATTCGTGAGCCGGACTGGTCCGAATCAGTGGTAGGTCCGATTAGCGACTGGGAGAGCCGGATCCTCGAGTCGATTCCGAGGACCGCATACGATTCAATCCCAGGTGCCCGCTATCAATACTCTAACATCGGTTTTGGCATACTTGGTCTAGCTCTCTCAAAAGCAGCTGACCGTCCGTTTATTGAGCTCGTCGAAGATGAGATTTTCACTCCACTTGGTATGACTGGCTCTTCATTTGTAGTGCAAGGTGCTGAGCTAGAGCCGCGTCTAGCACAGGGCTATGTCTTAAGGGACGAGCAGATCAGCTCTGAAGCGCCGATGAGGGAGCACGCTGGGAGAGGGTACAAGGTCCCAAACGGGGGAGTGTATTCGACTGTAGGTGACCTAGGGCGTTTTCTTGGAGCAATAGCTGGAGTGCCAGGGCTCAAGATTCTTAAGGAATCAAGCCGTGAACAGATGTTAGCTATACAGACACCTGAGAATCCAAAAAGGGGCTATGGTTTGGGCTTATCACTCCTTAGCGACGATGAAGGAAATTGGTTCGCTGGCCATGGAGGCTCCGTAGCGGGGTACAATGCCTACATGACCGTCGATCCGGAGGCAAAAATCGGGGTGGTTCTCCTTCGTAACTACACGCAGGGTAGGACGAATCTAGGCGGTGCGGCACAGTCTCTTCTTTCGGAACTCCGAGCCAGTCGCCGCTAGTTCGGGTTCGGCTGCTGAACAGCGAGCCTCAGTCCTCTTCAGCGAGTGTGGCAGTCAGGTATGCAATCGCATGCAGGGGCACCGCAATAAATGCCACGACAATCGACTGGATTACCGGGTCAACAAACGCGTATGGGATGAAAGCGATCGTCCAGAACACTGTTCCTAGTAATGCAACGTTTGCCTGAAAGCGACGCGGGATATCGGTCCGGGCAAAAAGCAAGTTGATCGAACCGGCGAGAAAAAGCAGGAGGCCGAAGGAGGCACTGTACATCCTAAATTGACGCCACATGCTCGGCATTAGAGGGTCTGGAGATTGAGCCTGCTTCATGGCGTTTACTGCGAACTCGCGCAGTCCTCCAATCCCGTTCTCAAGCACGAAGGTCCAGACATGCATGGCCGTATGTGCACAGCCAGCGGCGATCAGCCATAAACCTGCTACCGTGAGCCAAAAGCGAGGGTTATGAATCATCGGGTGTCTAAAGGGCTATCCGCCATTCGGGTCACAAAAGTTGCCGTGGTGCGAAAACTATGCGTTGTAATTCCTCACGACGTGGACGGTTAGCGCAAGCGGTTCCGTCAATCAAGTTGTTATCATATACGCTATGGAAGTTCAGATCTTTGGCGTGAAAAAAAACGCCGACGTTCGAAAAGCGGAGCGCTTCTTCAAAGAACGCCGCGTTCGAGTCCATTTCATGGATTTCAAGCAGCGGAACCCATCTAAGGGAGAACTCCGGCGTTTCTTTCAGAAGTTTGGGGAAAAAGGTCTGATCGATCGCACTGCGAAGAGATTTCACGCTTTGGGTCTTCAGACGGCTTATTATACTGACGACCGCTGGCTCGAAATTTCTTGCGAAGAACCTATGATTTTGCGCCAGCCTCTAGTGCGAATCGGCAACCGACTCTCGGTCGGTTCTGCTGAAGCTGAGTGGAAAGAGTGGCTTGCAGGGTAGGTCTATTTCTTGGTGGCCTAGGTCTATTGCGAGACGGGACGGGCTTGTGGAAGCATCTTGACGGACCATAAGCCCGAGTTCGTGTCTGCGAAAAAAACGTGCCCCTTGAATGGCTGCACTCCCCATACCATGGTTGCGTTGGGCGTATACCCGGTCGGTGTTGCTGACTTGAAGACCGAGATCTCACGACCTTGGGTGTACAAATTCCCCATCAGTTCGCCGCTCACATCGACCATACGGACACCGCCCTCGTAGTACGCTTGGTAAAGGACGTCGTCCTCAACCCACATGTTGTGCGTTCCGAATTCTGGCACCTCATAGCGTGCTACCATTTCAGGGTTCTCGGGATCAGTAAAGTCGATGATTTGGATATAGCCTCTTGTGACGAGTGGGATTCCGCCTACGCCTGAGGCTGGATCGTATTGTTCCGCGTATGAACCCATCGAGCGCGGATATCCTGCCCACGCTAGCCCACTACGGTTCATGATTTCGTCACCGAGGAAGAGGTACGTTTTACCAGTTGCTTCTGAGTAGTATGGAAATGCGGCGTGTGTCGCCCCCGATGGTGTGGGGTAACTACTCACGTATACCGGATTTTGAGGAGATCCGCCCCAGCGACCATTTCCTACGTCCACGACTACGACTCCGGTACCCCATTCGGAGGAGAAGGCTAGTCCGTTAGCAATCCACACGTCGTGGATTCGACTATCGGGGTGATTGTATTCCGAGACGTATTCAGGTTTGTAGATGTCCGTCATATCGATAATGACGTACTTGTCGCCGTCGGAAAGCGCGTAGAGATAATCGTCGTCTGCGAACATGTTGTGCACACCGCCTGTTATCCCGTTCTCGTAAACCGTCGCTACCCTAGGCTCACTGGGAATGGCCATGTCTACGATTACCAAGCCGTTGCGCCTGTTGGTGGCTCCCTCGCGAGATAGCACTGCATATCTGCCGTCTGGAGATGCTTTTACGTCGTTTACTGTGCGTGCGTCCACTTGAATGGAGTCGTATTTTACCGGTGCGGTGGGATCCGTGACATCGTAAAAGAAGGCGTATCCACCCGAGACTTTGGAGCCGGTGATGACGTAGTCTCGTCCATCGAGCCCCTCGAAAGCCCAAAGATCAGTGGTGCGATACCAGTTTTCGGCGCCTTGACCCACCAATTCTAGTTCCTGGACGACCTCCCGGGATTTCGCCTGGAAAGAGTGTCGAGCACTCACCGCGCCGGCTGTCGCGGTAATTGTATGGATACCAGGTATATCAGCGACGTAGGAACCCTGATGATTGATTTGACCTGTAGCGGCGACCCCCAACATCCCATCGGTAGCTGTGTATGAGTGAGACCAGTTAACTGGTATATCGGTACGGACCTCACCGGTCATATCCGTAATGACCGCTTGGAAATGAATGACATCGCCCGTCCGAGCTTCAGTCGGGCCTCCTTTGAGGTTCAATGAGATTTGGGGTAGAGCTTCGACCTCATAGGAGAGTGATGCCGACACACCCTCGAACGATGCTTCGATCGTGACGTGTCCTGACGAGATGCCGGTTACGTTGCCAAAGCCGTCGACTGTAGCGACCAGTGGGTCTGAGGACTTCCACGAAACTTGAGGGTCTGGCCGCTGCGAGCCGTCGGAGTGCTGCGCGAGGATGTCATGCTGGATTGTTGTACTTACAAAGAGCGTCCGCTCCCGCCCTGCGAGTTCGAGGTCCTCGATTGGGGGCCATTCTACGATAACAGGGACACTGATAGACATCGGCGCCGACTCCGAGCCAGCTCCGACCACTAGCGTTGCTGTGATTTCGAACTCCCCGTGCGAGAGCCCCTCGACGAAGCCGTTACTAAGTCGGATCGAGTTCCGTGGAGCTACAACACGTATCGCTGCGTCGATTTGGGAGCCGGAACTGTCTAACGCAGTAACCGAGAACGGCATCTGGGAACCCAAGGCGACCACTACTCTATCGGTGCTCGGGACAAGGCGAGCTACACGGTTCTCATCCTGGGCGTTAATGGAGCTAGGAAGGATGCCAGTAGCCATTAGGAGGCAATGGGCGATGGGAAGTAGGTGGATTCGCTTCATGGGAGGTCCGTGAATAACAGTTGGTGTGTCTTCAAGAGATGTGGTTCTAGATAGCGAGGGCGCTGGGCTCGTCAGCGATTAGTTCGCGGGCAATTCGAGAGCATCGAGTTCCGCGACCAAGGCAATTTGGGTTCCGTCCGGGCTTACGGCGAGCCGGGACAGGTTCAAATGAAGATCCGAGAAGTCTGCTATCTGCTTCCAAATTGCTTCTGGTTCGTCCCTGCGGGCGAAGATAAGTGGGCCGTCTGCCATAAGAAGGAAATGATCTGGAGTCCAAGCGTGAAAGTCACCCCCCGATACTGCTTCACTGATTCGCTCCGGGGGGCCACCCTGCCCGGGAAGGCGCATAATCGTTGCCGAGCCGTCCTCATGACGCTGCACATAGGAAATGTCTCCTGTGCCGGGGATATTGTGAATCGAGCGCCCTATGTCCTCAGTCAGAATATGGGCTTGACCTGTTTCGAGGTCTCCGACCTGCAGGGTGGCCGGGCTACCTAGCACGAACATCACCACCGTTGATTCGTTGATCCATTTGTGGTATCCCACGGGTGCTATTTCGGGAAGTATGAGTGAGGCATTTGAACCGTCCAGATCGAATCTCCAGAGCCTTTGCATCGAATCAGCCTCGACTCTTATGACTGAGATGCCTGATCCGTCGGGTAGGGCGGTCGCTGAGTACTCGCTCTCTGGCGCGCTTTGCGTGATCCTGGTCACACTTTCTGTGGCAAAGTCGTAGCGCCAGATGTCTGATTGTCCGTTTTGTGGGTCGTTCGCCGTGTACCAGATTCCTGACGCGTCGGGGGTGAAGTAGGGCTGATTGTCGTAGTCGGGCCTCTGGGTGAGGTTAGTCAGCGCACCTATTACCGGGATCCCTTCAGAGTCGGAAGACAGATCAGCGATCAGGATGTCTGAATCTCGCGGTGAGATGAAGGTCTGCATTACCTCTTCGGCATCTCGTCCTTCTTCCGCTCTGTCAACGCTGCAGGAAGCCGTAAGTGAGATTAGCGATAGGCTGATAGCCGTTATCATGCGAGGCCTGAGACGGCCAAGCCCCAGGGCGATATCGGGCACTGACGCGACCCTGGCCGTAACCCCCTTCACATTGAAATTGGACAGGTAGTCCGAACGATCCTGTAGGGATATTTTGCTCATCGTCTTCTCTTGCTTTCAAGTGAGAGTAGCCGGATCAAGGCCAAAATACACACTCGTTCAGTGAGCGCAGGTGCCTAGCGCGAGCCCTGGGTCTCCATGAACGTGTCCTAAATCATATATTTCCAGCCGGTATCAATCGATACGGTCGGCTGACCGAAGTTCTGGGGAAAACACTTGGCCTCACATGATTCCTTAAGTCGCCTAGCGACTGTGTCGGTGCCAGCGCCTGATCTGAGCCCGCAATCGTTTCTGCATCAAGCAAATGGCGAACCGAGGGGCTTCTGGGCGAGAGAGGAGAGCTGGTTTGCGCACAGGGGGGTCACCTTGTCACTCGGAGCAGAACACTTCAGTGATGGCGACCGTTTCGCAAAGACCGCGAGTGCTGCGTGCGAACTAATGCAACGTATGATTCTTCCAGGTCGAGCAGATCGTGATTCTAGCCTGAGGTTTTATGGAGGCTTTTCATTTCGGGCTGATCATAAAGCCTCAGGTGTTTGGGCAGGTTTTCCGGATAGTCTATTCCATCTTCCTGCGATAGAACTAGAGCGTGGCGACTCAGGGGATACTTGGCTTCGGGTGCGGGCTTTGGTCAAGAATGAAGAGAGGGACCAAGTCTTTCAGAGGCTTCGTGCAAAAGCGGAGTTGCTTCGAGATAAGATGACATCGAGAGCCGTTTTTTCTGGGAGCCCAGAAAGAAAGTCTGGCTTCGGCCTCGTAACTGAGCGGGAGAAGTGGGAAGCGGCAATTGATAGTTCGCTACGTGCAATACGATCCGGATCTATCTCGAAAGCTGTGATGGCTCGTACCATGGACGTTGACTGTAGAGAAGGTGTGATTGATCCCGTCGACGTGGTAGCAAAACTGTGGGAGATGAATCAGGGCAGTCACGTTTTCCTCTTCGAGCCCGTGCCAGGCTCGGCGATAGTGGGTGCGGCTCCGGAGACTGTCGCAGCTCTCAGCGATGGGGTTTTCCATGCTACTGCTGTGGCAGGATCGATCAGGCGAGGTGAATCGCAGAGAGAGCAGGCCAAGCTAGCGACCCAACTCTTAGCTTCGGATAAGGACCGAGCCGAGCAACAAATCGCCCTAGACGATATGGTGGCCCAGCTAGAAACTGTAGGGCACAACATCCGCACGGATCCGCAACCGCACGTGCTGACGCTAGCCCGGATTCAGCATTTGGAAACTGAGATCCGGGCGTCTGTCCCATCTGCTGTGGGCATACTGGATCTTGTTAGGCTGCTCCACCCAACAGCTGCGGTGTGCGGGCTGCCGCGAGATGCTGCGATGGCCTTCCTGGAGCGAGAGGAGCCTTTCGAGCGTGGATGGTATGCCGGGCCAGTGGGTTGGTTCGACGCCGAGGGCAACGGAGTGTTCTGTCCAGCGCTTCGGATGGGGGTATCAAAAGACTCGGGATGGCGTCTCTTCGCTGGAGCGGGCATCGTTGAAGGGTCAGTTCCTGCGCTTGAGTGGGAGGAAACCAGCATCAAGTTCGAACCGATGCTCGATGCACTTCGCGCAGCTGGTGCAGAACTGCATCTAGATAATGATTTTTAGCAA
Source organism: Gemmatimonadales bacterium UBA7835 (assembly GCA_002500925.1). Taxonomy (GTDB): domain Bacteria; phylum Gemmatimonadota; class Gemmatimonadetes; order Longimicrobiales; family Gaopeijiaceae; genus UBA2589. The sequence continues at coordinate 5,585 of DLTN01000102.1, read as the reverse complement.
TCCAACGCGTTGAGGCGTAATCAGTGACCGAATCGACTGCCAATACCGTGTGGGCTCGTAGTCTCGTGGACGAGTTAGCACGTGCTGGTTTGCGCGAGGTTGTCATAGCGCCAGGATCGCGCTCGACTCCACTCGTGATGGCGTGCGCGGCTGACGAGAGACTCAGGGTGCGAGTGCATCTAGACGAGCGTGCTTGCGGTTTCTTCGCCCTAGGAGTGGGGAAGGCAACGGGACGTCCGGCAGCCATAATCACGACTTCTGGGACTGCCGTCGCCAACCTATTTCCAGCAGTGGTAGAGGCCAGTCAGTCAGGGGTTCCTTTGATCGTGCTATCAGCGGATCGACCTAATCGATTGCGAGGGGCGGATGCCAACCAGGCGATTGATCAGCATCAAATCTTTGGACGCTACCCCCGTGCGTTCTTCCAATTGTCAGAACCAACAATCGACTCCAGATCGCTCCGGCATTTAAGGAGCATCGCCGGGCGTGCTTGGGACAAGTCTTGCGGCTCTTCTCAGGGACCGGTGCATGTGAACGTCCCGTTCGACAAGCCGCTCGAGCCCCAAAGCTCAGCACATGACCTGGTCGTTGAGGATCCGCTGGCATTCCAGGGGCGAGCAGACGGATCACCGATGGTGCGAATAGAGTCGACTCGTCCAGCCATTACTGAGGAGCAACTGGGGCAGCTCTTAAAATGCCTTGCCGGGAGAATCGGTGTGATCGTCGCTGGGCCATCAGAAGAGGCTTCTCTTCTTGGCCCCGCCGTAAGGCACTTCGCTTCTGTGACAGGGTTTCCTCTGCTCGCAGATCCCTTGAGTGGTGCTCGCTTCGGAGTCGGTGATGATCGGGTGATCGTTGGCTACGATCTCTTCTTGAGCGATGCCCGCGTGCGCGAGCACCTGACCCCGGAGGTCGTGGTTCGCGTAGGTGCATCCCCCACTTCTGCCTCCCTCCAACGGTGGCTTTTCCAACACGCTGATGCAGAGCAACTGGTTATTGACGATGGTCCGAGGTGGAAGGACCATGGAGGAACTGCGAGAACGTATTTCCGGGCGGATGCGGTCGACGCTCTTACCCGAATGAGCTCGAAATGGCCCACGCCCAGCAAGGGGCTATCAGAAGAGCCCTTCAGGTCTTGGGCTAGAGCGGATCGAGCGGCTCGAGAAGCTCTTTCACCTATCTCCGAGGGTGAACTCGGTGAGGGTGCGGTGGCCGGGGTAACGCTGCGTGCTCTTCCGAACGACGCAGCCTTAGTTGTTTCGAGTTCGATGCCGGTCCGAGACCTCGACGCGTTCGCTGCTCTGCGCATGGAGGATGGGGCAGGGAAGAATATCCATGTCTTTGCAAATCGCGGTGCGAGCGGGATTGATGGCGTGGTGTCGACGGCTTTCGGAATCTCATCTCAGCATAGTGGACCGACTGTGCTACTGATAGGAGATGTTGCGTTCTTCCACGACCAGAATGGTTTTCTGTGGAGCCGGGAGGACGACGCACCATTAGTGATAGTTCTGGTGGATAACGATGGAGGAGCGATTTTCGGGATGCTTCCGATCTCTGAGTTCGAACCTGACTTCACCAAGTACTTTACGACGCCGCACGGTTTAGACCCCTCGCATACAGCTGCTGCACACGGAGTCGAAACCCTAGAGACTTCGGTCGAAAAACTTGAAGTAGCCGTCAAAGACGCCATCGCCATGGGTGGGACCCGATTGATCCGGGTGCGCACCGATGGTGCTGAAGGACATCGTATGCGTACCCTATGGAAGGATACAGTTGTCGAGAAGGTGCTGGAGGTGCTGAGTTAATTGGTATACTGTGCGTGGGTCCGCCGTCTTGTGTTGCTGACCAGTGGACTGGTCATTGTTGCTTGTGCGGGTCCCAATACTGCTCTATACAAGCCGTCCCTCGATGATCTGACTGCTCAGGCTCCGGATTCATTCCTCGTAGATATTCAGACAAGCGAGGGGGCTATTACGGTGAAGATGAGACGGCATTGGTCACCACTCGCGGTGGATCGGGTTTGGCACCTAGTAGAAAATAATTTCTATGCGGGTGCCCGTTTTTACCGGATGATCGATGGGTTTGTCGCGCAATGGGGATACTCGGGAGAGCCCGTGCGTGATTCAGTGTGGCGTGACCATCCCCTGGATGACGAGCCAGTCATCGGGAGTAATCTCCAAGGCACGGTAAGCTTTGCTCGAGGTGGCCCGAGTACTCGATCATTTCAGCTATACATCAATTTAGCTGATAACGCGCGACTTGATGTGCTTGCATCCGGAGGTGTCGTAGGGTATCCGCCGGTCGGCGAGATTGTAGAGGGCGTCGAGGTCCCGATGGGCTTCTATGGTGCGTATGCGGATCGCACGCCGAGTCAGGATTCGATTCGCGTGCAGGGGAATGACTATCTGAGACGCGAGTATCCACAGCTGGACTCGATTATTACGACGCGAATCATAGGTAGCTGGCGCTGACTTCGTGAGTATGATGGCAACGTCCCTGAAGGGGAGCATACAGGAATGGAGCATAGCAGTCCGCCCCAAGACTCTTACAGCTGCGGTTGCTCCAGTTGCCGTGGGGGCCGGCCTCGCCATTCATGATGGTGTTTTTGTGGCTCTTCCTGCGGTAGCCGCCCTGGTGGGAGCGTTACTGATTCAGATTGGGACCAATCTAGGGAATGACTACTACGATTTCGTGCGCGGTAGTGATGACGAAAATCGTGTAGGCCCGACGCGGGTGACTCAGGCCGGGATCATCGCGCCCGAAGAAGTCAGGAGGGCAATGTTCATAGTACTGTCCTTAGCCATGTTAGTGGGCGTGTACCTCGTGGCGGTTGCGGGATGGCCGATTTTCTTGATCGGCATGGCCTCGGTAATCTGCGCGGTCGCCTATACCGGTGGCCCTTTGCCTTTGGCGTACCATGGGCTTGGGGACGTATTTGTTTTCTTGTTCTTCGGTCTCATTGCTGTTGCCGGCACCTACTATGTGCAGGCACTGTCGTGGTCCCCTGATGCGTTGCTTGCGGGAGCGGGCCTAGGTGCCCTCAGCACGGCGATTCTAGTGATGAACAATCTCCGCGATCTTCGGACCGACAAACGCGCGGGCAAACGAACCTTGGCTGTGCGCATTGGTGTGGTGGGTACGCGTGTAGAACTTGTTTGTTTGATCGTCTGCGGGACCCTCGTCCCAGTAATTGGCTGGAAGGTCTATGCTTGGCCGACCGCATCGTTGTTTTCTCTCGTTGCTCTTCCACTGGCCATGTCACCGCTTCGTGCGGCCTTTCGCTACAGAGACCCTTCCGAGTTGATTCCTGCTCTGGGTCAGACAGCGCGGGTAGTGATCGTCTATGGGGCGGCTCTGGCCTTGGGCTTAGCTCTGGGCTGATTCGATATGACCCTTCTGAGTCGTTCGCCGCTGTCTCCGGAAGCTCTGCTGATCTCCTCGGGTTCCGAATGGTTTTCACTCGCGGAGATCACGGATCTAGTAGAGACTCGCGCCCGAGTGTTGCGCGAGGTTAGGGAGTCGTTATCTGCTAACGGATTGGTCCATACGTTCGAGGTTGAACCTGATGTGGAAGGTGTCGTCGAATTGTTGGCTGCGTGGCGGGCTGGCTTCATCGCGGCACCGCTGAATCCCAGGTTGAGTGAGGCCGCGAGAGACGAAGCGCGTAAATCTCTTGCTATGGGCAATCCTCCTGAGGGGTCCTGTTCGATACTGTGGACGTCAGGCACTTCGGGTCGTCCTCGTGGTGTCGCCTTGTCTTGGGAGAATTTCGAGGCGAATGCTCATGGGTCGGCAGCAAGATTGTCGCTGTGTCGTGACGACGTATGGATGGCGTCTCTCTCTCTGGCGCATATCGGTGGACTAGCACTGATCACCCGTTCGATTTTGCTTGGAAACCAACTTATCGCCCCAGGGAAGTTCAATGTTTCTGACACGGTCACTCTTCTGGAAGATGAAGAAGGGCCGACCCACATGTCACTTGTCCCGACGCAGTTGCACCGCCTCCTAGACGAGTGGGGTACGAGGGGCGCGCCACAACGCTTGAAGTGTGTTTTGATCGGTGGAGCCCACGCACCACTTGGCCTGGTCAATAGGGCCGTAGACTCGGGATGGCCGGTTGCACTGACCTATGGCGCCACCGAGATGAGCTCTCAGATAGCCACCGCTGGACCTGAGGAGGTCCGGGCCGGCAGGAGAGATGTGGGATGTCCGCTGCAGGGGGTCGAGGTGCGAGTTTCCCATGATGGTGAACTTATGACGAGGGGTGCTACGAGAGCTCTTGGTTACGTTGGAAACGAAGTTGGGAAATTAGCGGACGGGGACGGTTGGTACAGCACGGGTGATATGGGAGTAATCGAAGAGGGTGGACGACTTTCTATTACGGGGCGTCGCATAGATCGGATCGTGACTGGTGGCGTCACAATTGATGCGATTGAGGTTGAAGAGCGCCTTCGGTTGCATCCGGCTGTAACCGACATATGCGTTGTCGGGGTCCCTGATGAAGTGTGGGGAGAGCGCGTCGCAGCTTGGATTGAACCGGTGGTTAGTAACTTTGACCTAGACGAATTCGAATCTTGGGCTGCTAACGAGATGTCAGCGGCGAGTCGTCCGCGAATGTGGAAGGTTGGTGACGTGCTCCCTCGGAATGCCAACGGCAAAGTCGACCGGACACGCGTGCGGTCGGCTTTCTGAAAAAAAATCGTACATGGCGAGCTACTCCTTACGGCTTGGTGACCGATTTATCAGAAAGGATTCTCGGAGAAAACGCTTTGGTTTCGCATCATCGGAAGGCGAAGCTCACACCAAGCCTGAAGCTCATTAGGTCCGCGTCCGACGTATTAGGGTAGAGGGCTATTGAGCCGTCTTGTTCGTCGACCACATCACCTTCCGTGAGGTATGTCGCTACTTGGTTATCTGCCTTATGAACACCTACGTCGATAAGTGTTCGTTGACCGACCCGGAAGCGAAATCCGCCTCCGAAACGCCATCCGAGTACGGTATCAGAATAGTTGGTAGTATGCAGGTAAGACCCATAACCATCGTTGTCGTCTAGCTGAGACGATGTGACGAAGTAGGATACGCTTGCTCCCGCGTGCACGTACGGTTCGAAGTCACCGCTAGCGAGGACAATCTCTGGTCCTACGCTTCCATAAAGGATGGAATTTGTCGTCGTGACATTCGATCCTGATGCCACTCGGCATGTGAATCTACAGTAACCGTAGAAGAGCTCCTCCCAGCCGTATACGACGGCGCCAAGGTCGACTCTCATGCGTAGGTGTCCATCGGCGGCCATCGGTGCCCCGACTGATAATTCAAGGCCGAATCCTTGGTCAACCAGCGTCGCCATTTCACCTACCGGGGTGGCTGCGACGAAATTGATACCCCAGAATCCGCCTGGTCCGGAATTATCAATCTCGATTGCAGCCGGGACGCGATTTTCGGGCTGCATTAAAGTCGGCCTACTTTTTTTCTGAGCTTCGAGTCCGGTTGCAAAGGCTGTCAACGCAGTGACAGCTATGACTGCGTATCTCGTGTGCCGCATGATGCCCTCCATACCTTCCGTTCTCCAATTGTCACGTATGTAA
>DLTN01000096.1 GCA_002500925.1 Gemmatimonadales bacterium UBA7835 | reverse complement strand
CTCCCTTCGCCTGCAGCCGCTGCGGCACTCTCGACTCAGGCAAACTTCGACGACCCCCTAGGAGTCCGCGCACAGTTCCCAGTGACTCAAGAGCTCGCCTACCTCAATACGGCCTCTCAGGGTCCCATGCCACGTCCTGTCCAAGAAGCGGTGACCGCCTACGCTGAAGAAAGGATGACCTTTCGGAACCCCGGTCGTCAGCAAGCCACATTCGATCGTGCCCGAGGAAGGTTCGCCTCTCTGTTCGGTGCCGAGCGGGATGAGGTCGCCTTTCTCTACTCGACGAGTGACGCCGAGAATCTTGTGGCCAACGCGATCGACTGGAAACCAGGCGACAACCTAGTGGTGGACGAGTTGCACTTCGTGACAGCTTTCGTCGTTTTCCGAGAGCTTGAGCGAAGGTCCGGGGTGGAGCTACGCATCGTGCCCGCCGTCGATGGAAAAGCTAGGCCCGAGGACTACGCCGCTCGCACGGATGCCCGTACTCGCCTGATTAGCGTGGCATGGGTATCGAACCGGAACGGCTTTCGGCATCATCTGCCAACCCTTGCCGAGATCGTTCACGCTCAGGGTGGCTACCTCTACGCGGACGGCATTCAAGCCTTCGGAACCTTCCCCACCGATCTGCATGCTGAGGGAGTGGACTTCGCCTGTGGAAACGGATACAAGTGGCTATTCGCTGACTTTGGCTGTGCACCATTGTATGTGCGCCGTGAGCACTTGGATTGGATGCGCCCGGACCGCTTCGGCCATGGTCAGGTAGCGGAGACGCTCCCCGACAATCGATACGAGCTCACGCGAACCGCGAGCAAGTTCGAATACGCTAACCCCTCTCATGCATCGATCGCCGCGATGGATGCCGCCTTAGGGTTCGTCGCGGATGTCGGCCTCAACCGCATCGCACGGCACACGCACGCACTCGCGGGGGAGCTGCGTAGCGAACTGGTCGGGCTGGGAAGAAATCTCTTCACGCCGGCCGGCAACCCCTCCTCAATCGTGAGCTGCTACCACAACCTAGATCCCGATGGACTCGGGAGCGCGCTTGCACGGGAGGGTGTCCGGTTCACCTTCCAAGAAGAGGGTAAACTCCTCCGCCTAGCAGTAGGGATGTTCAACAACCGCGATGACGTGGACAGACTACTCCGGGTGATCGCCCGTATGGTTTGATGTGAAACCCGAGGTTCTCGTGGGGCAAGGAACCACGACAATCAATGATTCAGGTTAGCTGCCCCATACTCTGACAGCCATTCTCGACGCCTGTCACTGACTGGTCGGTCTTCGCGTTCATCCCTTCCTTTTTCCGTACCGTCTCCTTCGAGGACGCGACGGACCACTGTTTTTTTCTCCATGGTCGCCAGCGGCCTTCTTTTTCTTGGCAGCGGCACGCGCCCGGTCCTGAGCACGCTTCTTTTGGATCTGCTTTACGCGTTCCTTACGCGGCACCTCTAGCGGAGCTTCAGCGGTTGCGTCGTAGGCAAACCCATCCAGCTTCGCCCGCTGAACTTTGGTGCGAACTGCTCTCTCAATCTTTTCGAAGTCCTTCCGCTCTTCGGGCGACACGAGCGTAAAAGCTTCCCCGGTCAGCTCAGCACGAGCTGTCCTGCCGACTCGATGGATGTAGTCCTCTGGTACCTTGGGGACGTCAAAATTGACCACATGACCGAGTGCTTCCACATCGATCCCACGCGCTGCTACATCTGTGGCGACCAGGACGCGGAAGTCACCACGTTTGAACCCGGCGAGCGCCTTGGTTCGCTGAGATTGCGAGCGATTACCGTGGATACGTTCCGCCGTGATCCCTTTACGGTTGAGCAGCTTCGCGAGCCGGTTAGCCCGATGCTTGGTGCGTGTGAATACCAGAGCGTCGTCTATTTCACCACGGCTGAGGAGTTCGATCAAAAGTGCACCCTTGAGACTCGCCCCGACATGATAGGCTACCTGTTTGACTCCAGATGCTGGGGCAGCCTTTCGCTGAAGCGCGACTTTGATCGGTCTATCTAGGATCTCTCGGGTCAGCTTCTCGATCGGCGGAGGCATCGTGGCGCTGAAGAAGAGTGTCTGCTCCGGCTTCGGCACGTGCCTTAGGATGCGCTTGACCTCGGGCAAAAACCCCATATCGAGCATCCGATCTGCCTCGTCAAGCACGATGCACCGAAGCCCGGGAAGCTTTGCATAGCTATATTGGAAGTGATCGAGTAGCCGACCTGGTGTTGCAACGATCAGGTCGACGCCTGTACGGAAAGCTTTTTCTTGGCGCCCCATCTTAACCCCGCCGTATACTGGCGCGGCGGTGAGATTTGTGAATCGTGCTAGGCCGGAAAAGTCATCCACGATCTGCAGAGCTAGCTCTCGAGTTGGGGCAAGGACAAGCCCTTTTGTCATACCTCGCGGCTCATTGATAAATCGGTGGAGCATTGGCAGAAGAAATGCCGCGGTCTTACCGCTGCCAGTAGCGGCGCAGGCAAGAAGATCCCGGCCTTCTAACGCATGAGGTATCGCCTCGCTCTGAACAGGCGTCGGATGTTTAAAACCCAGCGAGCCGATTCCCTTGAGCAAGGTCGGATGCAACTTCAATGCGTCAAAGGTCACAATGTTTTCCGGGTGGGGCGCGTCTTGCAGGTCGGCCGTCGAGTGGTGCAGGCTAGTGTCGCGGGTGCAGGATCCTGTGAGGCGCGGGCCTCAGACACGACGCTTTTCTCATGAAGACAATATAACTGTCAAACCATGAGAAATCTCGAGTGGAGGGCACCTATCCGATTGCTCAACAAGCCACGCGTCCAATCATACCGATCACCTGATCCTCTTTGACAGCCTAGATCGCCATCTGTCACTTGCATGGCAAGCGGACTTTTGGATGCCGCAAGAACCTCTTCATCCACGCGGAGATGACCATGAAATACATGATTACCTGGACCCTCTATCCTGAAACCTTCGACGAAGCGCTGCAGTACTTCAGCCAGATGACTGTCGAAGATGACCGTGAGCAGCTCGGTGATGCAGTAACTCTGGTTGGGAGATGGAACGACCTCGTGTCCAGAACGGGCATGGCCATCCTAGAGTCGGATGACCTCTCGGCGGTCAATGCTTTCTGCTTGCAATGGCAGAATGTTTGTGATCTTACAATCACGCCGGTCATGAGTGATGAAGAGGTACGCGCGCTCGGCCGGACCCGAGCCATGCCTCCGAGCGATTAAAGTTTCGACACGGAAAGTAAGATCTAGACGCAACGATATCACTTCACCGAGTCGCTAGAGCATCGAGCAGCTAATCGAACAAGCCCGCCCCTCCATAATTAGGAGGGGCGGGCTTTTGACAATCTTGAGAGCCTTCAATCCAGCTTATCAGAGAGACACGGCGCAGCCTCCCATCCTATCGGTCCGGACTGTCCGAAATAATCACGAGGCCGCGCGCCCTCAGCATTTGGTTCAGTTCGTTCACCTCGTCACTGACATATTCGTCGAGGCGCTCTATGTATTCGTTCAGCATCCCGTTCAATAGGACCTTCACCTCCCCCTCTTGATTTGTTGGCGGAAAGTCAGCTACAGAGATACCACCACTCACGTAACCGAGCTTCTGAAGCAGGGGCGCCCCGAAGCGCACACCATCCTGACCTTGACCCGTCAGTCTGAGATCTACCATCTCCATCTGCATTTCGACCAGCTTGTCCTCTACTCCCTCTATCGACTCAACCACAGCCGGATCATCGGTGAAGCGTTTCACAGTGGCTAACTGAACCCGCATCGCTTCGACCCGATGCACGGCCTCGCCCGCACGAACAACATCTTCCCGCACCCCTTTCAGAAATGCTACCTGTGCTGTGATATCAGCCTCACTACCTGCCGAATGTGGGTCCTTAATCACGGTAAGTGGCTGCTCGTGGGTCTCATCATCCACTATAAGCCTGACCGTATAATTTCCCGGTGGCATGAGTATCGCGATCTGCCTACCGCCAGGCGCCGGACGCCCTTCCTCCCCGACCATCATGTGCTCAGCATACATGGGTGACGTGAAGAGTTGAATGGGTCCATTTGACTCGTCGGCTAAGTCCCAGTGGATCCGATTGACTCCAGTATGATTCGTCCCCTGAAGAGTACGTACTACGCGGCCCATCTCATCAAAGATTTCGATAGTCGGCGACGAGGCCGAAGGCTCCCCAAGCCAATAGTTAATTGACGCTCCATACTCAGGATCTTGGCCCTCAGTAGGGTCAGAGTAGGGCACCGACGGAGGCGTGATCGGGCGGAATCGATAGGTATCGCGCAACTCGAACAGATGCGAGCTAGACCGCATGACCTCTTCAGTCATTTGTTGGATTGGGGCTAGATCATCGAGGATCCAGAAACCGCGCCCATATGTGCCAATTACTAGGTCGTTGAAGTGTTCCTGAACCACAATCCCCGAAACCGGCGCGTGTGGCAAATTGTTCTGAAGCGTCTGCCAGTCGTCACCGTCATTAAATGAAACGTATATCGCGTTTTCAGTTCCAACGTACAAAAGCCCCTGACGTTTTGGGTCTTCGGCAATGGACTTCGTGTAGCTCAACATCGAGGGAGTGATACCATCTACGATCCGGTCGAAAGATTCACCACAGTCGCGCGTCCGGAAAACATGTGGGTCTCGCACGTTGACCTGATGTCCGTCCACAGCGACGTACGCCGTGCAGACGTCATATCGAGAGGCCGCTATACTGCGGACAGCTCCCCACTCTGGCAGGCCTTGCATATTCTCAGTGACTTCGGTCCACGTGCCCCCGCCATCTCTTGTGAGGTGGAGCTTGCCGTCATTCGTCCCCGCCCAGATCATCCCGGCTTCTATCGGCGACTCGGTGATACCAAAGACAGTCCCCGCGTATTCGACACCGATATTATCGCCAGTGAGGCCTCCGGAGAGCATCTGGCGGGACTCATCGTCCCATGTCAGGTCTGGACTGATAACCTCCCAACTCTGACCACCGTTCCTGGTCCGATGCACGTGCTGTGACCCTACATAAACCGTTTCGTTGTCATGCGGAGAGATGTGAATCGGCGCATCCCAGACAAAACGGAATCGTACGTCACGAGCAGCGCCTCGGCTCTGCTCCGGCCAGACCTCGACGTGCCTGTACTGTCTACGATCCTCTTCGTATCGCACTACGATCCCACCGACCATCCCCGACCCAGACGCTGATGACCAGACAATGTTTGGATCGGTCGGATCCGGGGTCGCCCACCCCGATTCTCCTCCGCCGACGTGGTGCCACATCCCCCGTGGAATTCCTGTGATTCCCCTTTGGCCCATTATGCGCGAGTTACTAGGGCCTCGATATGTCGGTTCATCCTGCTTGTTGCCGAGCACGTTATAGGGGACCGCATTGTCGACGGTCACGTGGTACATCTGCGCATTTGTAAGCCGCTGCCTGAACCAGGTCTTGCCCCGGTTGATAGAGATGGAAAGCCCTTGGTCGTGCGCCACAATCATACGATCCGGATTTGTGGGATCGATCCACATGTCATGGTGGTCACCCCCAGGAGCGTCGGGCCGTGGCACTTGAAAAAGCGTGCGCCCTCCGTCTGTTGAACGAGAGAAACCAGCCGTAAGGAAGTAGGCTTCCTCCTCGTCGCCGGGATTTATGACGACTCGTGAGTAGTAATGTGGTCGTCCCATCGCATTCCGATTGCGCGAAATCAACTCCCAGTTGCGACCGCCATCGAGGGATGTCCAGACCTGACCATCCTCAGTCTCTTGTCCATTCCATGGGATGCCGTCACCGGTCTCCAACATCGCAATAACTCGATCAGGGTTAGATGGAGCTATCGCGACGGCAACCTTTCCGACGGGGAGTTCAGGAAGTCCGATCCCATTGCCCGGCCCATTCAGCTTCTCCCACGTGTCACCACCGTCTCGTGAGACGTGAAGGCCACCACCAAGACCGCCCGAGAAGCGCCCCCAAGCATGTATAATCAGTTGCCATGTACCCGCGAATATGACCCGAGGGTTTACCGGATCCATCGCGATGTCTGAACAACCGGTATCCTCGTCAATAAATAGGACGTGCTCCCAGTTCTCACCGCCATCTGTTGTACGAAATACTCCCCTCTCCTGCTGAGGCCCATACGCGTGACCAAGCGCACAGACAAACACAATGTCTGGGTTGGAAGGATGTATGAGTAGACGCGGAATGCGCCCGGTCTGTTCTAGGCCCATTGAGGCCCACGTCTCACCCGCATCTATCGACTTGTAAACTCCCTGTCCCACTGAGATATGCGAGCGGATCTTCCCCTCACCGGTCCCAGCCCAAACCACGTTTGGATCCGCAGGAGAAACGGCGAGCGCTCCGATCGACTGCACAGGCTGATCATCAAAGATGTCCTCCCAGTGAACTCCTCCGTCAGTCGTCTTGGAGATGCCCCCCGATGCCGCGCCCACGTAGTAGGTAGCTGGGTCACCAGGAATTCCAGCAGCCGAACTGAAACGATTGCCCTCTGGACCAATGTGCCGCCACTCAACCGCAGCGTACCAATCTGGGTCCGGCACCTGTTGAGCCAGAATACAATCAGCTGATGCCGCAATTGTGCCTACAGCAATGAACGTGAAAGCGAGGGTTCGGAGAAAACGCGCACTCATAGACTGGACCTCAATAGAACTCGGGTTTACCGGATGGCTCCGATGGAAGCTACGATCAACAAATCTGAACTGGCGAGTCTAAGGCTCTTGAGCGTCTCAGACTAGTCAAAACTGCTCAAGCCCTAGCTTCAGACAGAACCTCTAGAAACCGGTCAATCTCCGCGGTGGTGTTGTATACGTGAGTGGAGACGCGAATCGCATTATGACCGTCACGCTGGTGTTCGTCGATGTGAGTTCCAATGCGCTCCTCGAACAGGCTCACTGCTTTGATTGCGTCGAGATCCATCTTCTCGAAAATAGTCGACCCTGGGCATGAGATTTGAGGGGTCGAACCGCTCAGGATATTGACGCCGTCAATTCCCAAAAGTCCTACCTTCAGATAGTCCGAGAGATAGCGACAGCGGTGTTCGATCTTCTCCGCCCCGAGGGCATTACAAAAATCAATTGCTGTACTCAGCGCAGCGCGCACCGGAAAGTCAGCAGTGCCTCCCGGGCCAAGGCTCGGCGAGTCGATTAACGATTGGTCCGAGAAGCTACTCTTGATCTGATCTCTCGCGCCCTTGCGAACATACATGAAGCCCGTACCCGCCGGGCCAAGTATCCATTTATGGAGGCTGGCCGAATACGCATCACATTCCAAGTCACTTAAATCCACAGGAATCTGACCAATGGCCTGTGCTCCATCGACGAGGCTCATGACTCCATGTCTGCGCGCCATCCGCGAAAGTTCTCTAACCGGGTAGAGATGTCCACCACGGGTCGCGTGACAGAACGAGATCGCCTTGGTGCGTGAAGTGATAGCCGCCTCCATCAGCGCTACCACTTGCTCCCCACTCTCAAAAGGGCTGGGGATAAAGACTTCGGTGACCTTGATTCCGTGCCGCACCTTACGTAAGGCCCAAGGCATATTACCAGCGGGATGCTCCTGCGTAGTTATGATCACCTCATCCCCTGGGTTCAACTCGAGCCCCATCGCCTGCAAGTGCAAACCCTCGGTGGCATTCCGGGTGAGGGACAACTCGCCAACATCCGCTCCGAAGTAGGCCGCTAACCGAGGGAGAACTTGATTGGTGATAATGACTTGGAGGTCATTCTTTCCTTGCAAAGGCTCCCTTGAAATGGCCTCATACCCATCGCATACAGCCTTAACCACCTCGGTCGGCGGCATACCCAGACTAGCGTTATTCATATATGCGAGTCCCGGCTCGAGCATGAATCGAGCTCGAACGTGAGCCCAAGACGAGTCATCCACACCTATTGGAGCCGCTAGCGGAGTTCGTCCCAATTCCGTTGCGCCGCAGGCAGGAAGCGATGCAAGCGTCGCCCCAGCCGCCCCCGCCTTCAAAAAGCCTCTTCTAGAGAGGAAGCCCTGACGAGAAACGTCATCCATTGGTGTCACCTCAATGTGCTAATGTGTCGATCCACGGTCCTACGAAGTATTCTAGGCTTACAGAAGTCACAGCAACACATCGGCACACACTTCCTGGACCCTCTGCACCTGCCAACATGAAACAGAACCGACGCTCATTTCTCAAGCAATCGGCAGCGGCAGTCTCCGCGGCCTCAATAGGTGTCGGAGGCGCTGACGATCAAAGTCCTTCGGCGGGACATGACAGGGAGCTTGATGAGAAGATGTTGCGTGCCATCGGGAACGCTGTCCTGCCCGAATCAATCGGCGAAACTGGTCGTGAACTGGCAGTCGAAGCATTCGAACTCTGGCTTTCTGAGTTTGAGCCGGTCGCAGAATTGACCCATCCCTATGGTGGCTCAGAAATCCCATATGGACCGGCAGACCCTGTACCAGGATGGTCAGCCCAAATCGAGGCGCTAGATCTATTATCGCGAGCCAAGTGGAACACCGGTTTTGTGAACCTTACAAACCAGAAGCGGAGAGAGCTTCTAGGAGAACAGATGGATGAATCCTCCGACACCAGCTTCCCTTCCCCGGGCCGTGCACACCATGTCGGTACAGCATTGATGGCCCACTATTTCACATCAGCTGATGCAGTAGACAGATGTTACCAAATGCGAATTGCTAAGCTTGAGTGCAGAAGCATAGGAAACGTCGAAAATCGACCCGAGCCTCTGAGGGGTTCGATGTAGTGAGTAACCGACGAATGGAACTACACATGAATTCTTTGTTCGAGATTTGCATCCAGTGACGACTCGCATTGATTCAGACATATGCATCATTGGCTCTGGTATCACTGCCATCCTCGCTGCCGAGCGGTTAACCGAGCTGACAGACGCCGAAATCGTTATGGTCGAGGCAGGAGGCCATACGACACCAGCACGCGACAGGATCGCAAAACGTCGCCGATTCATAGACTATGGAGAAAACCCTTGGACCAATGACCATATCCGTGACCAAACAGGAGACGGGCTTTTCTACCGCTCGATGCACGTGGGCGGATGTGCTATGCACTGGGATGGGGCCTGTCCGAGATTCTCCCCGGAAGACTTCAGGCAGCGGTCTGTGCACAACGTTGGCACAGACTGGGAGATCGATTACGACGAACTAGAACCCTATTACTCCGACTTTGAACAACGAGTCGGGGTTGCTGGTGAGCCCGGACCGCCAGAATACGACCCGCGTTCTGGCCCGTATCCGATGCCTCCGCTACCCCTCTCTTACAACCTCGAGATCCTCAAGAGATGGGGTGAAAGTGCTGGTATACCATTTTGGACACAGCCATGGGCGAAAGCGACCACAACAGAGAATGGCCGAGCAGTCTGCAGACGATGCGATACGTGCCACGTGTGCCCAACTGGCGCTAAGTACACGCCGGATCTCACGCTCCATAGCCTCATTGATGAGGGTAAGGTCCGTTTAGTAACAGGAACCCTGGTGCGTCGACTCAATCTGAAGAGTAACTCTGATAAGGTGAGCTACGCCTTAGGATCCAGTTACGAAGATCCGGATGAGCAAATCGAATTCCATGCTAAGATTTTCGTGGTGGCTGCTGGATATGCATGGAGTCCGCACCTGCTTCTGCTCTCGGCAAATAGTCGATTCCCAGCGGGCCTAGCAAATAGAACTGGAATGGTCGGCACGTACATGACTGGGCACCCATATGTGAGCGCACAGGTCGACCTACCTTTTGAGAGCTATCCGGGCATGTTCTCAACCAACTCGCTCTTGTCCCGGATGTTCGCACGTCCTGGTCCGTTGGAGCACTATCTCAGACACGACCTGAGAATCTGGACATCGACTGCCGGACGCCAACCCCGCCCCCGGAGCGATAGCGGCTCAAGACTCTTTGGGGACGAGATAATGGAAGACTGGCGAGCTCGAACTAAGCGCTCTTCAGCTCGCGTTAGAGCCTACTACGACGTGATCCCAGACAAAAACAGCCTCCTCTCTCTCGACCCACACAGAACGAATCGTTGGGGCGACCCAATGCCGAAGATCGAGTTCCGGGATGCTCCTGAATCTTTGAGCATTAGAGCGCGTACTCACGACACATTGTTCCGGCTCTTCGAACGAATGGCTGCAGCTGGAGATGGCTCCGTTATGTCGACCCAAGTATCAACTAAGATGGAGCACCCAGGGGGCGGATGCCGGATGGGCGAGGACCCAAGTACAAGCGTAGTGGACTCGTATGGACGAACGCATGACCATGAAAACCTATTTGTAATCGGTGCGCCGACTATGGTTTCCGGAGGATGTGCGAATGGAACTCCGACATTTTGCGCCCTTTCGTTAAGGTCAGCAGAGATGATCGGTCGGGAGATATAACCAAGCCGTTCAAGCGATCTCTTTTGGAGCAAGATGATTGAGCAGGGTCTAGCCCGAACCTCAATCCT
>DLTN01000114.1:10163-11708 GCA_002500925.1 Gemmatimonadales bacterium UBA7835 | reverse complement strand
ATCTGCAACGTAGGCTTCGCCACCGGACCCGTCGTAAATCGTGCCTCCGGAGATCACGACATCGAAGTCCGGCGTGTTGCAGGCGTTCAAGGCGAGGGCAGTCACTAGCGCTGCGCACTGAACCCATCTGTGGACCTCAGATTTGTGCGTGCTCATCAGCGCTCCTTAGATGGTCAGCAATGCGGAGAGCGACCATCCAGTTCATGAATTGGCCTCAGCTTTATCTTTGGCTAGACAAGTTATGACATCTTAGGCGTTATTGCTTTGAGTTGGCGAGCCCGCTGAGTTGCATCGGGCTTGAATGTGCTCATCGTTTGAGGCGACCGTGGAATTCAGAGAAATCGAATCGTTTCTGAAGTACTTTGAGAGTGTGCGAACACGCACGCGCAACCTCGCCGTTTGCGTGCCGGAGGAGGACCTAGAGTGGAGATCAGCCGAAGGACGATTCTCGGCTGGGGACCTGCTTCGTCATATCGCGGCTGCCGAGCGATGGATGTGGGCCGAAAACGCTAGGCTCAACCCCTCGAAATACCCCGGTCACGGCCAGGAACTCGCCTCAGGGTTAGATCAGGTGCTCAGCTACATGGACAGCGCTCACTCCGAGACCATCAAGATTTTGAGGGGTCTCACGCCCGAGCAGCTACAGCAGCGGTGCGAGACGGTAGGGGGAACCCAGATTCGTGTTTGGAAATGGCTCCGGCTCATGGTCGAGCATGAGATTCACCACCGTGGTCAGTTATACGAACTCCTCGGACAGCTTGGTGTCGAAGTCCCTCCGCTATATGGGCTCACTGAACCCGAAGTAAAGAAGCGAAGTTCGTGAGATTGCCGATCCGCGTGCGGCGGGTTTTATCCCGCCCGCTGGATTCTATTCCCGTTCGTGTTCGGGCGGGCCCGAATAAGGGCTGCAGGTGGAGTTTGCCCGTTTCAGGGAGGGGATTCGCGTCAGGCCGGTTCGAGTTGGCTAAATTCGAAGCGCTCGCTGCGATCGTGTCGCTTGGTGATGTCGTCTGGGATGTTGGTGCCCACTACGGCTACGCTACGCTCCTGACCGCTAGGCTTGCAGGGCCTGAGGGTTCAGTCTGGTCATTCGAACCATCGCGTCTCAACCGGTCCTATCTCACGCGACATGTGGCATGGAACTGTTCAGGACGGGCTAACGTCCTTCCCTATGCACTTGCGGAGCGGGACGGAAAAGAAGCATTCGGGGGATCAGGTAGCTCTATGGCCCTCGGGCTTGGGCGCGGGGATGAAGAGGTGGAGGTGCGCTCGATCAGTGGAATGCTGGATGCGGGAGTCCCTCCCCCCACGGTGATGAAGGTCGATGCTGAAGGATCTGAGAGCCGGATCGTCGAAAGTCTGGTGCGGACGCAAGTGCGGCCTGTAGTGATGTGTGCGATCCATGATGAGAGGCAACTAGAGCTTTGCATGGAGGTACTTCATCAAGCCGATTATGAGGTGCTGCCATCTGGACCGATCCGAAAATTCTTGAACGATGACTCTGTTTGGGGAGGTGATCCGGATATTGTCGCACTCCCGCAGAAC
>DLTN01000114.1:0-9787 GCA_002500925.1 Gemmatimonadales bacterium UBA7835 | reverse complement strand
GCGTTCTAATTCCACAGATTGCTCCAGCTTGATATTGGTCTCCTGTTGACGCAGCGTGGACTAGTTCAGTATTGCTCGATAGATGTTTTGCCACCGCAACCCCGAAGATTAATGAACCGACTCCACTTTTTAGCGCTCACGTTTGGCGTCTGCGTAACCACTTCATCGGCCACGCCATCGCCGTTGCAGGCTGTTCAGGAAGCGTATGACGTCGTGATCGAGGGTGGCCAGATTGTCGATGGCACTGGGAATGCCTGGTATCCCGGCGATGTTGGAATTCGGGGTGACCGGATTGTGACTATCGCTGCGCCAGGTGCGTTGGCTGATCGGCAGGCGATAAACAGGATTGATGCGAGTGGAATGGTGGTTTCTCCTGGGTTTATCGACATCCAGAGTCACTCACGTTTCAGCTTCCTCGGTGGAGGTGACGGTCGGGTGGTTTCCAAGGTTACCATGGGTGTAACCACAGAGATCATGGGAGAATCGACGACTAATGCTCCGTCGAGCCCCCAGATGCTGACCAACTCAGGACCGGCGGCTGGCGTTTCCCAGTTCGAGACTTTCGGAGAGTGGATTGAGGCAATGGAGGATCATAAGGCCTCAGTGAATTTTGGCTCTTTTGTGGGTGGGTCCACCATCAGGGTTGTCGGAATGGGCATGGCTATGGGGGAAGCTGGAGATCGTGAGCGGAGAGCCATGCAACAGGCGGTCCAGGAGTCGATGGAGGATGGAGCGTTCGGTATTGCTACAGCGCTGGTTTATCCCCCTGGAAACTTTGCCTCGACCGATGAATTGATTTCGATAAATGAGGCGATGGCCCCCTATGGTGGTGTGTATATCACCCACTTGCGTTCTGAAGCGGACAACTTTCTTGAGGCGATTGACGAAGCGTTGGAGATCGGAATTCAAGCGGATGTGCCGATCGAGATCTATCACCTAAAGGCGGGAGGCAGAAGAAATTGGCATAAGGCAGCGGAGGCCGTGGCCAAGATCGATTCAGCTCGGGCTTCTGGGGTGGATGTGCAGGCGAATATGTATCCGTATACAGCAGGCGGCACAGGCCTAGACGCTTGTTTCCCGCCGTGGGCGTCGGCTGACGGGTTGCTTTACGAAAATCTGGCCGATCCTGAGATGAGGATGAAGATCAGGTCGGAGATGGAGGTCCAGACCGAGCCTTGGGAACCGTTTTGCTCGCTGGCGACACCCGAAGGAACGATGCTCCTTGGACTGAATCTTCCGGAACACCAACAGTATAGGGGCTGGTGGTTATCGGATGTTGCCGAAGCTATGGATAAGCACTGGACAGAGACCGCTATGGATCTCGTGCTTGCAGAACGCCAGCGAGTCGGGACGATTTACTTCCTGATGAGCGAGGAAAATGTGGCGATGCAGATTGCTCAGCCCTGGATGAAGTTTGGTACGGATGCAGGAGGAATGGATCCCACTACGGCTACTGGACTGGCTCACCCGAGGACGTACGGCACGTTTGCTCGGGTTTTAGGAAAATACGTCCGAGAAGAAGGCGCGCTGACCCTTGAGGATGCAGTAAGAAAGATGTCGTCCGCAGTGGCGACGAGACTGAAGATCCGCGATCGCGGCGTTCTCAGAGAGGGTTACTACGCCGACCTGGTTGTGTTTGACCCGGAAACGGTAGCTGATCATGCTACGTATGAACGTCCTCACCAGCTTTCGACTGGAGTGGTGCACGTTTTAGTGAATGGGGTCGGGGTGGTATCCGACGGGCAGCACACGGGAGAAATGCCTGGCTTGGCGGTGAGAGGACCGGGATGGACTGGCTGGGAGCAACGGTGATGAACAGCGTGAAACTGACCGTTTCCCAAATATGTGTGGTTTTCTAAAACGACAGATTTAGGGAGCACCCTAGAGACTCTTAGGGGTAGCAGTACCAGACGATTCATGGATTGACCCCGGAAAGAAGTCTCCGGGGCTAACAAACTGAGAAGAGGACATCACGCTCATGAAGTTTTTCAAGCTGATTCCTGCGGTGGCATTGGTGTTCACCGCGTGTGGAGGCGGCGAGCCTGAAGCTACGGCTGATGCTCCGGAGACGGAGCCGGCAGCTGCGGTGGCACCGGCTGGTCCGGCGGCACCTACTGGTCCTATGACGATTCCCGATTGGTACCAAGTCGATCACGATGCCAAAACGGTTCGGTTGGTCATGGTGGCTGGAGAAACGCCGGAGAACAATTACTGGAGCTACAACGGAACGATCCGTGGAGAGCTGGCGATAACGGTGCCCGAGGGGTACGAGGTCACGATAGAGTTTGAAAATCGTGATCCGAACATGGCACACAGCGTTGGGATCTCGACGGAGCTGGTCAATTTCACAGTCCCACCTATGCCGGAACCGGTTTTTGCCGGGGCGATCACAGACAACCCGCAGTCAATGATTGATGGCACAATGCCGGGTGAGACAGAGACGGTCACGTTCGTTGCAGATGTTGCGGGCAACTACTCGATGGTCTGCTATATAGCGGGTCATTCAGCGATTGGGATGTGGCATTTCTTCAATGTTTCCGCTGACGGGGCCGCTGGAGTTCAGGGTCTCTGATACCCTTTGCGGTGCCTGAGTGGTACGGTGATTAGGCGGGCGTGCCTTGTAAAAAGGGGGCGCCCGCCTAAGCACGAACCAGAGAGTGAATAAGACAGTAACGCTGGGTGTTCTAGGGCGTTTCGGGATCCGTGGCTCTCATCCGCGGTCCGCGTAGGCGGACCGGTCCTTGGCGGGGTCGAGCAATGCGAAGGTTGATGATCTCTACGAAGACTGAGAATCCCATTGCAAAATAGATGTACCCCTTGGGTATGTGTTGGCCCATACCTTCAGCCACGAGGGACATCCCGATCAGCAGTAAGAAGGAAAGCGCTAGAACCTTAACCGTGGGACGAGCACTCACGAACGCACTGACTTTCTCAGCTGACACGATCATAAAAAGCCCAGCAATCAGAACCGCGATCACCATCACTGGTAGGTGATCGGCGATGCCGACTGCCGTGATGACAGAGTCGAGAGAGAAGACGATGTCCAAGAGAGCGATCTGTGCTACAACCGAGGCGAAAGAAGCATGACCGCTTTGGTTTTCTCTCTCGGTTTCCCCCTCAAGCTTATGATGGAGTTCTCTGGTCGCCTTAAAGAGTAGGAAGACTCCGCCTATGGTCAGGATCAGGTCGCGGCCGGAAAACGCATGACCGAAGATCTCAAATAGGGGCTCGGTGAGCCGCATGATCCATACAATGGAGAAGAGAAGGAGAATCCGCGTAGAGATCGCGACGGTGAGTCCTATCCTGCGAGCTCGCGAGCGCAGTTCCATCTTCACGCGGTCCGAGAGGATCGCGATGAAAATGATGTTGTCGATCCCAAGAATGATCTCTAGGATCGTCAGTGTAAGAAGGGCAATCCAAGCCTCGGGGCTGCTGATCCATTCAATCATGTCGTGCCAGAGCTGCAGAAGGGGTCCAGGTGCTGGCCCAGGATCGGGCGTCTTTAGCGGAATATGACCAAGGTAGTCGCAGCGGGTACCTGATCCAAAGAGCTGCGCCTTCGCTCTCAGGCCACGCTTTCTTTGAAGAGAGGGGCGAATTCCTCCGGTACGTGTTTTAAGCGGATTTGGCATCCGAGCCGTTTGCCTCTCTAACGAACCCTTCCTCGCATCGTGGTTAGAACCCCGCTAGCCGCTCAATAACCCTATATCATCAACCATGGTAACGATTAATTAATTTGATTTGACGAATCAAATTAATTACTATATTGGCATGTCTAATGTAGATTTTGTGTTGTATACGCTCCCACGGATCACCGAGAGGCTCAGGCTGAGGTTTTGGGAAGCGCTTCCGTCGGATGTCCAGGTCACGGAGCATCAGTTGAGGCTCCTTAGGCAGATGGATGATGTTGACCCCGTAATGGTTGGGGAACTCGCCGAGTACCTTGGCGTTACCATGTCCACGATGTCTCTGAACTTAAAAAGGCTCGAAGTGGCAGGTCTTATAACGAGGAGTAGGGATCCGGCCGATAGGAGGGTGATGAATGTTCTTCTTACCGCTGAAGGCAGGGCTATCCGCGACGCTGCTCCCCCTCTTGATCCAGCCCGAGTAGACGCGGTGCTTATGAGTATGCGACCCGAGGAGCGTGATCGGGCTCTGAACGGGCTCAGTATTCTTGCTGAGGCTACATCCAGATTGGAAGCGGACCACAATCGGTACGTGGAGGGTCTCGCTGGCGGACCAGGCTCTGCGAGTTCGGGATCGGAAGAGGTTTTGCCCGAATCCAGCTAAGCAGGCCCCGTTTCAGGTTTTGCTAGACTCGGGACTCTGACACGAGCGATCGCAAGCTATACGGATAGCCAAGGCCTTACTACGTTTTCTCCCCGAACTCAAACTGGAATCTGGCATGATCCGTTTTCGCTACCTGCTGATACTGGCACTCGTCATTACCTATAGCGCTACGGAAGACAACGCTGCAGAAGCTCAGGAGTCGTTCGACCAGCTGCTGACTCGGGCGGAAGCTACCGATTTTATAGAGACGAGCAGCTATGAGGATGTCATGGCTTTTGCTGAAGCGCTTGCAGCAGGCTCAGACGAAATCCACCTGACCAACTTCGGATATACCAACGAGGGCAGACGATTGCCGCTCTTGGTACTCGGCGCACCAGATGCATCTCCTCAAGCAGTGCTTAATACCGGTAAAACCAGAATCTATCTGCAGGGAAACATCCACGCGGGAGAAGTTTGCGGCAAAGAAGCCCTACAGATGCTGCTGCGCGACTACGTACGTGGGCATTATCCGTCATGGGCCGACGATCTCGTACTCTTGATAGCGCCAATCTACAATGCCGACGGCAACGAGCGTGTTGATCTTAGGAACAGGCCTCGACAGCACGGCCCTCTTGGTGGGATGGGTCAGCGTCCGAATGCTCAGGGACTCGATCTCAATCGGGATCACATGAAGCTGGATTCCCCGGAAGCGAGGTCTTTAGTCAGGATGATGACCGCGTACGATCCGCACGTCGGGGTTGATCTGCACACAACGAATGGGACCCGGCATGCATACCGCCTCACCTATTCTCCCCCACTGCACCCCAACACACCGGGCTCGATCGATTCTTTCCTTCGTGATGAATGGCTCCCCACCGTTACCGATCGAATAAAGGAAAAGCACGGGTGGGACTACTACTACTACGGGAATACGAGTCAGCGCCGTCCTGGTTGGTACACGTTTGATCACAGGCCTCGTTTCAACAACAATTACATTGGGCTGCGTAACCGGATGGCGATTCTATCTGAGGCATACGCATACGATACGTTCGAAGATCGGGTAATGAGCACTCTCTGGTTCGTTGAGGAGATCCTCGATTTCGCTCAGGAGAACGCGGAGAGCATCCAAGACTTAGTGCGGGAAGCGGACGCTAGTGTGGTAGGGATGGAGCTAGCGACGAGAGCTACGTTCGAGAGTTCGCCGTCTGAAGTAGAGATTCTGATGGGAGAGGTTGCGGAGGAGAGGCATCCGCAGACCGGTGAGATTATTCTTCGCCGCCAGGAGGTGTCTAATCCGGTTTTGATGCATGAATTTGGGACATTCTCACCTACTGAAGTTGAAGTAGCTCCTGCTGTTTACTACATCCTTCCGGATGCGGAAAGCGCAATTGAGCGTCTTCGTGCTCACGGGGTTGAGACTGGCATGGCGCCGGTCGGCGAAGTCCAGATCGAACAATTCATAGTGGATTCGACGACAACAGCTGATCGTTCTTTTCAGGGCCGTAACGAACGGGTCGTGTTCGGTTCTTGGCGCTCCGTTACTCGTGCATTGCCGCCGGGCACAGTAGCGGTGCCCGTGGATCAGCCTCTCGGGCGACTGGCTTTCACCTTATTGGAACCACGTTCCGATGACGGGTTCGCTAACTGGGCGATTTTCGACGGTCAAATCGAATCAGGACTGTACCCGGTCATGAGAGGTCATTAAGGAGACCCGTATCGGATCGGGGCGCACCTTATTCTTTGAGTCACTAGAGAGGCAGTACTTCCACATTGAGATCGAGGTAGACGTCTCGGTCACGAAGATGTTCGATAACAGCATCGTACGCTTCTTGATTGCGCCCTACGATTTCCGGTGTGGCTAGGCCAGGCTGAGCCCAGATTCCTTTAGCTATGAGTTTGACCATAGAGGTACACGTGTATCCGGTCGTGCGAGCTACAGACATCGTTTCAGTGGCAGGATTGTAGTGATCTACCATGCTGAAAGTATGCCGCTGCCGCTGACCGTCTTTGGTCCCCTCGATGACAATGCGAAGGATGGTGAGGTCGAGATCGCCTTCATCGAATCGCCACGCGTCGAAAAGGAGTGACTCGGTCACATCTCTCGGAACCACGCTTCCGGATGCGGCTTGGACGGGCTCTGATGAGAAAAAGCCGGCTTCTCGTAACGTTTGCATCCGTGCCGCGTGTCCGGGATACCTCAGCGTCTTTTCGACCATGTTGGGCGTCGCGCAATTCCGGAGTAATGAGCGCAGGCCGTCGGTATTGAACGCCTCGAGGCTCCCAATGCCTGGGACGTCGATCAGTTCGGTGTCCGTCAGCGCTGGCTTAGTGACAACTTGACCGGCTTGTCTCTGACGTGCAGGCCGCACGTACTCTTCAATGACGTCGGCCGGCGAAAAAGGTGCCTTGTATTCCCATGGCAAGACGCGCTCTTTTGGAAGACCACCCGCAAAGCATACGTAAGACTCTGTTTCGTCGAAGTGTTCCTCACGGTTCCCGAGCACGAGGTTGCTGAGTCCGGGTGCCACGCCACAGTCGACCAGGCAAGGGACTCCGGCGCTCTCTGCTAGGTCTTGAAGACCGGCCGAGTCCTCCTCAAAAAAAGAAATGTCGACGATTGGTCGACCTTCTTGGAGTACTCTTTTTACGGTTCGGTATCCCATGAAGCCGGGAACGGCGCCAACCACTAAGTCTGCGTCCTTCACGGCCCGACTGACATTCTCGATCTGTGACAGGTCTGCGACGACCCCGTCCGCTCCGAAGCGCGTCATCTTCTCAACCGCTACCGGGTCGATGTCGACGACTAGTACTTCGAATTCATCTTCTGCGGTCAGGTCACGCACGATTGCGCTGCCCACACGGCCTCCGCCCAGCACCACGATATACAGGATTCATCCTCCGGATAGATGCTGCTGAATGCCTGAGGAATCAGTCCACACTCACGTCTGTGTGCAAGGGGTGATCGCTAGACCGTCCTAAAAGAACAGGGGGATGATCGAAGTGAACGATCTTCCTGAAAAACAGTAGATCACTTATGAACGACGAAACAATGAGGTCTATTTTGGCTGCTTGGCGAAGCATCGGGTTGGGTGCGTGAGTCGCATCGACTGGAATGATCTGTACAGGACAACCTTCCCAGATCTGGTGCGCTTCCTTCACAGAAAAGTGTGGGACGTGGAGAGAGCGAGGGATCTAGCTCAGGAGGCGTTCGTTCGTGCGCTCGAGCACAACCCAAAAAAACCAAGGGCTTGGTTATTCCAGGTCGCAGCAAACCTAGCGAGAGATGAGGCGCGGACAGCCATTCGCAGAAAGAAACACCTCGTGCTGCTCAAGAGCGATCGCGAGGCTACTTCTGCCTCGCAAGGGGGACCCGAAGCCGACTTAGATTCGAAAGAACGCCACGGCGCAGTCCGGAATGCACTGAGTTCCCTTTCGGAGAAGGATCGAGAGGTGTTGCTCCTGTGGGACGCGGGGCAAAGCTACTCAGAAATCGCAAAACAGTTGGATATGGCTGTTGGCGCGGTGGGCACGACACTCGCGCGCGCTCGTAAGCGGTTGGTAACGGCATACAATCAACAAGGTGAGCACGATGTCGCACGTGGATGATGGTGCCTTGCATGCGTATCTAGACGGTGCACTTGAAGAATACCCTATCGCGGAAGCACGGAGAGTCAGAGAGCATCTCGATGTTTGCGCCGAGTGCTCAGAACGGCTGGAAAGCGCGCGCAGGGTCCGCTCTGATGCGCATGCCATCCTTAGTATGGCGGCACCTATCGCCGATGCTCCTAGTATCGAAGAACTGAAGTCCTATGCTGAAAGAACTAGGAAGATACCGCCCCGTGTCCCGGTTCATGGAAGGAGACTGAGTTGGGCAGCATCAGTAATCCTAGCGATTGGTGTGGGTTGGGTGATGCGACCTGATGACACGGGCTTTGTTTCGGAATCGGTGATCTTGGCGCCGATAGCTATTACAGAGTCAGGAAATCCTATGGTTGAGACAGATGGGCTCAACGAAAGAAACTTGGGCGGCGTCTATGGCCCCTCGGTCCTAGCGGATGCATCGAGTCAGGGACAGGAGCACAGCGTGATTGATCCAGCCAGGGAAGAAGGTGAGGTCGAGATCCCCAGATCTGGCGTTACAGATGTGGAGAGGGAGAGGTCTAGGCTGGTTGTCAGGGCAGAGAGTGGCAACGCTGTGGAGCTTATTAATATCGAGACCCCGATGGACCTTATCCCCGACATCGAACCTCTTTTGGTGGCACACCGCCGGATCGTTCCCTCCCGGGGAATCGCTCAGTGGGATCCACTCGAGACTTTGGTGGAGCTGGAAGTCGAAGCAAAATCTGAGGGGCTTATGGACCGACCCCGTAGCGTTTCTGGTCCCACATTAGTCAGCCAGTTTTCTCTGGGCCGTGGGAGCGTGCGGGTTGTACCTGAGGACGACGGTCGGTTTAAAGACGAGCCTCTGCAGTCAGTGCCGGGATTCGAGGTGACTCGTACCGAGAACGTTGGCGGTGGCAGGAAATTCATCGGCACAATCACGACGCAGCGTTTAGAGGGTGACTATTCGATACAGGTCATCCTACTCGAGCCAGGGGTCGGACTCGATGTACTACCGTCGCTGGGTACGAGCCTTAACGAGGTGAGGGTTAAGGCAGAAACGGGTTGGGTAATTCTGCGAGGTCCCCGTTCAGGTCAAGAACTGGAGACTCTCTTGATGAGGCTTTTCCCCGGCTAGAAGACTCACGAGCTCAAGTCCTAGATCAGTGTGTCTTGATTTCGTGCGCATTAGCTAGATGAGAGCTAAAGTCACATCATCATGTGGCAGTTTGGCCCGGTTCATGCTCAAGTTTCATTGTCTGGTGTCTCCGACCGGGGTGCTGCATACTTCGAGTCGAAAATTATCTCCCGGGGTCGAACTTAGCTTCATGCGGCGCTCTCTTCTCATCTTCATGTTTCTAGTGGCTTCGGTCACACCTGTTACGGGTCAAGAGTCTACGGCCGCGAAAGCAGATTACTTGAGTGCCGTTGCGAGCTTCTTCAGTCTGCCCTCTAACGAAGTGTCAATTCTTAGCGAGTGGGAGATACCAGCTGATGAAATTCCAGTTGTCCTCTTCGTGGCTCGGCGAAGTGGCGTGTCCCCCGAAGCTTTGGTGGCTTTGCGCCAAGCTGGCAGGAGTTGGTCAGAGCTGACAGCACGGTATGGAGTTGGTTCGTCTGCTCTGCACGTCCCCGTGCCAGACGATGCTCACGTAGGAGCACTCGAGCGTGTCTATGATGGATACCGGAGTACACCAGTCGCACGCTGGGGTAATATCCGATTGTCTCACGACGAAGTGGTAGACATGGTGAACGTCCGTTTGATTTCGCAGTCTCTCGGACTGCCTGCCGCAAGAGTTATTGGGGAGACAGAGACTGGCACCTCTCACGTTGACTTGTACGCGCGGCTCAGGGGCTGACGACGACGATTATGCCGAAAGCAGAGTTCGTCCCACTCGAGACCTTTCGTGAACTCCCG